>DEMY01000086.1:28978-34134 GCA_002359425.1 Clostridiales bacterium UBA2658
TCCGCGGCGTCGGTCGGATAGGAGTCCACAAGGATGAAATACTTGCTGGGGTTGTCCTGCGCAAGCTGGGTGATGCCGCCGAACTGGAAGCCCGGAGTCACGATAACATCGTAGTCGGCGACGATCTGGGAAACAGCGTTGACGGAGTTTGCCATAGNNCCTGGATGGGCTTCACGGAGCAATTCGGATGATCCTTAATGAAGTCCTTAATGCCTTCGTAGCAGGCCTGATTGAAGGAACCGTCGTCAACGCCCGAGGGGCTGGTGACGATTGCGATCTTGAGCGCTTTTCCGGCATTATCGGTTGTGGCGGCGCCAGACGGAGACGGAGAGGTCTCGGTCTTGTTACCGCAGGCAACGAGGCACAGCGTCATCGCAAACGCCAGTGCAAGTGCAAGAAACTTTTTCATTTGTTACCTCCATATGCAACATTTTTTTCATTTTCCGCATGCGGCAGATTGTATATTCCCCCGTCACACACAGTTGTATTATAGTACAGTCTGCCCGCTATTGCAAGCAAATAATACCACCTGTTTGTGAATTTGACGAAGCGTGCTGTGCACGAGCGCCGAGCCTCGCCATACAGGGCGCAGGCGTCAGAAAAAACGGCGCGGCGATCCGCATTTTACAGACCGCCGCGCAAGAAAAGCGCCAATTTAATTTGAAAAGAAAGAGACCTAGGATGCCGCCGCGCTCAAAAAAGTGCCTCGACAACGAACTGGGACCATGTCTCCATTTGCGCCTTGAGCGCGGGCAGCTCTGCGCACCGCGTCCAGAAGCCCTCAAGCTTTTCGGTTTCGCGCACGGCGACCTCACCGGAAACCTCCATGGTGAAAAGAAGGCCGAGGTGGACACGGCCGACCTCCGCCGTGTCGTCGTTTATGATGCCGCGCGGAGTGAGAGGACCCATATGCTCAATCGAGACCTCCTCGGCAAGCTCGCGCTCCATACCGCGGCGCAGAACGTCCGCTCCGTCGCCATCCGCCTCGCGGTTGACGTGGCCGCCGACACCGATGGAGAGCAGACCGTGCAGCCGTTCCTCGCCGCCCTTTTTGAGGCGGCGTGTCACAAAAACTTCGTCCCCGCGCACGAGTACCACATAGGGGATGACCTGCTTGTGCGAGGGGTCCTGCTCGGCCTCGCGACGGGGAAGAAATTCGTGGTCAGATAAAATTATGTCAACCAATTTTGCGCCGCCCTCGATTGAGAGGCCCTTTTCAGGCAAAANNACAACGAGCGCGCGGCGAACAGTGAGTACATTTTCCATAGCAGTTCGATTCCTTTCGATGACTGCCGGCATTCTATCACGTTTTTTGACGAAAAGGAAGTGCAAAGCGCATATCCGGACTTGCGCAACGGCAAGGATGCTGGTAAAATAGATAAATCAAACGCTGAATATTTGGAGGACTTTATCATGGAAAAGCTCTTTCTCCCCGGTGACATTCTGCTTCCAAAGGACGCGGACCTGCAACTTTGGAGCGTTATCGCCTGCGACCAATACACATCCGAGCCGGAGTACTGGGACAACGTCGGCAAGCGCGTAGGCAGCGCCCCATCGACCCTGCGCCTGATCCTGCCGGAGGCCTATTTGCAGACGCACGATGCACCGGCGGAGAGAGATAAAATAAACGCCACGATGGACTGCTACCTTGCAAGCGGCGCTTTCCGCACGTTGGAGAACTCCTTTATCTATGTAGAGCGCGACCTCACGATTGGAGAAAAGCGGCATGGTCTCGTCGGTCTCGTTGACTTGGAGGCCTATGACTACCGCGCAGACTCCGTTTCGCCGGTCCGAGCGACTGAAAAAACCGTCGAGAGCCGGTTGCCTCCGCGCGTACAGATTCGCATGCAGGCGTCGCTTGAGCTGCCGCATATTGTTCTGTTTATTGACGACCCCGAAAACACGGTGCTCGGCGGCGCGATTCCGGGCGAAACGCTCTATGACTTCGACCTTATGGACGGCGGCGGCCACATTCGCGGCACGCGCGTCGCGGGGGCTGATGCGGAAAAGATCGAAAACGCGCTTTCCGCGCTTTGCGACCCGGAATATCTTGAAAAGCGCTATCATTTGAACGGAAAACCGCCCGTCGTCATCGCGATGGGGGATGGGAACCACAGCCTTGCGACCGCGCGCCTTTGCTGGGAAACAATTCGCGAGGGACTCACACCTGCGGAGCGCGAGCACCATCCGGCCCGCTTCGCGCTTGCCGAGCTTGTCAATATTCACGNCGCCTCCGTGCGCTTTGAACCCATTCACCGCGTATTATTCAATATGGACGCTGGCGCGGATGCGCTTTTTGCAGAAGCGGAGGACTATTTCTCGCGCGTTAGCGGCGATGAAAGCGGCGCTCACGAGATCAGGCTCGCCTGCGATGGGCGGACGCAGAGCGTCACTGTGCCCGGTCTCACGATTGGCAGTCTCATCGACACGGCACAGCATTTTTGTGAGCGCTGCATCGCCCTGCATGGCGGACATGTCGATTACATACACGATGACGAAACGGCCCTTTCCATGGCCGAACGGCCCGGCTGTGCGGGACTTTTGCTGCCTGGCATGGATAAAAACGAGCTGTTTCCGTCCGTTGTCAAAAGCGGCGCGTTTCCCGCAAAGAGCTTTTCCATCGGCCCGTCAAGGGATAAGCGATATTATCTGGAATGTAGAAAAATCAAATAAACACGCAGGGACGGCCAAAGTGTGGCCGTCCTTTTTCTTTCCCGCCTTCTGGCGGGATTTTTTTGCATAAAAGCAGGGCCCGTCCAATAAGCTTGTGCTAAGAGGGGGTGACGACTATGGAAAAACTTTCTGGTTCGGAGGAATTCCTGAGCGCGGCGCGACTGCTGCCGCCGGGCCTGCGCTGCGAAATGCTGGAGCTGCCCACGGAGATTACGGACAGGGCGGAGGAGATACGTTTGCGCACTGGCCACGCGCCAAGTCTGGTTGTTGACGGAAATGAGCTTGATATCCTGACGGAACATCTTGTTTCGCCTGCCGAACTGCAAATGACGCTGGAGATCGCGACGCGCGCGTCGGCGCACACCTATGCGGACAATATCCGCGCGGGCTTTGTGACGGCGGCGGGCGGCTGCCGCGTCGGTCTCTGCGGAACGGTCATGACGGACGGCGGAAAGATTACGGCCATGCGGCGGCTCTCGTCTGTCTGCGTCCGTATCCCGCACGAGGTGCAGGGCTGCGCAAACAGTATTTTTCCGAATCTCACGGACGGCGGCTTTTCATCGACGCTGCTCGTCTCGCCGCCGGGCGGGGGCAAAACGACACTTCTGCGCGAGCTTGTGCGGATGCTTTCAAACAGCGGAAAACGCGTTTCGCTTGTCGATGAAAGGAGCGAGGTGGCTGGCAGCTTTGAGGGCATACCGGGCTTTGACATCGGTGCGCGGACTGACATTTTGACAGGCGCGCCGAAAAACGAGGGCGTCTATTTGCTCCTGCGCGCGATGGCCCCGCAGGTTTTGGCCTTTGACGAGATTACAGCGCCGCAGGACGTGGACGCCGCTTCCGAGGCGGCAAACTGCGGCGTGCAGATTCTCGCGACCGCGCACGGAAAGAGCGTTGACGATCTGCGGGACAGGCCGCTTTACCGCAAGCTTTTGGAACGGCGTCTTTTTTCCCGCGCGGTCGTCATCGAAAACGAGAGCGGCGTCCGGCGCTACACTGTGGCGGAGCTGACATGAGGGCGCTGGGAGCGGTTTTGCTCATCGCCGCCTGCACACTTTTTGGCGTTGGACGGGCCAGGGATATCCGCGACCGGCAGCGCTGCACGGAGGATGCGCTTTCTGCCCTGCGCTATCTCGACGCGGAACTGACCGCCTCTGGGACGCCGACGCCGGAGATTTTTGCGGCGCTGGCAAAGCGGAAGGACCTGCGCGTGCACGGCGTTTTTCAAAAGCTGTCGGTATGCGCCTTTGCACTCGGGGAGGAGAGCCTTGAAACGCTTTGGGCGAACTGCTGGCTGCACGACGCGGGCGTTTCGCTCAGTGATACGGAGCGGCGCGCGCTCGCAAGACTCGCCCCGGTGCTCGGCAGATATCCGGGGCCGGAGCAGTCCAAGGNNGTGTGCGCGCCTGCATCGGACATTTTGAGGAGGCCGCCGAGCGGGGAGCGGTCAGCGTAAAGCAGGGGACGAAGCTTTCAACGGGCGTCGGTTTGACGCTGGGGCTGATGCTCGCCGCCGCGCTGATTTGACGATTAAAAATATGTGCGCTTCGGCGCTTTATACGGAGGAAAAGGGAAATGAATGTAGACCTCGTTTTCAANNGTGCAGTCTTGAACATTATTCTCTCGCGCTCCGGGCGCGATGATCAGGCGCTCATGGTGACGCTTACGGCGCTCGTGATTGTCCTTGGCGTCGTCGTGAAAGAGATCAGCGGCCTGTTCGACACGATAAAGACGCTTTTCGGGCTATAAGTATGGAAATCCTTTTAAAAGCGGCGGCGGTGTCCATCGCGGCGGCGATCTTGTCGCTCGTCATCAAAAAGACCAATCCTGAAATGTCGCTTGTTTTGGGACTTGCCGTGTGCGCGCTCGTGGCCGGGCTTTCGCTCAAGGCATTTTCAGAGGTAAAGAGCGCGTTGGATCTTATAGAAGTCGGTACCGGATTTTCGGCGGCCTATGCCGCGCCGATCTTAAAATGTGTCGGCATCGGCGTCACGTCCCGGCTCGGCAGCGATATTTGCCGCGACGCGGGACAGACAGCGGTGGCCTCAAGCGTTGAGCTGTGCGGAGCGGTGTGCGCGCTGTATGTTTCACTGCCGCTTCTGAACGCGCTTTTGCGGACGATCGGAGAGCTGGCATGAAAAAAGGAAAGCTTCTGTTTCTCTTTTTTGTCACGGCGCTGTGTCTCTGCGGCGGAGCATGGGCGAAGGGGGATACATATCTGTATACGCGGATCGAAGACAACGGACAAGCCGCCGCGTCTGAAAATGAAGCGGAAAACGCGGCTCCTGTGGAAAGCCCGGCTGTGTCCGAAAGCGGAGCTGAAAATGCGTCCCCGGCGGAACGGCCTGCCGCGTCACCCGCTCTGCCGGATGACTTTTCGGAGCGCGCAAATGCGACTGGCGCAGGGGACCTGCAAAAGGCCATTCCGCAGGAGGCGAAGGATATTCTTGGGGACGTTTCCCTTTCAAACGGCGGGCTTGGCG
>DEMY01000086.1:34171-34643 GCA_002359425.1 Clostridiales bacterium UBA2658
AGGACGCGGTGACGCTCGCGGGCACGGCGGCGGTAGCTGTGATCGCGGTAGGCGACGCGGGCTCGCTCTTAGCCTCGGCTTCAGCAACGCTTGAGACGCTTTCGGACTTTTCAAAGGCGGTGCTGCCGGTCATGTGCTCGGCGGCCGTGGGGGCCGGGGCGGTGTCCTCGGCGGCGGCAAAGTACGCGGCGAC
Source organism: Clostridiales bacterium UBA2658 (assembly GCA_002359425.1). GTDB lineage: Bacteria > Bacillota > Clostridia > Oscillospirales > Oscillospiraceae > UBA2658. The sequence continues at coordinate 34,365 of DEMY01000086.1, forward strand.
GGCGCTTTTCATGGACCTTTTGCTAACAGTCGGGACAAGCTTCGTTTTGCCGCTTGTGAGCATCTACCTTGCGGCGGTGCTCGCAAACGCAGCGCTGCCGAAGGATACGCTCGCGGGTGTCTCGAAGCTGCTGAAATGGGTATGTACAACGGCGCTTATGCTTTTGGTTCTGGCGTTCACGACCTATCTCGGTCTCACGGGCATTATCACCGGAAAGACCGACGAGTTCGCGGCAAAGGCTGCAAAAACGGCCATCTCTACGGCGCTTCCAGTCGTCGA
>DEMY01000086.1:34723-38177 GCA_002359425.1 Clostridiales bacterium UBA2658
AAAACGCATGGCGGAGATGATTGGCGAAATAGGCTCCGCGTTTGGCCTCCTTTTGGGCCTTGTCGGCGCGGGGGGCGTTATGCTCTTTCTGTCGCTCGTTTCGAGTATGAAGGCGGTGACGGGATGACGGGGGCAACGGCTTTGTGGGTGCGCTCCATTGCGGGAGCGGCGCTTGTTTGCGCGGCGGCTTCGGTGCTGACGCCGCAGGGAAAGGTCAAGAGCATTTTGAAGCTTTTGTCCGGCGTCGTTTTGCTGCTCGTCGTTATCCAGCCGCTCACAAGAACGAACGAGGCGCAGCTTTCGCTCGACATGGCGGACTACCGCGCAAAGGCGAACTCCATCGCGGGCGACGCCGAAAAATCGAGCGACGCGCTGGACAGAAGGTTCATAGAAGGAAAGATGAGCGCATATATATTGGACAAAGCAAAGGACCTTGGCCTGCAAGAACTAACGGCGTCGGTCACGGTCAAGTGGGGGGAGGGCTGCTGGTACCCTTATTCGGTGAAGCTTTCGGGCGAAGCGCCGGGGCGGGGGAGAGTGCTTTTGGAAAACGCGATCGAATACGAACTCGGAATACCGAAGGAAAGACAGTATTGGGATGGAAACGAAAAACAGCAGTGAAAAGAGCGCNNAAAAGACCGAAACGCAGGGTATCACAGAGCCAGCCTTTTCCATAACCGTCGAGGAAAAGCGGCTTTCGAGCGAGCTTGCGCGGATCGAAAACGTTGGGCGCGTGTCGGTGCTTCTTTCCGTTGAGGGAAGCTGTGAGCGTGAGCTTGCACAGAGTGAGGATAAAACGCTCGTCGTGTCCGAAAACGGCAGCGAAAAGGTGGTTGATTTATATTATGTAAACCCAACATACAAGGGGGCTGTCGTCGTGTGCGACGGTGGAGACGATCCAAGGGCAAAGCTCGCGGTGGTTAGCGCCGTCAAGGCCTATACAGGCCTGAGCGCCGAGCGGATCACGGTCATGAAAATGCATTGAGAGGTGTAAAATGGAGATCAGAAACGATGCCGAACAGGAGAGTGTTATGGAAACCAGAACCGAGAATACCAATCAAAAGAAGCCGGATGGGGGACAGCGGACGAAAAAGCTGATAACGANNCTGAACTTTTCCTACCACAAATCGGCGGAGCTGCCAGACAGCGAAAGCGTCGGTCTAGCGGAAGAAAAAGCGGCGAAGGGAGATTCCAACACGAAGGAGACGGCGTCAAATTCGGATTATTTCGCGCAGGCCCGGCTCACGCGGCAGCAATCGCGCGACGAGGCTTTGAGTCTGCTGAAATCTGCCGCCTCGTCCAAAACCGCCTCTAAAGAGACCATCGACGGCGCAATGAGCGCCATCTCCGCGATGGCGAACTACTCGATGGAGGAGACGCAAATTGAAAACATGCTGCTCGCGAAGAATTTCTCCGAATGCGTCGCCTTTGTGAGCGCGGACGGCGTGACGCTTGCGGTTCCAGCCCCGGCGGAGGGACTTAAGGCCGAGGACGTTGCGAAGATCACAGACACCATTACGAGCGAAACGGACTTTAAGCCCACGCAGATCAAGGTCATCGAGGTCAAAAACGGCAAGGGCACACCGACCGGAACGGCCGCGACGCCTGCCCCGAGCGCGAAGAACTCAACGGCGGACGGCAGCTCGAACACCGCCGCCAGCCCCGCGCCCAGTGCTGCTGCGCCGAGCACAAAGACGGCCGAAGCGGACGACGCGTCTATATTGGAATAAGGGGGCGAAAGCCCCCCTTCCTTTTTGAAACGCGCTCCCGGCGGACACAAAGCGTCCGCCGGGAGCGCATCCTATATAAAACGATGAAACGATTTTTCTTTTCTTTTTGCTTAAACTGTGGTACAATACCCAATAATCCTGTGTACACCGCAGTATCGTTTGCAGGGAGGCTTTTATTATGTCTGAAAACTATATTACCACGGCAACAGAAAAAGGAAACATCTGTATTTCGGAGGACGTTATCGCCACGATTGTCGGCGCCGCGATCACGGAGATCGACGGGGTGGACGGCCTTGCCTATACCGTCGGGGACGACATCATGGAGTTCATCGGCAGGAAAAATCTCTCCAAGGGCGTCAAGGTCTCGTTCGAGGACGACAAGATTACAGTTGACGTTCTGCTCATGGTCGATTTCGGCTGTGTTGTAACGGAGGTTGCGCAGAACGTGCAGTCCTCGGTATCAAATGCGCTTGAGGCTATGACCGGCCTTTCGCCTACCGTGAACGTTCATGTGAGCGGCGTGTCCTTTCCCAGGCTGCGGGCTTGACTTTTGAAGATCGCCGGAAAGCGGGCCAATACCTGCTTTCCGGCTGTTTCACCCTTAAATTTCGGAGGAACGAAAGATGACCAGAACAGTGGCGAGACAGCTCGCCGTGCAGATCGGCTTTTCTGTCGCAAATGAGCCGGTGCAAGCCCCAGAGGCGCTGGACGCCTTTTTTGATCAGGAATACTTTGCGTCTCTTGCGGGCGAAAACGAGCTTTTTGCGGAGTATCCGTCCCAAAAGCAGCGGGACTATATCAGCGCTGTCGTTTTGGGTACAGCGGAGCACGCCCGGGAGCTGGATGCCTACATTGAAAAATATGCGCGCGGCTGGAAAATTTCGCGCATTTCCCGTATTGCCCTCACCATTTTGCGTACCGCGCTTTTTGAGGTGCTGTATCTGGATGAGGTGCCGGACTCCGTTGCCATCAACGAGGCGGTGGAGCTTGCAAAGGGCTTTGAAGAGCCGGAAACGGTTTCCTTTATCAACGGTATTCTTGGCTCCTTCATGCGCGGCGAGCGCGGCGCGCCCCCCCGGCCGGAGCGTGAGCCGGAAAATATGGAGCTTGCAGCGGACGAATCTATTGACCCGGAGAGCATAGAAATAGAAGCTNNCTGTAGAAACCATGGCTCCCGACCTGGAGAATGCAGAAGCCGCAGGAACTTGGATTCCCGACCCGCAAGTTACGCCGTCCGCACCGGAAATTGCCGAGCCGCAGGCGAAAGCGGAGGAAGAAAAACGCGAAGTGCCGGAGGCGCAATAATGGACGGCGCTGTTCTCTCCGTAACGGAGCTAAATAACTACATCAAAGCTATGCTCGACTCAGACCCGGTGCTGCAAGGCGTCGCGGTCCGGGGCGAGCTTTCAAACTATAAGGTCTACCCCTCGGGCCACCACTACTTCACGCTCAAGGACGCCGAGTGCTCTGTGCGTTGCGTGATGTTCCGCTCAAGCGCAGCCAAGCTCCGGTTCAAGCCCGAAAACGGCATGGGTGTTACGGCGGTGGGCCGGGTCGCGGTTTACCCGCGTGACGGGGCTTATCAGCTCTATGTTGACCGGCTCCTGCCGGAGGGCATGGGCGATCTTGCGGTGGCGTTCGAGCAGCTCAAGGAAAAACTCCAAAAGGAGGGCCTTTTCGACTCCGCGCACAAAAAGCCCATTCCGCGCTTTCCGCAGACGGTC
>DEMY01000087.1:0-24932 GCA_002359425.1 Clostridiales bacterium UBA2658
GCTTCGACCGTGCTGAGCTTCGGCTTTCCCTCGACGAGCTCGTAATCGTGGGTCTTGTAGTTCCACTGATACTTTACCTTTTTGCCGTCGACCCGCTCCTTGCGGTAGAAGCCCCGCTTTGCCTTGTCGCCGAGATAACCCTTTTCCATCAGTTCGGTGACATAGGCGGGCATTGTGTAGTCCTCGATCTCCTTTGCATCCTTCGAAGCGTCGATGACATTTTTGGAGACGTTTGCGATGATATCCATGCCGACCATATCGCCGGTGCCGAAAGTTGCAGACTTCGGGTGGCCCATGACCTTGCCAGTCAGATAGTCGACGGTAGCGAAGTCATAGTCGTATCTTTCGGTGAGCTTCATGATCTGCGCCGCGCCAAAGCAGCCGATGCGGTTGCCGACGAAGTTTGGCGTATCCTTCGCGTAAACGCAGGTCTTGCCCAGAAGGTCGCCGCCGACGTGCGCCATGGTTTCGATGGTTTCTCTCGAAGTCCACTGCGTCGGGATCCCCTCGAAAAGGCCCATCCAGCGCGGGGGATTGAAGAAATGTGTGCCCATAAAGCGGGTCTTGAAATCCTCCGGCATATCCTCGACGATCTTCGTGATCGAAACGCCCGAGGTATTCGAGGAAACGATGGCATCCGGTTTCACATAGGGCTCGATCTGCTTGAGAAGGCCCTTCTTGACGTCGATGCGCTCCACAACAACTTCGATCACCCAGTCCGCGTCGCGGATGAGGTTCAGATCGTCCGTTGTGTTGCCGGTACAGATGTTTTGAAGGGCACTTTTGCTGTAAAGCGGCATCTGCTTGTCGGTCTTGAGCTTTTTCATGGCCGCATTGGTCAATCGGTTGCGGAATTCCGGGCTTTCCTCCGTGAGTCCCTTCGCCTTTTCCTTGTCGTCCAGTCCCTTGAACGGGACGATGTCAAGCAGGGTCACCTGCATGCCGACGCCGGCGAGCAGGGCTGCGATATTTGCCCCCATAACGCCCGAGCCGATCACGCATGCCTTTGTCACAATTTTACTCATGGATTTGCTCCTCTCCTTCAGTCTGTTCTTTTCGTCCGGCGCGGGAAGCGGGCGTGTTCTTGTTCTCCGGCTTCGCCCGACCGTTCCGTTGGCTCAATTATAGGTGCCAGACCGTGATTTTGTAAAACAGTTAAATTGAGGGCGCCCACAATGTTTCGTTGTGTATATTGCACAACTTGTTTCTGTACTTCCACGCAAGTTTGTTGTATAGTGTACATAGCGTTTAGGGTGCAGCCGATCATTGCCGGTTAAACGCGCTTGACCGGGCGCTTCGTCAATCGTTGTCTGCGCCAAAGGGAAGGAGGGGTCAACTTTGCAGCTAAAGGTTATCAACTCATTCATCTGCCTTTATCAGGAGCAGAACATCTCGAAAGCAAGCGCGAAGCTCTACATCTCTCAGCAGGGGCTAAGCCGTCAAATTCAGGTCCTTGAAAACGAACTCGATGTCTCTCTGTTAACCCGTTCCAATACAGGCGTCGTGCCGACGGAAATCTGCAAGCTACTGTATCCCTATTTTCAAAGCATGCACGAGCAGTACCTGCTTTCGCAGGAGGCACTCGCGGACTACCGCAAGAAAAAAAGCCACGCTCACACGCTGGCCTTTGCCTACGGCGTTACAAACAGCATAAGCTCGGATTTTTTATTCGACTATCAAAAGCAGCATCCCAAAGCAAACCTGGAAATCGAGGAGTGGTCACAGGCGACCTGTATTCAAAAGCTTATCAAAAATGAGCTGGACGCCGCGTTTTTGTCAACGCCTCTAGACACGAAGCTCATCCGCGCCACCCCGCTCGTCGAGGGATTCATGTTCATCGCCATCCACAAAAGCCATCCGCTTGCCACCAGCCGCATACCCATTGACCTCAAAAGTCTTGACGGCGAAAGCATTATCACCGGAGTCCCGGAAAACGCCATCCGTCAGACCATGGACTATTTCTGCTCAAAGGTCGGCATCCATCTGCGCATACTTGTCTCATCGAGCAACAACCTGAACTTTATCAACTCCATGACGAAAAACATCGGCATCGCCCCCATCACACAGACCATGGCCGCACGCATCACGAACCCCGAGATCGTCGTGCGCAACGTCATCATCCCGAAGCGCGCGTATATCTACTACTGCACCCCGCTGGACGCCCCCAAAAGCCGCGAACTCACGGAACTACAGCGCTATGTGGAAAACTATTTCGTCAAAACGCCTACTGACGAGCTTTTGAAGGAGCAATGACCAGCCGTTTCCGCTTGACAAGCACCGCTTAAATGATTATAATTCTATTAACATACTATTTATATGTGCTTATTAGGGCGGTCTGCCTACTCTAAGATAACAGGTGAAAATTATGACAGTTGCGGAAATGCAAAACGAGATCATGCGCCTCAAGGCCGAACGGGATGTGTGCATCCTCGCACACTGCTATCAGGCGCAGGACATTCTGGAGGTTGCGGACTATGTTGGCGACTCCTACGGGCTGAGCGTGCAAGCGGCGAAGGCGAAGCAGCAAACGGTCGTCATGTGCGGCGTGCGTTTCATGGCGGAGACTGTGAAAATTCTATCGCCGGAAAAGACCGTTTACCTAGCAAACGCCATGGCGGGCTGTCCAATGGCGGAGCAGATGGACAAAGATTACATCGCAGAGGTCAAAAAGCAGTATCCAGACCACGCGGTCGTCTGCTATATCAACACAACGGCGGCGCTTAAAACGATTTGCGACGTGTGCGTGACCTCCTCGTCGGCGGTCAAGATCATCCGAAAGCTCGAAAACCCGAACATTCTCTTTATCCCGGACTGCAATCTGGGCGATTATGTGCAAAAGCAGGTGCCTGAAAAGCATCTGACGCTCTTAAAGGGCGGCTGCCCGACGCACGCGGGCGTCAGCGAGCAGGACACGCTTTCCATGAAAACGCTGCACCCAAACGCGCTGCTGCTGGTGCACCCCGAGTGCCGGCCGGAGGTCGTTGCGCAAGCGGACTTTGTCGGCTCGACCTCGGCCATCATGGAATACGCCAAGCGCTCAGACGCGAAGGAATTTCTGATCGGCACCGAAATGAGCATTGCCGAGCACCTGCGCTATGAGTGCCCGGAAAAGCGCTTTTACCCGCTGGCAAAGCGTCTTTTGTGCGTAAACATGAAATGTACGACGCTTCCGGACGTGCTCGCCGCCGTAAGCGGCGAGGGCGGCGAAAGAATTGAACTGCCTGAGGACGTTTTGACTGGCGCGAGACGATGCATCGACAAAATGATCGAGCTTGGCTGAAGACGCGCAGCACAATTTCAGAGGAACCTTTGCAGGACGGGGTTATTTTCCCCGTCCTGCCCTTTTTGGACAGTTCTCTAATAGACAGACGGGGCGTCTGATGGTAAAATGCAATATATCAGACGTTACTGGAAAGACGGAGGAAGCGACAATGAGCAAAGCGGACGAAATTTTTATTCAGAACTGTAAAGACATCCTCTCAAACGGATTCTGGGACACCGACCTCGCCGTCCGGCCAAGGTGGGAAGACGGAACGCCCGCACACACCGTCAAAAAATTCGGTATCGTGAACCGCTACGACCTTTCCGAGGAGTTCCCGATTTTGACCATCCGACGGACGTATTGGAAAAGCGCAATTGACGAGCTTCTGTGGATCTGGCAGAAAAAGTCCAACAACGTGAAGGACCTCGGCAGCCACGTCTGGGATCAGTGGGCGGACGAAAACGGCAGCATCGGCAAGGCTTATGGTTACCAGCTCGGCAAAAAAGCAATCTACGCCGAGGGTGAATTTGATCAAGTTGACCGCGTACTATTTGATCTGAAACACAATCCAGCCAGCCGCCGTATCATGACGAACCTCTACAATTTTGAGGATCTGCACGAAATGGCGCTCTACCCCTGCGCGTACTCTATGACCTTTAACGTCTCCGGCAACACGCTAAACGCGATTTTGAACCAGCGCAGTCAAGATATGCTCACGGCGAACAACTGGAACGTCTGCCAGTATGCCGCGCTTGTGTACATGCTCGCGCAGGTCTCGGGTCTGAAAGCCGGCGAGCTTGTCCACGTCATTCCCGACGCCCATATCTATGACCGACACATTCCGCTCGTCGAAAAGATTTTGCAAAACGAAGCGAAACCGGCTCCCAAAATCGTCCTCGACCCGGACGTCAGGGACTTTTACGCTTTCACCAAGAACAGTTTCACACTGCCGGGCTATGAATACAGCGATTTTTTAGACAAAATTCCCGTTGCAATATAATGGACAGTCTCCGCATCCAAGCCCGTCGCACCCGGCGAAGGGAAAACAGACCCAATGCTTTCGCATTCCAGAATGGAGGTACGCATGCATAACGACATTTTGACCATCGGCAACTACACGATACACGGCTACGGTCTCATGATCGGACTCGGCGTTCTATTTGCATATCTCGACGCAGAGCGCCGGGCTAAGAAAAACGGCGTTCCTGTGATGGAGCAGTACGTTTTCCCCTCGCTCATCTGGTGCGTCGTGTTCGGCTTGGTTGGTGCGAAGCTGCTTTACTGGCTCACCATTTTGGGCGATATCATCAAAAATCCGGCAATTATGCTGGAGGATTTCACAAGCGGCTTCGTGGTCTACGGCGGCATTCTCGGCGGGCTTGCGGCACTGCTTGTCTACTCAAAGCGGCGGGGTCTCAACTTTCTCCCGTCGCTCGACACCGTGATGCCGTCCCTTGCGCTGGCGCAGGGCTTTGGGCGCATCGGCTGCCTGCTTGCGGGCTGCTGCTACGGGGTTGAAACGAGCGGGGCCTTTGCCGTCACGTTCCATTCCTCCCTGTTTGCACCGAACGGCGTCGCTTTGGTCCCGACGCAAATCATCGCAAGCGCTTCAGACTTTCTGAACTATTTCGTCCTGTGCGCGCTCTTTAAAAAATATCGCGCTCCCGGCAGGGCGCCCGGCCGGGTCACAGCCTGTTATCTCCTGTTCTACAGTACGGGCCGCTTCATTTTAGAGTTTTTCCGCGGCGACCTCATTCGCGGCGAGGTTGGCGCGCTGTCAACCTCCCAGTTCATTTCCCTTTTCGTCGCCGCCATCGGCGCTGCTATGCTTCTGTGGGTANNAGTTTACCCTATCCTCATAAAAAAAAACGGCGCATCCATATCCGTAGAGCGGGATGAGCCGCTATTTAGAAAAAAGCCCGTCTTTAGGCATCGGCCCCCCGATGTCCATTGACGGGCTTTTTAGAGAGTGGTAGCATGCCAATGTGCAAAAAAAGGACACTTTTCAGTGTTTATCTACATATATTTTGTTTTCCGCCGCCTGCGGATACCTTTCCCCCCGTTTTTTACCAGTTCGTTTTCTCCCGGGCCGTGTGCGTTGCCCGAGGGATTTTGCGAAGAAACGCAGCATATGATCGGAAGGAAGACGGATGAGTAACAGGAGGTGTTACGATGAAGGAGTTTCAGGACAGGGTTGCACTCATTACCGGCGCGGGAAACGGATTTGGACAGGAATTTGCGAAGGAAGCCGCCCGGCGGGGCATGAAAATGATGCTCGTTGACATTGACGAGAGCGACGTTCAGCGCACACAGCAAACCATTCANNACCATTCAGAGCATGGGCGCGCAAGCAGAGGTCTTCGTCTGCGATGTGTCGCTCGAGGACGAGGTCGAAGCCATGGTGCAGGAGACGATGAAGGTCTTTGGACAGATCGACCTTCTCATCAACAACGCCGGTATCGCGATCGGCGGCAAGGTAACAGAACTGCCCTCGCGCGACTGGGAGTGGATCATCGCGGTAAACGACCTCAGTCAAATTTACGCAATGAAGCGCGTCATCCCCATCATGGAAAAGCAGGGAACGCCCTGCCACATCGTGAACGTTGCGTCGCTCGAGGGCCTCCTCACAATGGCAAATTTGCCTGCCTACTTTGCCTCGAAGCACTTTGCGGTCGCGGCGAGTGAGAGCATTTACTACGATCTACAGGAGGAGGGCGCAAACATCAAAATGTCGGTCTTCTGCCCGAGCTTTGTGCAGACGGACCTTCACCATTATGAGCGCCACCGCCCCGCGCGCTTTCAGGCCCGGGACGACCCATATTACCAGAGCGAGGAATATCTCCGCGAGCAGGAGGAAGCCAAGANNACGAGCCTGTCGGCCCCTTCGTTTTTCAAAAGATCGAGGAGGAAAAGTTCTACATCGAGCTGCACCCGAGCACGAAGCCTATGATTAAGCACCGTTTCCGCGACATCCTGCGCGAGCGCGTCCCGGATTACGGCTTCATTGCCGACATCCGCTCCCTTGTCGAGGGCAGCAAGGATTTCGCAACGAAAATGCGCGTTTTAAAAAAGCTTTAAGGGCAAAATAAAAAGAAATGGACTGTGACGAATGCGCCGCAGTCCATTTTTATATCTCGTTATTTCTTCGCACGTTCCGCGAGAAGGTCTACCGCTTTTAAATAGCCGTCAAAGCCCAGCCCCTTGACTGTCGCCACACAGACGTCACGGACAAAGGACACTTGGCGAAAATTCTCGCGCGTATCAGGGTCGGAAATATGCACCTCGACCGTGGGAATGGCGACTGCGGAAAGGGCGTCGCGGATGGAGACAGAAGTGTGGGTGTAGCCGCCAGGATTTATGGCAATGCCGTCCATTTTTCCATAGGCGGACTGAATGGCGTCTATGATGCCGCCCTCGTGGTTCGACTGATAAAAGGTGACGGCGATGTTCTTTTCATCGCAATGCTTTTGGATCCGCGCACAGAGGTCATCAAGGGTCGCCGAGCCATAGATTTCAGGCTCGCGGACGCCGAGCATGTTGAGATTTGGTCCGTTTATGACGAGAAGCTTCATCTTTCAAAGTCCTCCCAGAGCGTTTTGATTTTCGCGGCGGCCTGCGCCGGGCTGTCCTCGTTTACAACGCATACGTCGCAGCGCGCCTCGTAGAGGGGACGGCGCTCTTCATAAAGCGCCGCGAGCGCCGCGCGGTCCGGCGTCATGGGACGATCCGAAATTTCGAGTTTGTCAACGTCGCGTTTCAGCAGCACGATCAGGCAGTTTTTGCGCAGGGCGTTGTAGTTTTCCTCATCCATGACCGTACCGCCGCCGGTCGCAAGGACGATCCCGTTTTTTCCGGAAAGCTCCTTTACCGCCTCCTTTTCAAGCGCCCGGAAATGAGGCTCGCCGTATGCTTTGAAAATCTCCGGGACAGGCATACCCGCATGCGCGGCGATGTAAGCGTCAACGTCGATAAACGCCCGGCCGAGGAGTTTTGCCGTCTCGGCGCCCAGCGTCGTTTTGCCGCTGCCGGACATTCCTGTGAGGGCAATGCTCCGGCGCTCGGAGACGATCTTGCGGTAAATTTTCTCACAAACCGCCTCGTCCGCTTCCTTATCAAAGAAAAGTGCATCCGAGAAAACCGCCTGTGAAACGAGCATTCTAAGGCCGTTCGCCGCCGGAACGCCCCGTTCGCGCGCCTGCCGGACAAGCTCCGTTTCAAGCGGATTGTAGACGACGTCCGCAACGCCTGCGAGCTTCGGGAACGCGTCAAGCGAAGCGGGAACGGCAAAAATGTTTGGGAACATGCCGACCGGGGTCGTATTTATAACGATCTCAGCGTCCGCGTGCTTCTCCAAATTTGTGTAGTTGTCCCCGCCCCGGCGTGAAATCACAGAGACGCTTTTCGCCCCGGCCCGGCGCACGGCCTCGGAGCACGTGAGACAGGTGCCGCCGCTGCCGAAAATGGCGACGTTTTTGCCCGCCATATCAATGCCGGCGGCCTTGCAAAGGGATTCAAAGCCGTGCAGGTCCGTGTTGTAGCCATAGAGCTTTCCGTTTTTATGAACGATTGTGTTGACCGCCCCGACGTGCGCAGCTTCGGGCGAAATCTCGTCGAGGTAAGGAATGACCGCCTTTTTGTAGGGCACCGTGACGTTGATCCCGCAAAAATCGCGCGCCCTCATGAAAACATCCAGCTCCTCTCGCGCCATGGGCATCAGCTCGTATGCGTCGTTTCCGAGCTGGGCGTGAATGTCTTTTGAAAAGCTGTGGCCGAGTTTTTCACCGATGAGTCCGTATTTCATAGCCGTTCCCTCAAGCTTCTTCAATGTAGCTGCCGAGGTAGCTGAAATCGTCTATCTCTTTTTCAAATTCGCACAAAAGCGCCGTGACGTCCGAAGCGCTCACATCCGCGCGCACATCAAAGTAGAACGTGAACTCAAAATCGCGCCCTGCGATGGGGCGGCTTTCGAGCTTTGTGAGGTTCAGGCCCAGCGCGGAGAATTTTGAGATGACGCGGCTGAGCGAGCCGGGCTTGTGCGGTAGCGACATCATGAGACTGATCTTGTCCGAGCCGGGGTAGATTTCAAGGTTTTGAGAGATGCAGATGAAGCGCGTGTAGTTGTTGTCGCTGTTCATAACGTCTTCCGCGACGATCGAAAGGCCGTAAAGCTCCGCGCACTCCGGGGACGAGAGCGCCGCGACGCCCCGGTCCTCGTTCCGAGAAGCCAGCCGCGCGGCAATTGCCGTGTTCTCACAGGCCGTAATTTTAATGTTCGGGAGCTTTGACAAAAACGCGCTGCACTGGGAAAGCGCCTGTTCGTGGGAATACACCTCGGTGATCTCCGAAAGCAGCACGCCAGGCTTTGCGAGCAGGCAGTGACGCACCTTATATTTAATGGAGCGCACGATGTAGAATTTATTTTTTCGCATGAGGTCGTAGACCTCGTTCACCGACCCCGCAGTGCTGTTTTCGATGGGCAGCACCCCATAGCGGCACATTCCGCCGGAAACGGCGGAAAAAACGCCCTCGAATCTGCCGAAATACATGACGCTGGGGCTGCGGAACATCCTGTCCGCCGCAAGTTGGGAGTAGGCCCCCTCAATGCCCTGACAGGCGACAACCGCGTAGGACGGAAAAACGGGGTCAGTCGTCTCCTTTGCCGTTTCAATCCGCTTTCTGAGCGGCGCGTCGTCATAGAGATACCTGCTCTGGCAGGCGCGGCTGACACTGAAAATCGTCTCATAGACCGACTGCACATACCCGGCCTCGTCCGGTCGCGCAAGCTCCGAAACACGGGAGAGCACTTCCCTTTCGCGGCGCTCATCCGAAACGGACAGGCCGTTTTCCTTTTTGTACGCGGCAATTTCGCGGGAGCAGGCCATGCGCTCGGTCAACAGTGCGACAAGCCGCTCGTCGATGCCGTTTATCTGTTTTCTCGTTTTAGAAATATCTGTCATGTCGTTCTTCCTTTCAGCATTCCGTCGTTCGCCCACCGAGCATTTTGAAATCCGTAAAAAAGCCGGGATAGGATTTATCCGCCGCCTGCGCACCGAGAACGGTCACGTCGCCGCCGCACAAAACGGATGCCGCCGCCGCTGCCATTACGATGCGGTGGTCGCCCATTGCGTTGACCGTACCGCCGGAGAGCTGCGGTTTTCCCTGAATCAGAAAGCTGTCATCCCACACCTCAAGTTCGCCGCCGAGATTTCGGACGAGCGCCGCGCAGGAGGCCACGCGGTCGCTCTCCTTCTCGCGCAGACGGGCAATGCCGCGGATGCGGGAACTTCCGTTTGCCCCCGCCGCGAGGACGCAGAGCACCGGCGCGAGGTCCGGCGAGCTGTCCGTATCGAGGTCGAAGGGACAGCGCAGGGCAGCTTTGCAGGTGACGGCGTTGCCGTTTGTCTCAATGTCCGCTCCATAATCCTGCAAAATGGCGAGCAGCCGCCGGTCCGGCTGGAGGGAGTCCGCCGGAAGGCCCGTCACGGTCACCTCGCCCCCAAGCGCCGCCGCCGTGAGCCAGAAGGCGGCGTTCGACCAGTCGCCCTCCGCGTCAATGCGTCGGGGCGAGCAGTAGGGGCGGGCGGCAACATGATAGCCCGCATCCGTCTCCGTGACCATCGCGCCGAATTTGCGCATGGCCGAGACCGTCATGGAAACGTATTTTCCCGAGGAGAGCGGACTTGTGAGCCGAATATCGCAGTCTCCCCCTGTGAGGGGCGCAGCCATCAAAAGGCCGGAGACGAACTGCGACGAGACGCTGCCCGGCACCTCGAAAATGCCGGACGTGAGCGTTCCGGAAAGCCGCAAGGGGAATTCGCGGCTGACAATGGTTTTTCCCCGACGCTCCAAGGCGTCCAGAAGATCGCCGACCGGGCGCTGCGGGAGTCTCCCCTCTCCACGTAGCTCCGGCGCCTCGCTCACAGCGGCGGCAGTGGGCAGGAGAAAACGAAGCGTGCTCCCGCTCTCACCGCAGTTGAGAACCGGATTTTGTACGGCGTTTTTTACGGGCGTTACAAGAAGACCCTTCCCGGTGCGCTCGAACTTCGCGCCGAGGGCCGCGAGACAGCTTGCCGTCGCCTCAATGTCGCGCGAGGTCGAGGACAGCGTAATTTCCGTTTCCCGATTCGCGAGAGCGGCGCAGAGCAGAAGCCTGTGCGCGTCGGACTTTGAGGCGATGGCCGCGACCGTTCCCTTGAGCGGCGCTGGCGAAATTTTGACATTCATAGCAGTTCTCCCAGCGCTGATAGCTCCATGGGCTGCAAAAAGCAGTCGCCAATATCGCGAATGAGAACGACCGTGATCTCGCCACCGCTGACCTTTTTGTCCGCCGCGGCGCAGCTTACGAGCGCCGCAGGGTCATATGGGCAATCGGTCGGAAGTCCGTTTTTTTGAAGTGCCGCCTTGATACGCGCGGCAGTCTCCGGTTTGAGATATCCGCCCTTTACAGAAGCGTCCGCAATAAGCGCCATGCCGGTCGAAACGGCGAATCCATGCGGCGTTTCGTAATTGCTGCATTTTTCAACCGCGTGGCCGAAGGTGTGCCCAAGGTTCAGAAAACGCCGCGCGCCGGTGTCGAATTCGTCCTGCTCAACGTAGGATTTCTTGGTATTGACGCAGGCGGAAACGATCTCCTCGATACGGTCTCTTGCCTCGCCCCGCTCGAAGAGCTCAAACAGTGCCGGGGCGGCAAGCACGCCGCATTTGATCGCCTCGGCGCAGCCGCAGGCAAAATTTGTTTCGTCAAGCGTTCCAAACGTATCCGTGTCGCAGACGACGAGGGACGGCTGGTGGAACGCGCCCGCCTGATTTTTGCCACTTCCGAGATCGACGCCGGTCTTGCCGCCGACGGAGGAGTCCACCGCCGCGAGAAGCGTCGTCGGCACCTGCATCAATCGAATGCCGCGCTGGTAGCTCGCCGCCGCAAAGCCCGCAAGGTCGCCGACGACCCCGCCGCCGAGCGCACAGACCATGTCGCTCCGCGAAAAGCCCGCCGCGCCGAGCGCCTCCAAAAGCTGTCCGAAGGTCGCAAGCGTTTTTGACTGCTCCCCGTCCGGAAAGACGAATTCGGAGACCAAAAAGCCCGCGTCCGTCAGCGCTTTTTTCACGGTCTCGCCGTAAAGCGGAAGCACCTTATCGTCGCTCACCAGCATGACCCGGCAAGGCTTTGAAATGTCCGCAAGCAGCCGCCCCGTCTCCGAAAGAAGGCCCGCGCCGATGTGGACCTTGTAGCTTTTCGATGCGTTCACTGTGATGTCAGTCATTTTCCGCGTCGATCCTTTCCTTCGTTGTGCGGCCCTCGCGCAGTAGCAGCCGCAGAGTTTCCGCATCGCCGTTTTCAAGCGCTTCGGAATATGCGGTCAAACGCTCGACGAGGCCGTCCAGCTCCGCCTTGAGCGGGGCGCTATTTTCCATAAAAAGCTGCGTCCACAGGTCCTCGTCGAGCCTTGCGACCCGCGTAAGGTCGCGGTAGCTGCCCGCCGAAAAGCCATGGTGCAACGCCGCCGTAGGGCTTTTCACATAGGCGTTTGAGACAATGTGCGCGAGCTGCGAGGTGTAGGCAATGACGCGGTCATGCTCCTCCGGCGTCGTACGGACGATCCTCTCAAAGCCAAGGGAGCGGTAAAACGCCAAAAGCCGTTCGATCTGCCCCTCGTCCGCTTCGGGAAACGGCGTGAGCAGAACGGAAGCGCCCTCGAAAAGTGCCGCATCCGCGTTTTGAAAGCCGCCGCGCTCTTTTCCCGCCATTGGGTGCGCGCCGATGAAGGTAAAGGCCCGATTTGAAACGGCCTTTTGCACGCCCGCGCAAACGCTGCCCTTCACGCCGCAGAGGTCGGAGACGATACCGCCCGGCGCAAAGCTGTCCGCATTTTCGGCAACCCATCTCACTGCGTCTTCCGGCCAGAGCGCCACAAGAACGATGTCGCAGCCCCGGAGCCGGCCGCAGTCCAAAATGCCGTCGCAGGCGTTCTCCCCGAGCGCCGCGTCCAAAACGGCGGGGTCGCGGTCGAAGCCGAAAACCGCATGTCCCGTGCGGCTTTTCACAGCCTTTGCCATTGAGCCGCCGATGAGGCCGAGCCCCGCAATTCCAATGTTCATACGATCCTTTTCCCCACAACGTCCAAAATCGGATTGATCTTTCCGGTCAGCTCCGCGAAGGCCGCGGGGGTGATGGACTGCGGTCCGTCGCACAGCGCATGGGCCGGGTCATTGTGAACCTCGATGATGAGGCCGTCCGCCCCGGAAGCCGCCGCCGCGAGCGACATCGGCGGGACGAATTTCGCGTGCCCCGTCGCGTGCGAAGGATCGACGACGACGGGCAGATGCGTCACCTCGTGCAGCGCCGCGACCGCCGAAAGGTCGAGCGNNACGCGTGTTGCGCGTGTAGGTCTCAAAGGTGCGGATACCGCGCTCGCAGAGGATGACCCGTTCGTTGCCGCCGGACATAATGTACTCCGCGCTCATCAAAAGCTCCTCGAGGGTGTTTGCAAGCCCGCGCTTTAACAAAATAGGCTTGTCGAGCTTTCCAAGCTCTTTCAAAAGCTCAAAGTTCTGCATGTTCCGCGCGCCGACCTGAATGACGTCCACATCCTTGAAAAGCGGGATATGCGAGGCATCCATGATCTCGGTCACGATCGGAAGCCCGGTGGCCTTCTTGGCTTTCAGCAGCAGCTCGATGCCATTCTCGCGAAGTCCCTGAAAGGCGTACGGCGAAGACCGCGGCTTGAAAGCACCGCCGCGCAAAAGATTCGCCCCCGCATCCTGTACCTGCTTTGCGATGGTGAGAATCTGCTCTTCGCTTTCAACGGAGCAAGGGCCGGCGATAATCTGAAAATTCGTTCCGCCGAGCTTATGACCGCCGATATCGATGACCGTATCGTCGGGGTGGAACTTACGGCTGGCCTTTTTGAACGGTTCCTGAATGCGCTTGACCGTTTCAACCGCATCCAGCCCTTGGATGAGGTCGATGTCCACGTGCGAGGTGTCGCCAACAAGACCCAAAATGGTCTGGAATTTGCCCTGAGAGAGATGGGTCTCGATACCCATACCGTTGAACCATTTGACAAGATTGTCGATCTGGTCGCGGCTGACGTCCTTTTTCAAAATTACGATCATGTCATTTTCCTCCATTTATACAACAAAAAAACTCCGCCGCGTCACCTGTACGCTGCGGAGTTAAGCTGATCTGGTTATTATTTCAAGCTTATCCGGGGTTTGCAGCAATACAAGTGTAAGCCTTGCCAAAATAAAAGGCAAAGCCAAAGTAGACGTAATAAGCATTGAAATGATAGGTCTTATTCATGACTGCTGCTCCTTCCTCGGAATTTGGGCTTATGATAGCACATAGATTTAGCGATGTAAAGCATTTTTTGCCGCGCGGAATGATTTGAACGCATGTTTGTAACATCTGTTCAAATCGCATAGGTAAAAAGCAGAACATTATTGTTGTAATTTTAAATCACAATCTTTATCATCCATACATATAATTTCCATAAAATTTATTGATTCATATACAAAAACAAGGATAAAAAGAGGCGCCAGCAGCGCCCGCTCTCTATTCCGTCACACTGATGCGTGTGGCTCTTTTCTGCTCATACATATCTGCGTCCGCTTTGGCGAAAAGCCCGTTGAAGTCGCTCTTGTCCTCGCCGCTGACGCCGGCAAAGCCGATGCTGAAGTGGAGCTTATAGGTTCTGCCGGCAGCTTCATTCTCCTGCTCCATAAGACTGTGGATGCGGGCAACGAGCGCTCTGACCGCCTCTTCGTCCTCATTTTCGAGGATGATGGCAAATTCGTCCCCGCCGATACGCGCAAGAAAGCCCTTTTTGCCACCGATCGACCGTTTCAGCGTATCCGCCGCCCGAATGAGCGCGCAGTCACCCTCCGCATGGCCATAGGTGTCGTTGATGAGCTTAAACCGATCGATGTCAAGCATGATGATGTACAGCATGGAGGAACCCTTGAGGTTTCTCCAGACCCGCATCGAATAGGCGTCGAAGCGGCGGCGGTTGTTGAGTCCTGTCAGCGGGTCTGTCGAAAGATTGCCCTGCTGAATATATACATAGCACATTAAAACGGACAGTGTCAGGCCGGTCCAGATGGTCAAGATGCCATAAATGCAAATCTGCATCAGCATACTGAGCAGGGGGAAAAGCATGAAGAGCATGAGCATGATGTATTTGTGACGCTCGGCCTCCTGCGCGTGGGCATATTTCCAGAGCGTTATCAAAACGGCGAGGCCCATATGGAAGATCGGCAGACTGCCGACGGCAAGGAAAAGCTCGCCACGTGTGTATTCGTTCGTGTCCGTCACATAGAAGACCCCATCGTTCCACACGTTGCACACCAAAATCGCCCCGGCGGCAAAAACCGGGATAGAAAAAAGGATGCTCCAAGACTTTTCCAGCCTGCCGACAGCCACATAGGTGCAATAGAGAAGCCCGATATAGCACGGGAAGAGCGTCGAAAACCAGTAAAAGTAATTTGCTATAACGTTCAGCGTCCGTGCGCCGGGAAAGGTCTGTTCATTGAATGTCCATGTGAGCGCGTCGAAGAAAAGGGCCAGCATGACCGCCTTGAGTTCGGCATTGAAAAGCCGCTGATCTGTCGTTAGAAAACTGTGCTTGCTGCGGTCCATGATGATAAAGAGAACTAAAATAGCAAAAATGTCTATTTCGTCGTATAGGACCCCGCTGTACAAGCAGACCGCCCCCCCATTCCCATACAAAAATCTCGTCTGCCCGCAATCCGGGCACTATATAGGAACAAAATGTATAATTATATTTGTACTATATCATAACATTTTGCAAACTACAATCACTATGCCGCCTGTTTCGGCCGTTTTTTCCGCGGATCAGAACATACGAAACGCCGTAAGGACCGTCCTATGCATACATAAGTCCCGGCAGAGGAACCTCGTTCGCGCCGATTTCGTGAACCTTGATATCGCCTAAGAGCGAGGCGTTTATAACGGCGCGTTTGCCAAAGCGGCGGCGAAGCTCGTCCACCGCGCCATCCAGTTTCTCACGCTTCTCGCGTTTCCNNAAACAGCAGGAGCTGCTCGGGCCGATTCTCCGGCACGAGGGCAAACGTCCGGATACAAAGCGCACGTACCTTTGTGTCCCATTTAAAATTTTCGCAAAACAGCGCGTAGCAGATTTCGGCCAGTTCCTTCGCGTCCCTCGTCGCAATCTCCGTGCGGGTCTGAAGCTGCTTAAACGCCAACCCGTTGTTGCGAACGGTGAGCTGCACGCCGGTCGCGAGAAGGCCGTTCGCGCGCAGGCGGTAACCGACGTCCTGCGCAAGTTCCAGCAAAACGCGCCAGACCTCCTCGTTTGTCAAAAGATCCGAAACACAGGTTACGCCATGACTGATGGATTTGACCGGGGCATCAAACCCGTTCGTCATCACGCGGGACTGATCCTTTCCGGCGGCATAGGTCCAGAGCGCAAGGCCGTTAACGCCCAAAATCTCCCGCAGAAATTCCGGCGACGCGGCGGCAATATCGCCAATGGTGTGAATCCCGTATTTGGCAAGCTTTTTCGTTGTCGCGGGACCACAATAGAGCAAATTGGAAGCGGGCTGCGGCCAGACCTTACCGCGAAAATCTTCCTCTGTGATGACGGTCACCGCATCCGGCTTTTTCATATCCGAACCAAGCTTTGCAAAGATTTTATTGAACGAAACGCCGACGCTGACGGTAAGGCCAAGTTCGCTTTTCATCGTCTGGCAGAGATCCTCCGCGACGGAAATAGGATCGTCCGTTGTACCCGTGAGGTCGAGCCATGCCTCGTCTGGACCGAATGGCTCCATGCGATCCGTATAGCGCAGGTAAATTTCATGTGCAAGACCTGAGTATTTGATGTACTGGTCATACTGCGGAGGCACGACAATCAGATCGGGGCAAAGCTCCTTTGCCTGCCAGATCGCCATCGCGGTCTTGACACCCGCTTCCTTCGCTCTTTGACTCTTTGCAAGCACGATGCCGTGCCGCGTTTCCTCCGACCCGCACACTGCTACAGCTTTTCCGCGTAATTTGGGATTTAGCATCAGTTCGACCGAAGCGTAAAAGGCATTCAGGTCGCTGTGTAAGATCATTCTTGCCATTTTTTCATCTTCCCCTTGACAAAACATGCAGATCGCATCACATAATATGCGCTCATCATTCACGTTGTTATTATACGCATATTACTTTCACATGTCAAGCGACGCATACGTAGATCACACACAAGCATTTTGGGCCTTTACGAGGCACGTCCATCATCAATTCTTTTTGACGCCCCGGGGACTTTTACGATATCGTTTTGCGCAAACTGCGTATACAGCAAATCGGCTAGTCCTTTCGGACCGGCCGATTTGCTGTTCTTCTGAAGAATCTGCTTGCAGCAGTCTTTTGTGTATGTCTTTACAATGGTGTTATAATCATGTTAAAATAGCATATTAAATGCAACTACAAAATGGCGCGGATACTTCAATCGTTTATTGGAACAAGCTTTTTATAGCAGAACAATATAAGTCCTCAAATGCAACAGTCAGTCTGCAGGTGCTGCTTACGCCGTCTGGCAGGGACACTTCAAGTGGATACCTAGATTGCCCAATACGGCGCAGGCCACAGCTAGACTGCGTGCTGTCTGTACCGTTTTCGCAGGCTCGATATGCCCCGGCGCGAAGCAAAAAGCGTATTGGCACTTTTGTAAACAGAGTTGGAAGTATAAACAAGCGCAGCACAAAGGGCCTGAAATGTAAATTTCTATGCCCACTTGCTGTTGGTGAGGGAGGAACTGTAATGTCAAGACCCACAACAAAAGCGGATTTAATTCAAACGGCAAATGAACAGTTTGAAAAGATGTGGAAGCTCATCAATGCTATGACGGAAGATGAGCGAAGCGCGACTTTTAATTTCGGTGATGACTTCAATAGAAAAGAAGCGCACTGGAAACGCGATAAAAACATTCGGGATATCCTTATCCATTTGTACGAATGGCATCAGCTCTTGCTGAATTGGATTGAAGCGAATAAAAACGGAGAACCAAGGCCGTTTTTACCCGAGCCTTATAACTGGAAAACATATGGCGATATGAACGTCAAGTTCTGGGAGAAACATCAGTCTACGCCTTTTGAAGATTCAAAGAAATTGCTTCTTGAAAGTCATAAAAAAGTGTTGGATCTGATTGAGCAGTTTTCAAATGAGGAACTGTTTGAAAGCAAACACTTTAATTGGACAGGGACGACGAGTCTTGGAAGTTACTGCATTTCCACAACATCCAGCCATTACGACTGGGCAATAAAAAAACTCAAGCAGCACATAAAATCATATCGGAATGTGAATGCCAAAGCCTGATGGAAAGGCAAAACATTAAGCATAGGCCAGGTTCAAACCGCCTCGCCTAAGGTGGCCCATAACTCCCTTTATCCCTACATCATGGAAAGACGGCGTCTGGCTTGTCCCAGACGCCGTCTTTTTTAAATGCCTATAAAATAGGAAATATTCAGAAAGCTGCGGGCTTGTGCTTCTTACAAATCAGAACCAGAGCAATGCTTGCCACAGCGCAAAAGAAGAAAGCCCAAAAACACGAACCGTGCCTCATAAAATCAGCTCGCCATAAGGGTATGAGCCACGTTCAAGTGCAAACGACAGAACTTGAATTGTAAACGCGGGTCTCCATCTGATCGCCCTTCCTTGCTACGGCTGTTATGACGGCGCGATATGTGTTCCCTTTGGAGTCATAAAACGAATAGTCGCCGCTATATATATTGGTATTATATGAAAGGAACTCGGGGTGGTCGGAGGAATAGAGCGTTTGATATTCACTCCATGTACCGTTTACATTTTTCTGAATTTGTAGCGTAAGCACGCCTAGTTTATCCATAGTCGTTTTGGCATAAATATTAGTTTCGGTTATGATCAGGTGATTGCTTCTGGCGTCAATTCCTATGATGGCTTTGACCAAAAGATCGCTCGAACGCATCACGGGACCGTCATCAGCCGCAGGTGTGCTGGCCTCTGCGGCGTTGGCCGCGCTTAGAGACGCGACCATTAAAATCGCTAAAAGTATCGCGGAAATCTGTTTCTTCATAATACCCTCCAGTCTTATTCTCCGATTGAGTCAATCATTTGCTTTAATTCGTCTTCGGAAAGTTTGCCGTTGATTGCGCATGAGTATTTGCCGGTCTGCCAGCCGGCGCTGCTGTCGCCGTTGTTCGTAATGAGGTAGTAGGTCACGCCGTTTTTGGAGTACGTTTTGCCACCGGCGTCTTTTTCCACATATTCGACATAGCCGCTGCTGCCGTTGCACCGCGTGATATTAACGAGCACCTCCCCGCGAGCGGAGTCATAGACCGCACTGTAGCCTTTGGACAGCTCGCTGCCGGTCACCAGCACCTTGACGAGCGTATAATCCTCCGGCACCCACGCGGGATAAATGGACGAGTCCTCACCGTTTTTTACAAGGGCCTCCTTTAATGAGCTGTATCCACCGTCTGTGGGTTCTGACAGCTCCGTGGTTCCGGATGGCCCTCTGTAAATCTGGATAACGTCCTTCGTCCACCTGTAAACGGTTTCAAACGGATCGTGCCCAAAAGCTTTTGCGGAAACGGTCAAAATGAGCACGGCGGCAACAACGATCTCGGCAACCCTCGCAAAGCGGGCCGGTTTCCTTCTACTCGCTGCGTCATCCCGGCGGGCGGTAAAAAGCGCGGGATAATCTTTTTCCAGCTCCGCAAGGGTCTGGCGCGGGTCGAAGTCCTCCACGACCGGCGCGCGATCCTGCAAAAGCGCAAGATACCGCTCGAGCTTTTCTGTGTCGAGCGCATCCTCCGTTTCTGCTTCCAACATTTGATCTATTTCATTGAGCAATTCCAAATTTGAGGGAATTGCTTTTTCCGCAGCACCGAAGGAACCACCAGCGTTATCCGTCTTTGCATTGCCGCTTTTTTTGATCGACATTTCAGTACCTCCTGATCTATATATCCGACAAACGAGAGCACCTGTGACAGCGTTCGTTATTTTTCTTTCGCAAGCATAGTCCTACATTTTTGGACAGTTCTGGACAAGCGTTTCCGGCAGGCGTTCGGTGTGATACCATAAAGCTCGGCAATATCCGGGCTGGAGAGGCCTTTGTCTATATGCAGAAGGAGCAACTCCCGCTCACTGTCGGAGAGCTTTTCCGGGAGATAGCTGCGCATGGGAAGCTCAATATTTTCTGCCGACGACAGTATGTTCTCGTCGGATATCGGGATCTCCGCCTTATGATAGGCTCTGCCCAGCTCGCGCTTCGTCAAAAACTGCAAGGTCAGGTACAGCCACGCCTCCGGCTTTTCGTGCTGCTCCAAAATGTCTGCCTTCATGCTGGCG
The DNA here is from genome assembly GCA_002359425.1 of Clostridiales bacterium UBA2658. Classification (GTDB taxonomy): domain Bacteria; phylum Bacillota; class Clostridia; order Oscillospirales; family Oscillospiraceae; genus UBA2658. The sequence continues at coordinate 19,614 of DEMY01000087.1, forward strand.
ATCAGAAACGTTTCCTGCACCAGATCTTTTGCTGTTTCCGTGTCGCCGGTGCGGCGGTAAGTGAGCTGAACCATGGCAGAGGAGTGCCGCAGGGCAAGCTCTTCGATTAATTTGCTTTGGGTCTTTGTCATTTACATCCCTCTTTCTGCTGTATCAAAGGAATTAGGGCATCTGGTAAACCAGATTCATCATAACGGGCACACTTTGCGAATCCGTAACCGTTCACACCAAAATTTACTTTTTATTAATTATACCATATTCGACCGATACTGCAATTGAGATGTCGAACACACAAGCTTTTCCTTCCCAACAAAAAATCCAAACCCGTAGCCTATAGAGGCAACGCGGTTCGGATTATCAGTCTGCGACGCGCCATGCCGGATCGCGCTAAATGCTTACACTGCAGCTCTTAGGCGAGCGCGGCATGAGAAACGCTTGCACAGGCGCTATCCCGCATCTCCGCGAAACGCTGCGGATCATTTCCCTTTTGGGGCCTTTTTTGCGTCAACTTTTCGAGGAAGGGCTCCGTTTCATGTGGTACGTTTCATTCAAGCACGCACTCTCATGGCGTCTGCGTTCAATCAGCGGGTTTATCTCCATCGGCGTTTCGCGATGCTATATCGGCGGTAACACAGGCCGGACGATTTTGGGTAGATCTCCTTCTTATGGAATTCGGTTGTGTATAACATTGCTATTATGTTATAATTATGCTAAAATAAGAAATACAGAAAGTCAAATATAATCCTTCCTGGTATGGTTTTTCGATGATTCACTATGATAAATTTCTTTAATCATCCAAGATAATGCAGTTCCATTCGCGATACAGCGGAAAGGCGATTTCACATATGACGGAAACCTCTTTGCACATACGGCCAAAAAACCGGCTTGCAAGCGCTGTCTGTCTCTGCGCGGCGGGGATGGCGGCATACATTATTTTTACAGCGGTCTCTACTTTTTGCAGGGAGACGGATGGGCTGACATTGGCGAAATATCTCGCGGCGGCGCTGCTTTTGTGCGCGCTTGCCGCGGGACTTTCGCGTTTGGGCCGGAATGAAACGCGCCATACTCTGTGCATGCTCGCTGTGGCCTTCGTGATCAGGTATCTTTTCATCCGGCTGATCGATACACAGCCCGAATCTGATTTTGCGCTGCTCTATAAGGCGGCAAAAGAGTTGGCAGCTGGCAATAACACGCTGAACAGCAGTCCCTATTTTTCGACTTGGGCGTACCAAAGCGGGTATGTGCTGTTTCTGGCCTTTTTTATCCGCTTTTTCGGCGCGGGTCTTTTCTTTTTTAAGGTCATGAATTGCCTGCTCTCTACGGTCACAGTGCTTTTGGTATACCTGTTGGCACGCCGGATGGCATCCGCGCAAGGCGCGCGCGCAGCCGGCTGGATCTATACGCTCTATCCGGGCACGATTCTCTATTGTTCGGTTTTGACGGCGCAGCACCTCTCGGAAATACTGCTGTTATTGGCCGTTTTTCTTTTCACACTGCCGAAAAGAACGCAAAAGCAGAGCTTCGCGGACGCCGCTGGAGCAGGCATAATCCTGTCGTTTTCAAATGCGGCCCGGCCAACAGCGATTGTTCTTGTGCTCGCCCTCGCGGCTTACGCCGTTGTCTGCTGCTTTAGCGGCAGAAATTTGCGCCGCGTTCTGGTGCGGGTGTTGCTCGTTGTCGTCTGCTTTTACCTGTGCGCGGGGATCCTTTCGGTACTGGTTAAGACATCGGGAATCAACCGGAACGGCCTTTCCAACCTGCTGCCGGAGTGGAAATTCATCGTCGGACTCAACCAAGCCTCCGACGGGCAGTATAACACGGAGGACATGAACCGGGTTTTTCATGCGCAAAACCGGGCGCAGGCAGCGCAGGCGCTTCTACGTGAGAGCTTGGAGATCACGGCGCCGCAGTTTTTTGCCCTTGCGCACCGGAAAGCGCTTCTTATGTGGGGTTCCCCCGAGGCGAGCTATTGGGCCTTTACCGGATGCGTCTGCGACCGGCTGACCTCCGTTTACGGTGAAGATGCGCTTGCCGTTTTGTCAAAAGTTCAGAACATGACCGCCGCCCTCTATATGTGGATCTATGCGCTGATTACGCTTGGCGCTCTTGCGCAGGCACGGAAAAAGCAGGTGAACGAGGTTTATCTCATTCTGGCCCTGGCGGCGCTCGCCTATTTCTGCGCACATGCGTTCATAGAAATACAGCCGCGCTACCGCACACTCATGTACGCGCTGACTTTCCCGCTGACAGCAAGCGGCGCGGAATGGTGCTTTCAGCGAACGCTTAGCCGGAAGCATGGCGCAGAGGAGGGCTTCCGATAAACAGTCTCATAACAGACGGAATGCCGCTTTTACGCTCAACAAACCATTTTCCCGCATGGGGTTCGTCGGCGCCGTGCTCAAAGAAAAGACGGCGCTCCCTTTCACCTCTGCGAGCAAAACTTTTTGGGCATATATTTCACGTTGTCCACCTTCGCGTCCCAGTACGCTCTTTGCAGGCCCTGCGCAACGGCGGCCCTATTCTTGCCACTCAACGCGCCGCCTCCCCTTTTATGCTTCGGTCAAGATGATAGAACCGCATCGTCCCCAAATACGCGCGTCTGCCGCATCATATTCCCAATGTCGTCCGATCAATATTTGCGCAAAGGCGATAATTGCAAAATAAATTCCGAAAAAGGCTTGTAGTATAAAAACACATTGCTATACTGGAATTAACGGTACCGTAAAAAATCTAACTTTCAAAGGAGATTCTTTATGGATAACATTTTCACAGTAAAGCAAATCGGCATTATTTGTGCCGATGATCGTGGTTTTCGTTTGGAGCTTGCGCCTGCATATAAAACGGCTTTGATGGGATTGGGCGGTTTTTCCTATATCAACATCCTTTGGTGGTTCTCCGGCTGCGACAATCCGGCTAACAGAAGCATTTTGTCGGAAGATCAGCCCTACACAAAGGGGCCTGACACTTTAGGCACTTTTGCTACTCGCTCGCCGCAGCGTCCGAACCCCATTGCCTTGTCCTGCGCCTATGTCACTTATATTGACTCAGAAAACGGTGTTATCGGTCTTGCCTATATTGATGCAGACGACCAAAGCCCTGTTCTGGATATCAAACCATACACACCAAGCCTTGACCGTGTGGAGCAGCCGGAGGTTCCTGCGTGGTGTAAGCACTGGCCTATTAATGTTGAGNNACAAGCGGTGATTTCGATTGGGAAGCCGAATTTAACTTTTAGCGAAGGACGCACCGGGTTGCACATTGAAATGCCCCCAAAAAGTTAGACAAAGATTTAAGAAAAAATAGTTCAATCAACCGAAAGGGCTTGCTGTCTGTGCATTGTGCAGGCAGCAGGCTCTTTCGCTTTGCTTTGCCTCGACGGTTATTGTAGTAGTCCAGAAATCTATGAGCGCAGACATGAAGCGCTCCATGGACTCAAATTCCTGCAAATATAGCAGTTCGCTCTTGAGCGGCCCAAAGGAGCTTTCAATCACGGCATTGTCGAGACCGTTGCCTTTGCGGCCCATGCTTTGGCGAATACCTTTCTTGCGGAGCTTCGTCTGGCACTGTTTGTGCCGGTACTGCCAGCCGTGATTAGGATACATAACCGATGATTTAGTTATCCTTGCTTTTGGCCGTTTTATTTTTTAACAAAATATTTAGAGATATTTCTATTTTAATCACAATTGACTCGAAAAGACAAGGGTGATAAGTTTATAATATAAGTAGGTTATAAGATTATAACCATACAGCGATGGGTGGTAAGAATAATGTGCTGTAAAAGCAATTAAGGAGAGATATTATGGCACTATGGCAGTAATACTACAAAAAGTCATCTGGTATCGATGGATGCAGCAGTCAGAGCCATCAAGTCAGGGGACAAGATATGGTGCGGAGAAACCGTTTCCATATCATACGACTTCCTTGACAAGTTGAACGAGCAGCGGAAAAAGCTCAGGGATGTCACGATTCTTTACAACCTCAGTACAAGCATGCTTGATATGCTGTTTGATGAAGAAAGCAAGAAGCATTTCCGCCTCATTAGCATGTTTACTGGCCCTTTGATCGCATGTCAGGTCGCATGGGTATTCAGGAACCCCAATGTAGTTCCATGGTTGCGCAAAAAATGTGTTGTAACAACTCCTCGTTACCTGAATATGTACATAGTATCTGAATATGTGGTTGCCGACGTATTCCTCAGAGCAAACAAAGATCGCATTAGTAGGCTGCTGAAGATCGCTCATCCCGATTATAGGGAAGAACTTAAAGGGCGGATCATATCCACAGGTCAGATAGCAACCGATGAATTTTATGACTAAGAAAGCTTGAGATGAAGATATGAATTACGATATGAGTTTCGATACTTCGATTTCAGTGGATGCGGCAAGAAGGTGGAGATTACAGGGCAAAAAGGCTCTCGGCGTTATCTGCTGCCACGTCCCACCAGAAATATTTCTTGCTGCAGATGTTTTGCCGGTGCGGCTTCGCGCGACGGGTTGCACGAATACCAGTGATGCGGATGGATGGTTATCAAATTTTAGTTGCAGTTTTGCGCGCGGTATACTGCAAAACCTGCTTGATGACAAATATGATCTTGATGGCGTAGTTGCCTCTGACGGCTGTATGATGGCATCCCGCATATATGATAATGCGGCGTACATTCATTCAAAACAGGGCAAGGGAAAATTTTATATGCAGATAGCTGCTCCGCGTATATGCACGCCAAGAACAGTCGAATACTACAAAGGAGAGCTTGCAGACCTCATAGAGAACCTTGAGAATTTTACAGGAAACAAGATAACCGATCAAAAGCTTAAAGATGCGGTAGCTACATATAATGAAGCACGTTCTCTGATTGGTCAAGTGTATGAACTTCGCAAGGCAGAAAAACCTCTGATTTCTGGGGAAGAAGCGCTGAAAATTACAATGGCATACGCAGATATGCCCATTGAAGAGTATATCGGGCTTCTTCGATCTTTTGTTCAGGACGCAAGCAGCCGAAAGCCCATAGAAGGCAAACGCGCCCGTCTTATGATTATCGGCAGTGCGCTGGACAATCCCGAATATATAAAGATTATTGAAGATAAGGGTGGAATTGTCGTCAATGATTTTCTTTGCTTCGGAGGAAGAGCGTTTGGCGATAAACTTGTTATTGACGACAATGATGTGCTTGGCTCCATTTCAAGTTACTACCTCAGTCGTACAGTATGCCCGCGCATGATAGACAATCGCGAACGTCTGCACGATCTTATTATTCAGGAAGCGAAGGAATTCGGAGTGCAGGGTATTATTTACGAAAAAATGCAGAACTGCGAATGCTGG
>DEMY01000087.1:24948-30106 GCA_002359425.1 Clostridiales bacterium UBA2658
GGCTGAAGAATGGCAGATGTAACTAATCTTGAAGACCGCGTGCTGTCAGGTGACCTCTCTGTTGTTGATTTCGCCTGCCAAAAGATTGAGGGGCAAGTTGCACGAATGAGGGAGAAAAACCCTGACCTTCTATGGACACTTGAAATACAGGAAGATATGTGGAAGATGTACCGTGACGCCCAGAAAAACGGCAAAAAGCTCGTGATTTTTGGCGGTAGCATTCCGATGGAGATTCTTGCGGCCTTTGACTGTACCCCGCTGTATTTGGATTCCCTGCCCTTCCGTCTTTGCACGAACCCATCAATTACCGGTAAATTCATAGATGAATCTGAAAAATATGTTTCTTCCTCTATGTGCGGTCTTAATAAAGTGGAAATGGGTGCGCTGCTTTGTAAGCAGTACGGTGTTAATCCGGACGCTTTTGTTTATCCAACTGTTCCATGCGACTCCTCAAGAATCGCTTTTCCGAATNNATGGAACAGATACTCAAAATCCCTACTTTTAAGTTTGATACGCCGTTCCGCCATGACGACAGAGGCTATGACTATCTTGCCGACCAGATAGAGGAGTTTGTCGTCTTCATGGAGGAATTCACCGGCAAAAAGCTTGATTGGGACAAGCTCAAATACTATATGGAGACTTCGAATGGGGTATTCGAACTTCAGGGCAAATGCGCAGACCTGCGCAAAAATATTCCCTGCCCTCTACCCGGACGTCTCCTTATCCTGAACGGTACAACAAATGCAATGTCCTGCTATCCAGAGATGGCAGAACTGCTTAAATCCGAGCTTGAAATGGGTAATATGATGGTGGAGTTGGAGATGAGTCCCTGCCCCGATGGCGAAAAACACCGTATTGCCTTCCTGCAAAATATGCTGTGGTCATGGGCAGGAGTTACAGATTGGCTTGAAAAGGAATACAGCTCTTCGACGGTAATGGACGCATTCGGCTTCCGCGGTGGTCACTTATTCCAGAATCTGAACGATAGACGCGACTGTTTCCGAACCATGGGGCGCAGAATGCAGGATAATCCCATGATTCACGGCGCTTCCGGTCCTTCTGAATATCATCTTAAACTGGTTGACACACTTATGGATGAGTATAAAGCAAACGTCGCATTCTTCATTGGGCATGTCGGCTGTAAGCATACTTGGGCATCCGCAAAAATGGTCTCGGATATGATTCAAGAAAAATATGGAGTACCAACTCTTACTATCGATGTCGACTGTATCGATGGACGATATAAATCCAAAGAAGATATAAAAGCCGAAATCGCGCAGTATATGGAAACTGTCGTGATGAAGTAGGCCATCTAATTAATATAAATCTACTCTGCCAACTTCTTCACAAACGAAAGGTAGGTGAGACGTTATCAGCCGTCTCGTCTATCTTTTGCTTTATATTGTTTTTTGGTTTGATTATGGTGTATTATGTATTGATTAAATCATTCATTACAGGCTATACCGGAGGACCATTTGTATGGAAATAAGAGACCTAAGATATTTTTGTTTAGTAGCAGAGTTGGAGAATGTCTCAAATACCGCGGATAAGCTCGGAGTCACACAACCTTATATTACTAAAATAATTAATCGTCTTCAGGATGAAATAGGAGTAAAGCTCTTTGACAACCCTGGTAGAAAGGTTGTTCTTAACCGTTCCGGCGAGATCTTCTATGGTTATGCGAAAAAGGTTTTAATGGATGTAGATAACCTTTATTTCGGCATGGACCAGCTTTTGGAGCAGCGCGAGCAAACGGTTACTATTTTGTCTGATGCGGAAGCATATTCTTCTGATATCGTGCTGGGTTACAAGAAACTTCATCCTGAATGCAATCTTTCGTTCACCTACGCAATGCGAAAGGAAATTGTGGAGGCCCTTACCTGTGGAACAACAGATTTCGCACTTACGACGCCGCCGATTGACACAGACCCTCATAAAGGCATAATTACAGAAGTCGTTTTAACTGAACGGGCATGCACCCTGCTTCCCCCAGGACATCGTTATATCGGCCGTGAGAGCGTCAGCCTTGAGGATATGCAGGGCGAACCTCTTGTTACCTCTCCAAGAGGTGCCGGAATGCGGAACAATATCGAGTGGATTTTCGATATGTACAATTACCATGCAAGGATAGTATGCGAAACAAATAATGTGGATCTTCAAATTAAAGCGGTAATGAGCGGAATGGGTTATGCATGGATGCCTCGTATGCTGATGTTAAGAGATCCGGGGTTACGCAAGTATTGTGTTGACCTGAATACGCCCGAAGCGATTGGCCATATCGGACTAAGTTATAACCGAAATAACCGGGTGAGCAAAATTGCAAGTGATTTCAAACATTTTATTAAGGACTATTTTGAAAATCTGGGCAATGCCCCATATTCTGCGTAAACTCAAAACGGTATAAATCCACGAGAAGAAGTTTCCGAGAAAGCCCGCAGATCACTCAGCTCTGCAGTTGCATACGCAATCAAGGCGTATTGCTTTCCGTATTTATTTAAAGCTCATGAATCGGAGCATCCTGCTAAAACTATCCAAAGTGATAGTACGAGACATAGAAAGGTTTGTCCATGCTGTTACAATGACTCTTGACCGGGATAAAGTCTTGTAATGTCCGTCGATACCGTCGACATCAAGATACAGAGAAGAAAAGCTATGCTTTTCCGGAATTATGTCGGTTAGGATCTTTGCACAAGCGCAAGCGTGCTTGCAGCCATCGTGTCCCTGGGACGTACTCTTTGTATATATTATCAACCAGATAGATGTAATTCCCGGTAGGGTCCGGCAGCACCGTGGATTATCAAGCTGCTCTCTATCTTTCTTGCAACGGTTTTCACGCTGAAACTATAAATCGAGCCGCCTGTACTCCAGTAAAAGTGCAGGCGGCTTTTTTGATAGAAAAGAGAGGAGAAATTATAATAACAATTTAACCTTTTAATATTAACTCAAAGATATCATATAGACAAGCCACCTTGGGGGATAAAATCTTTACAAAAAAGTCCATCGATCTTTTCCGAATACCTATCCCAGAGGGAGGCTTGTAGAATATAACTCCGCAGATATAATGAGCATATAGTGTATATCAATTCCATTTCTTCTTGCAGCAACGACCGCCCGCAGAATTCTCCAGCTATTATCGTTTACCGTATATCCCTTTGGCCAGAGGCTGTTTTGGAAGCAGGTCCAGTGTCGAAAAGTAGCCCAGAAGCCGGAAAAGCGGATTACATGAGCCTTTGCATAGGTTGATATAGAAATAATCCAGAGATTATTCAATGGATAATTTAATATTTCAGGAGGTATTTGTAATGGCAAAAAGAAAAAGTGTTCTTATCAACCCGTATAATTACGATTATTCGAAGTTTGATGAAAGGACAAAACAGGTATTCGAAGACACGATAGCGTTTATGGAAAAGAAAGGCGCAGCGGAAATACGCAACGACGTCATGCAAAAAGTTTGGCAGCATGACTTTATTGAGTATCAGGCCGAGCACGGCATCTATGCGACGCTGCTGACTGCGGCGGGATACGGAGACGATCCCGATGCACGTTTCGATTTGTATAGGGTCTGCCCTTTCAGCGAATTGCTGGGCTTCTATTCCGGTGGGTACCAGTATTGCTATCAGGTATCGATTCTCGGCGTCAGTCCTGTCTGGATGGGAGACAATGAGGCGCAGAAGCAGGATCTTGCAAGGCTTCTGAAAGAGGGCAATGTGTTTGCTTTTGGTATGTCGGAAAAGAAGCCCGGTGCCGACCTCTATTCCAATGCCGCGAATTTACGACCTGTAGGCGACGGAACATATGTGGCCAACGGCGAAAAATACTACATCGGCAATTCGGACGTCGCTCCGAAAATCCCCACGCTCGGTAAAAACCTTGAAAACGGCGAGTGGTGCTTCTGGGTCGTGAGCCGCTATGACCGTCACTATAACTATGTCAGGAACATAAACACCAAGTCGGACGGGCTTGTCAATCTCGGTACATATNNACCCTATCAGAAGAGCTGAAATCCTCAAAGAGGGCAAGGGCGCCTTTGCCGACGGCTTGTCCACCATCAACATCGGAAAGTTTACCTGCGGTTGGTCTTCGGTCGGTATTGTCACCCACGCGCTTTACGAGGCCGTCACGCACGCCAACCGTCGAATTCTGTTTGAGCACCGGGTGCCTGAAATCTTCCCCCATATCCGCAGTTTCCTGTCCGAAGCCTATATCCGCTTAAATGCCATGAAACTGTATTGCCTGCGCGCAACGGACTATTTCCGCATGATGTCCCCCGACGACCGCAGATATCTGTTGTTTAATCCCATCGTCAAGAACAAGGTCACTCGCGAAGGTGATAAGGCCATGGGCCTGATCATGGATGTCGTCTGCGCAAAAGACAACGAGGCGGACACCTACATGAGCGAAGCGATGATCAGCGCCGGTATGTACACCCGTCTCGAAGGCACCGCGCACGTCAACATGGCACTCGTCATGAAATTCATGCAGAACTACTTCTTCACCGAGAAAGAATACCCGGAGTACGGCATCGTTTCTCAACCTAAAAATGACGGCAACATCTTTGCGCAGACCATGGGCGGACTATCAAAAATCGAGTTTCCGGACTACGGCAGGGCCTATGAGGGCGTGGAGCTGCCAAACGTCACGCTCTTCAAGGAGCAGGTCGATCTTTTCCGTGGGCTGCTGATGGAGGGTGCACCAGACATTTCCCTGCTCAAAAACATGGATTATATGCTTAACTGGGGTGAGATTTTCTGCAATGTCGTCTACGCGCAACTGATTCTTGAAGCGGCCAAGCTTCATGATGTGGAGGACGAGCTTGTGGATCAGATTTTTGCGCACTTTATCCGTGACACGTCCAAGTTTGCGCTTGCACAGGTCAGCGGTCAGACCAATTCTGAGATTCAGTCCGAATACTTCTGGAAGATAATCAATGTGCTTCCCGTTGTTGATAAGGAAAAAGAACTCACTTTCTGGAAGGAATACGTGGAAGTGATCGACGGCACCTATATGCCCAAGGGCGGTGTGGTCGGTCTCGACCATCTTGACGACTGATAAATCTGTTTGAATTGTATAAAATCCTTGGGAAGTTGCGTTATTTCGCAACTTCCCATATTTATAGTTGTGTCTGCTTTTTGCAGCCACTTCGGCTCTGTTTAGGCTT
>DEMY01000087.1:30171-30589 GCA_002359425.1 Clostridiales bacterium UBA2658
AGTCACCCGCTTATCCTGAAGCAGGTCTTCGACCTTGCTACGCTTTCCCTTCTGGTATACGGCAATCGAATACCCACCGTTTGCCTTCACAATTGGAGATATCGAGTACCCCCTTGTTCACGCGGAATTTGTGTTCATTTATATCGCACAAATGGAATTTATATAATATATGTATTATTTTTGCTATCCGGCTTTTCACTTGCAGGGCAGGCGCGGGCAGTCTGTCGGCTGCACAGCCCAAAAACTTTCAAAAAAAATGCGCCGGATTTGATTGACAAGGAGCGAGGGACTTGTTAAAATAAAATAAAAAAAGACATACTCTACGGCGCAGCAGAGTGTGGATGCTTTTCTAAGAGCGATGTAGCTCCCGGAATTTCGGTTTGGAAATTCGGGGGCTTTTTATTTTGTTGGGGAACAC
>DEMY01000105.1:0-5260 GCA_002359425.1 Clostridiales bacterium UBA2658
CTCGCCTGTGGGCACCGATGCGAATACGGCGGGCTGGGTCATCGGCGATTACGGCACACTTACCATAACCGACAGCAGTACAACGAATGTGGCAGCGCAGGGCAAGATCACCGGCGGCTACAACAGCTATGGAACGTATTCTGCCGGAGGAATTTTTGTTGATCAAGGTGGTAAGAGCTTAACAATCAACGGCGGCAATATCACCGGCAACAAAGCCCTCAACTGGGGCGGCGGTGTTTACGCGTTAAGCCACTCAACCGTTACNNAAAATCTCCAGAAACTATGCAAATTATGATGATAGTGATGGCGGCGGCGCCGGCGGTGTATTTACAAATGGAACGCTCATCATGACGGGCGGAGAAATATCCGAAAACTACGCCTGCGGCTCTGGATCTGTCGGCGGCGGTGTATATCTAAATGCCAGCGGCTCTATGACCGTAGGCGAAACCGCAGTTGTGAGGGACAACAAAGCGGGCGCGACATTTGACTCCGGCTCTGCCACAGGCGGAAGCGCGAACAATGTTTATCTTGTTGACGGTAAGAAAATCACCTGCGGTACCGGGACAGCGGAAAAGCCTGTCCTCGATGACGGAGCCTATATCGGCGTGACCACGGAAACCGAGCCCTCAGCGGGCAGCCCCGTTGCAATCACCGGCAACAACAGTAACAATTACAGCACCTATTTCCACAGCGACAACGCAAGCTATGCAATGCAAAACACCGGCACAGGCCTCGGCCAGGTGGTCGAGCTGGCACTGCGTTCCACTACTCCCACAGCAACGACTACCACGGTGGCAAAGACCACCGCAACACAGAAAGCCGTCAGCTTCACGCTGACCAACACTCCGGCGCTGACCGGCACGTGGAAGGTCTATGCGGATAATTCCACCACGACGGTACACAGTACAGTGGCTGCGGCTATTTCCGGCAGCACCTTGACCCTGACGGACAGCGGCAGCGACATTGCAGCCGAAACCTACTATGTCGCTGTGACGGAAACTGGCAAAGCGGAATCCGGTCGGCTTGCACTCACCGTCGGCGCGTATGCGGGCAATACCGTGGATTACGCCATGGACTTCATGCAAACCCATGAAGAAAGCTGGGGCGCTTTTAGCAATCACAACTTCTCAACCACAGACGCCAGCGGCACGGGCTGGAGCTGGGATGCAAGTGAAAAGACCCTCACCCTCTCCGGCCTGAACTTCACCACCACAGCGCGCGATGCCATGTATCTGCCGGATGATGCAAAGATTGTGCTGCAAAACGGAACGACGAACACAGTTAAAAGTGTCATTTCAGGGGAAGAAAATTCCATTGACAGCACAGGTATACATGCTGCGGGCAAGCTTGAGATCAGCGGCAGCGGCACGTTGAATGTCGCCAGCGGCGGGGTGGTATCTGAAGGAGACAATGGCAGCAAAAGCAGCATCGGTATTTATGGCGAAAATGACATTACCATCTCCGGCGCTGTCACCGTCAACGCCACCGGCGGCACGGTGACCGGCAACAGCAGCAACCGCAACAACGGCAACAGCAGCTACGGCGTTTGCAGCTACAACGGCACTGTCTCCGTCACTGGCTCCGCCACTGTCAACGCCACCGGCGGCACGGTGACCGCCAGCGGGGACGAGTACGCCATGAGCTACGGCATTCTTGCCGATAGAGGCAGCGTTGAAGTGAAAGGCGGCACCGTGACCGCCACAGGCGGCACGGCAACCGCTGGCAACGGGTCGGGCGAAAGCTGCGGCATTTGCAGCGGCGGCAACACCACCATCTCCGGCGGCACGGTAACTGCTACCGGCGGCACGGCCAGTAGCCGTTTGCAAAACGCAGTAAACAGTGATGCGAGCTTTAGCTACGGTATTCGCAGCTACTACACCATCATCTCCGGCGGCACGGTAACGGCGGAAACCACCAGCACCATAACCACAGGTCAGAAAAGTGCTTTTTTGGACTTACCAAAACTGGACGGATACGCCTCCTATCAGTGGCGCACTGCCAGCAGCGGAGCATATACGCCGAGTACCACCACAAAGTACACCGACAATGCAAATCACAGCTATGTGGAGATTAAGCCCTACACCGCACCGTCCTCTCCCTCCACCGACGACAGCTACACGCCGCCCCTTGTTACCGAGATCAAGCAGGGCGGTTCCACCACCGCTGATAACCTTAGCCAACTGATCTCCGGCAAGAAGGATTTGACCGTCACCGGCGCAAGCGGCGCGAAGTTGGTCTTTGACACCGCCGCCCTCAAGGGCATCGAAGCCAAGACCACCGGCAGCGTCACCGTGAAGATCGAGAATGTTTCCAAGGCACATCAGAACATGGAAGGTAAGAACGTGTTCTCCCTGACCGTGGAAAGCGGCAGCAAGACCGTCACGGACTTCGGAGGCCGCGTCACCGTGGCATTGCCCTACACTCTCAAGGAAGGCGAAAAGGGCGAGGACGTCTCCGTCTGGTATCTGGCTTCCGACGGCGTCATGACCGAAATCGCTTGCACCTACGACGCGAAAACCGGCCTTGCCACCTTCACCGTCACCCACTTCTCCGAGTATGTGGTGGGCGTGAGCGAATGGGTCAATCCGTTCAGCGATGTGAAGGAGACCGACTGGTTCTATGATGACGCAGCGTTTGTTGCGGCAAAGAGCCTTATGTCCGGAACTTCTGCGACAACCTTTGCGCCCTACGAGAATACCAGCCGTGGCATGATCGTCACCATTCTCTACCGGCTGGAGGGTCAGCCTGCTGTCACCGGCGCAAATCCCTTTGACGATGTGCAGAGCGGCAAGTATTACGAGAGTGCGATCATTTGGGCGGCGCAGAATGGCATCGTCAGCGGCTACGGCAATGGAAAATTCGGCCCGGACGATGATATTAGCCGCGAGCAGCTGGCGGCAATCCTGTACCGCTACGCGCAGCATAAGGGCTACGATGTGAGCGTGGGCGAGGATACTAACATTCTCTCCTATAACGACGCATTTGACATCAGCAAGTATGCCATTCCCGCCATGCAGTGGGCCTGCGGCGCCGGCCTTATCAACGGCGATAACGGAAACCTCATGCCCAAGGGTAATGCGGAGCGCTGCCAGGTCGCGGCGATTCTGCATCGGTTTGACAAGGTTCTTGCAAAGTAAGCGCACCCGCAGACCATTAAAATCTGCGTCGCATAAACAAAGAAATACGACGGGACCGAGTTTTCATGCTCGGTCCCGCCGTGCTTTTTCTCAGAGTGCTGCCAGCTGCCTGCGCAGCTCCTCGTCGCTCAGCTCGCCGCGCTCCGTTTGCTCTTTCAATTCCTGAGCCTTGGCAACAATTGCGTTCCACTCATCCACGCTGATTTTCCCTCTCTGCTTTCTGGCCTTGAGGCGGTTGTACGCCTTTGCATATTCCTTCTGCGCAGGAGTTGCGGCAACGCGCCCTTGCGCTTCTTTTTTGTGTGCGCCCACTTTACGGCAGGTGCGATCCGTCTCGCCGGGAGCGAGTTTGTTGCAGTAGCAGGTGTTGTAGCCGGCAGTCAGCAGAAAATAGATCCCGCAGTTGTGGCAGCGGCGCGGGGCGTTGCCCGCCATCAGACCACGGTAAAAATCCGTGTACAGGAAATGCGTGAGATAGGAAAACACTGCTTTCTCGGCCAGAAGGGCTTTCCCTCCTTCTGCCGGATGGGCCATGGGGACGAACTGAATTTCTGTTGGAAAGCTCTGTTCAAACGGGCCGTCACCGAAGACCCCTTCCACCGCCCTCATCTCTGAAAAATACCGGGCATAGGCGTTGGCATAAGCATCGGTGCTTCTGTGAGTCAGCGGCTCAAAATAAAAGTCCAACATACCGGAGATCTGCCCCCGAAAGGTGCGGATGCTCTCTGGAAAATACTCCAAGCCATCCAAAAACTTTTGGAACATGGCATGTCCTTCTGACTTCGCATCCTGCACCTCAATCCACTTTTCCTCATCGGCAAGCAGTAGCGGAAAAAGATTGTACGATGTAAACGTATCCATGTTCAAATCCCGGTAAAGAGGCATGGTAAATACCAAATCCCAGACAGCGTTCAGCAGCTCCTGTGCGGAGTGTGCGGCGCTGTCTGTTTTTTCGCTGAACAGGCTTTTTACAGCGGGCACCAGCTTCCCAATATGTTTGTCGAGCTCTGACAGCGCCCCGCTGTCCAGATTCAGAATGTCAGTAGAGCATTGTCCCAACGCAAATGCCTTGCCGTTTATAAACACCTTGTCCTTTCCGAAAAGAACGGAAAAGCAATCAAACGAATTTGCCATAACGCTGCTTCCTCCGTATCCGATGAAGATTCGAGATTTACCCGACCATGCCCGCAGCTCTTGAAACGCGGCTTGCTTTCTGTTACGCTCATCATACCAGATAGATATCACGAAGTCAATCGCAAATGAGGGCTACCGCATTAGAGGGGAGCAATCAATGAGCCCCATAAATTGAAAGTGGGTGCGGCATGAATTGAAGTCAAACCTCATAAAACGAGCAGCCCGGTTATGTGCAACTCTCTGAAAATTTGAAAGTTTTTGAAAAAGGATATTAAAAATGCCGTTTTCGCTGCCTACACAGTGAGGGCATCTATTTTCAAAGCGAGGATGGGGGTGAAAAAGTGAACAGCATGAACNNGCTGGGCGTGTCGCCGTCCAGCGGATACGAGTTGCTGCACGAAAAAGATTTTCCGGCGCTGAAGATTGGCAGCCGCATCGTGGTGCCAAAAGAAAAATTTATTGCATGGGTTGAAAAAAGCACAGGAGGTGCCGATTGAAGTACAACCGCTATCCAAAACGAGATCCAATCAAAAATTATTTTCCCCTGCCCAATGAACTATTTATGCTGGGACTGAACACTGGCGAGCTGGCGGTGTACTCATATCTCATGTGCTGCGAGGATCGCAAAACTTTTCAATGCCACCCCAGCTACAAGACGATTGGCAAAGCGGTGCACATGAGCACCAATACTGTGCGTAAATATGTGCTGAGCCTTGAGGACAAGGCCCTCATCACCACCGAGCCGACGACCGTCTACACCAAGTCCGGTGAGAAGCGCAACGGCAGTCTGCTCTATACCATCCGTCCTATTCAGGAAGCGCTGAATTTGTTCTATGAGAGGCAGATGGATCAGGCTGACGAGGATGCGGCAAAGCAGCGCACGGCAGAGAAACTGGCAAAGCTCGCTCGTGTTGCCCCCTGTGAGCCGCTGTGTGGAACTTTGGAGAGCACGGCGAGTCCCAGTCCCACCGAGGATGGTTTGGACGGAA
>DEMY01000105.1:5319-8612 GCA_002359425.1 Clostridiales bacterium UBA2658
GTTCAGGGGCCTTGAAAGGGTAAAAATGCCCCGCAAGAGGTCTTGTATGCCAGAAAGCGCCGTGTGTACGGACTTCCTGCGGGGGTCTTACAAAGAAATGGAGGCAAAATGAGCGAAAGAGAAAAACTATCCTTCCGGCTGGAGCCGGAGAAACGAGAGCGGCTGGAACGCTGCTATACCATGGACGGCAGCCAAAGCAGGCGAGAGTTTATTGAGCGTGCGTTAGATTTCTATATCGACTATCTGGAGATGAACGACGGCAGCTCAATGCTTCCGAAGGAGATCACCGCTGCCATCAACNNAACCTTCGAGGACCGCATCGCAAAGCTACTCTTCAAGCTGTCGGTGGCGACGGATATGAACGTGGGCGTGCTGGCAGACGTATACAATTTCACCGAGGACGGTTTGCGCCGGCGCAGAGCGACCAGCGTGCAGAATGTGAAACAGACCAACGGTATCCTCTCGCTGGAGCAGCAGGCGCGGAATACGGGTGATGAGTGATGGCCAAGCTGATCGTCAAAAGCCCCTACATCAAATGCACCGGCAGCGGTAACGCTGCCGGTGCGGGAGGCTACCTCCACTACATCGGTACCCGCGAGCATGTGCAAAAGCTCACTGATGATCGTCCTCCGACCAGAAAGCAAGAGCAGCTTATCACAAAGCTCACGAAGGATTTCCCCGGTGTAAAAGAGCTGGATGAGTACAGCGACTATGCGAGATGCAAAACCAAAGCCAACGCCTCGGCTCTCATCACCATGGCACTGGAGGAAAACTGGTCGGCGGTGAGCCAGCGGGACGGCTACATGAAGTACATTGCCACCCGTCCCCGTGCGGAACGCCTATCCTCCCACGGTCTGTTCTCCGATGATGACAACATCGATCTCGATGCGGCCATGGCGGAGTTGAACAACTACACCGGCAATGTGTGGACACATATCATCTCCCTCAAGCGGGAGGATGCCACTCGTCTGGGCTATAACAACGCCAATGTGTGGCGCAATCTCATCCGCACCCACCGCAATGACATTGCGGCAGCGATGAAAATTCCACTCAAAGATTTCCGCTGGTACGCCGCGTTCCACGACGAGGGCGATCATCCCCACATCCACATGATGGCGTGGTCGGCGAAACCTGGGCAGGCGTATCTCTCTCGCGAGGGAATCCGGCAAATCAAGTCCCAGCTAACCAATGATATTTTTAAGCAGGAGCTGCTGCATGTGTACGAGCAGAAAAGTGAAAGCCGTGATGAGCTGGTGCAGGAGGCACGCCAAACGCTGATGGAGTTGGCAAGTGCAGTGCGTACAGGCGTGTGCGACCACCCAGGCATAGAGCCGCTGATGATGCAGCTCTCACAGACTCTGGAAACAGTCAAGGGTAAAAAGTCCTACGGCTATCTACCGAAGCCACTGAAAAAAGTGGTCAATGAAATCGTCGATCAGATGCAGCTCCAGCCAGCGGTCTCCGAGTGCTACGACCGCTGGCTGGAGCTGCAGGGGCAGGTGGACAGCTACTATGGTGGTGACGAGCGCAAACGCCTGCCACTGTCCCAGCAGAAAGAGTTCCGTGCCATCAAGAACGCCGTCATTCAGGAAGCTGAGCGCATTCGGCTTGGTGAAATCACCTTCGAGGACATGGGGATGGGTGCCGAGGATGAGCCGGAGCAGGAGGACTCCGCCTCCTACGACTACTGGACACTGAAAGAAATTATCCTCGACGACACCGAAGCACTGGCGGATCGGGATAAGGCGGTGGAAGGACTGAAACAACTTGCTGACGAGGGCGACGCGTACGCCCAATACCTCCTCGGTCAACTATACCGTGACGGCGGACTCCTCATTCCCGACACAANNCGACCACAACCTCGCCGCTGCGCAGTACCAGCTTGGCAGGCTGCTGCTCTCTGACGATGTGGAAATTAGCGACCCCGTCCGTGGGCTTGAATGGCTGGAGATCGCCGCTGAGAACGGCAGTGACTACGCCGCTTACCGCGTGGGCAAGGAATACCTCAAAGGCGAACTCGTCAACAAAGATGTGGCCAAGGCGCTGAAATATCTGTCCGATGCCGCCAATTCGGAAAACCAGTACGCCCAGTATCTTCTGGGCAAGCTGTACCTTACGGGCGAGGTCGTGAAACGTGCCCCCACCCAAGCAAAATATTGGTTCGCTCGTGCCGCCGGCCAAGGCAACGAGTACGCACAATTCTTCCTTGACCGAGCGGACAGCTTTCGTTCGCCATCCGTTATGCTGGCGGCGACCCGGCTGCTCCACCACATGTCAAATATTTTCCGTGATAACTCCCTGCCCAGGACCGGCCCCGCCGGAATGCACATCGACCGTAAGCGGCTGCAAAAGCTCAGAGAAAAGAAAATCGCCATGGGACATAAGCCGGNNTTGGCGAAAATATAATCACAAAACCCATAGCTTTCTGGCGCAGGTTGTGGTATGTATGTTGGCTTGAGAAAGGGGCGATACCATGTACGACTACATGCGAGCACTGAGAAATAAGTTTTACACACCGCCAGAAAGCGAGAAGCTCCGCTGCGAGCTGGATGCCGTTCACGCCGACCTGCATGAACGTCTGAACCGCGACGAACGAAAGCTGCTACTGCGGATCACCGATCTGCAAAGCGCCATTCAGGACGAAGCATCCCTCCACAGCTTCTTCGCGGGCTACAAGCTGGCCAGCGGCATCCACCGCGAGCTGGCGCAGGAACCGTCCTACTCATTCGACAAGGACGAGGAAAAGACCGCGGAGGCGCTGTATCAGGCAGAGAAAAAAGCGGCTCTGGAAAAGGAGGAGTCGGCAGGATGAAAAAACAGTTTTGGGCAGCCATTGTTACCGCCGCACTTGCAATTCTTGGCACAGGTATATGGACACAGCCAATTGAGGGTACGAGCATGGCATCTCCTGCTCACAAGGAAACGCCGGAGCCGCAGGCGGTTGCTGCCGATACACATGACAAATCAGACAAAATAATATGCACGGAGCCATTGTCGGAACGCACAGCGATAGAAGAAGTGTCGGTGCCTGTCATCGATCCGCAGTCGGATACCCCTGTCCCTCGGGAGACAGAAGCGACCATAATTTCAACACCGAAGAATACTGCGACAGCCAGCAACGACCCATATCATACTGACGTCTACCCGGAAAATGTCTACTCCGAAAAATATGAATACAACGCCGATGGAAAACTCATCGGCAAGACAACCACCTATCCCACTGTCTTCGGCCCCGACACTATCTGGATCGACGGCAAGGCGTATGGCGATATTCCCGGCTTCTGGCTGGTGGA
>DEMY01000105.1:8634-11251 GCA_002359425.1 Clostridiales bacterium UBA2658
GACCAGACCATCACCGAAGCGCCAGAGCGCAGCAGCACTCCGCCCGACTACAAGCCCGATACCACGCCGCCCGACGCCCCCAACGCGAGGATCATCCCATAATGCGAAACGCAGAAGGGGTGCCCTGTTTTCGGGCACCCCTTACTCATCAACCGTTTGGCATATTCAATATCAAGCCATGGTAAAACACGGCATAGGGAGCGGCTGTCAAATCATTTTCTCAGCAGCCACCAACTCAAAAATTGAACCGCAAATCTAAGAATAAAACCCTTTCCGCGGGGCGGAGGACAAATGATAACTTTCAGATAATTTTTACCGAAAGCCATAGCTATATTCGGTGAGGTGTGGTATTGGTTGTGTTGAAAAAATCCAAGAAAGAGGTGAACACAATGGCAAAACGCAGACCGTCCGGCGACGGTATGGTTCGAAAGCGCGATGATGGTCGCTGGGAAGGACGTATCGTCGTGGGGCACAAGGAAAACGGAGACCCCATCTTCCGCTATGTCTACGGCGCGACACAAAAGGAGCTGCTGGACAAGCTGCACCGGCGCATCGATGAGTTTCAGGATGTGGAGCTGACCGAGGACAGCAGACTGACAGTAGCGCAGTGGCTGGAGCGATGGCTGAGTGAATATATGCCCGGAACAATCCGAGAGGGAACGCTCAACGGCTACCGCATGTACGCGAGAAACTATGTTAATCCCTATATCGGCGACAAGATTGTCTCGCAGGTCACATCCTTCGATTTCCAGAAGCTGTATGCAAAGCTGAGGAAGCAGGGTCGGCTCCATCCTCACCCGGAACACGGAAACGCTCTTGCCGACGCTACCATCTGCCGCGTGCACAGCATGCTGCACAGCGCAATGAAAACGGCGGCGCAGGAGCACCTGATCCCGAAGAACCCCGTCGACGGCGTAACATCTCCGAAACCGAACTATCGACCGAAGCAGATATTGAATGAGGAACAGATGGATACCATCCTCGCCGCCGTCGACAAAGATGAGATTTGGCGCGACCTGTTTTATGTGGAGCTGACCACCGGCCTGCGCCGAGGCGAGCTCTGCGGCCTCAAATGGCAGGACTTTGATGAGGATGCCGGTACGCTGAGAATAGAGCGAAGCGTTGGTGTCAAGGGCGGCGGTGAGTTGACCATTGACCTGCCCAAGACTCCAAACAGCATTCGCACCATCATCCTGCCTCCCAGCACAACGGAGCGACTGCGGGAACGCAAGAAAACAGCACTGACCGAGTGGATATTCCATGACCCACTGCACCCCGAAAGCCCGGTCAAGCCGAATTCGGCCTACAACCGTATGAAAATCATCTTGAAAAACGAGGGACTGCCCTCGATCAGATTTCATGCCCTTCGTCACACATTTTCCACCCACGCCCTCGCCAGCGGTGTGGATGCCAAGACACTCTCCGGTATCCTCGGTCACACTAACGCCAGCTTCACGCTGGACACCTACACCCATGTGACAGGCGATATGCAGAAGCAGGCGGCGGGGATCGTCGGCAGCTTCATGGAGGACATCTTCGGAAAGGAGCTCAAGCCATGGCAAGAAAACGAAAAAACGGAGACGGCACCGTCCGCCTGAGAAAGGACGGACGGTGGGAGGGACGCTATGTCGTCGGCTACGACGACAGCGGCAATCCCAAAACGAAAAATGTACTCACTAAAACCAAGGGCGAATGCGTGGAAAAGCTGAAAAAACTCAAAGAATCGCTGGGCGGCATCAAGTCGGACAAAATCAAGCCCGACATGCCCTTCGGAGACTGGCTGGAGTATTGGTACGAGAACCACTGCAAGCCGAAGGTGCGCCCAACCACGCAGATGTGCTATGAGACGAGAATTTATCTTCATATCATACCGGAGCTTGGGAAAATCAAGCTGAACAAGCTGACGCAGAACGACCTCCAGCAGTTTTATACGCGGCTGAAAACCGAGGGCAGGCAAATAAATGCAGACATTTACGGCGAGGGACTTTCGGACAGAACCATTCGGGGCTGCCATGCCAACTGCCGCGCCGCGCTGGAGAAAGCGGCGCAGGATGGGCTCATCCGAACAAACCCCGCCATCGACTGTAAGCTGCCGCCCAAGAAAGCACGGGAGATGCAGGTGCTCACCCACGCGGAAATGCAGAGGTTCCTGATACAAGCAAAGGAGGAAGGGTACTTCGAGCTGTTCCTGCTGGAGCTGGCGACAGGGCTTCGGCGTGGAGAGATCATGGCGCTGTAATGGGCGGATTTGGACTTTGAAACCGGCGAACTGAGCATCACCAAGCAGATCTACCGCGCCAGAGGGGAGCTGGTCATATCCGAGCCAAAAACAAAGGCATCCATCCGCAAGCTAACACTCCCGCAAGGTCTGCTGGATGTGCTGCGGGAATATCGGCAGGCCGTACACTCCCGCTGGATGTTCCCATCACCTGTGAAAGACGATTTTCCGATGGATCCGGCATGGATTCGCAAAAAGCTGCACATCATTTTAGAGCATGCGGAGTGCAAGGGCTTGCGCTTCCACGACCTTCGCCATACATTTTGCACGACAGCGCTTGAACACGGAATGGATGTCAAAACGCTCTCTGCCCTGCTGGGTCATGTATCGTCGGCGACC
>DEMY01000105.1:11329-11729 GCA_002359425.1 Clostridiales bacterium UBA2658
CGGCACCGGCTGTATCACCCAAATTAGCGAGCATTGCTGGGAAGGTCGATATTCCCCCATGTGGCCTGACGGCAAGAAACACTCACGGAATATTTACGGTAAAACACGTGAGGAATGTGAAGCCAAGCTGCCCGAACTCATTGCGGAGATGAAAGCGGAGATTGTCGCCATCAAAGCAGGCGGGGTAGAGGCCATGTCTTCCATACCCGACGGCATCAGTAAAAAGAAAAGAGCCATCGCCGAATACATGCGCTTAAACCCAACGGTCACAAACAAAGCCCTGATTGCAAGGGAGTCCGGTGCCAGCCGATGGACGGTTCAGAAATACTACGATGACATACGGCGAATGATGACGGCGGGCTGAAAATATGCCTGCCGTCATTTCTTTTTACAGTCTCAT
>DEMY01000105.1:11740-31845 GCA_002359425.1 Clostridiales bacterium UBA2658
ACCAACTGCGCTACACCCCGATATTTCGCTTTTTGGATTATAACATGCCAAGGAAGGATTGCCAAGGATTTTGCCGTCTGTGGGCAAAGCTGTGGTCTTACGGAAATTGTGGGTAGTAATCGCGAGAACGAAAAACGGCGGTTTCGCCCGTGTTTNNCATCTTGGTCCCAAACCAAGCGCGCTACCAACTGCGCTACACCCCGACATATAAAATTAAGATGGGCACATTGCTCCCAAACCACGTGCTCTACCAACTGCGCTACACCTGGACTCTTGCTTTTTTGGTATTCACATTTGCGCTGATTGAAAAGGACACTTTCTCATGTTAACACAGATTGGCGGCAACCGCAACGGTTTTTTTGTTGATGTTTGCGCGCAGGTATGGTATTATGGGCGTCGGAGTGTGATTAAAAGTTATGCGAATGAGAAAAAAACCGAATCTCGTGCCGCGCATGGAGCGCTGCGCGGGCGTTTTAATAGAAGACCCGGCCGCGCTGCGCGGGGCATGGATGGGAAATTTCCCGGTATTTGAACGGCTCTGGCTTGAGCTTGGCTGCGGAAAGGGACGCTTCACCGCCGACATGGCGGAGCAAAACCCGAAGGCGCTTTTAGTCGCCGTTGAAAAGGTGCCGGACGTGATGGTCATGGCCATGGAACGCGCCTGCGACCGGGGCTTGCAGAACGTCCGATTCATTGACGGGGATGCGCTGGCGCTGCCGGTGCTGTTCGAGCCAAATGAGGTAGACCGCATCTTTATCAACTTCTGCGATCCGTGGCCCAAGAAGAGCGCGGCGAAGCATAGACTTACGTCACCGGGCTTTTTGGAGCTTTATGAAAGCGTTTTGAAGCCGGATGGAGAGATTCATTTTAAAACAGACAATCAGCCGCTTTTCGAGTATTCCGTCGAGACCTTCGAGGAAAATGGCTGGACGCTTTCGGAGGTCACGCGCGATCTGCACGAAAACGGGCCTGTCGGCGTGATGACGGATTATGAAGCCAAATTCTACGCACAGGGCGTGAAGATTAACCGTTTAGTAGCGAAAAAGGAGAAGCGGGCATGAAGCTTATTTCCTGGAACGTGAACGGCCTGCGCGCCGTGATGAAAAAAGGGTTTCCTGAAATTTTTGCGGAGCTTAACGCGGACGTGTTCTGTTTGCAGGAGACGAAATTGCAGGAAGGGCAGATCGAGCTGGATTTGCCGGGCTATGAGACCTACTGGAGCTACGCCGAGAAAAAGGGCTATTCCGGCACGGCGGTCTTTACACGTGTGAAGCCGCTTTCGGTCGCCTACAACCTCGGCATCCCTGAGCACGACACCGAAGGACGCGCCGTGACGCTCGAATTTGAGGACGTTTTCCTCGTTTGCGTCNNATGTCGTGGGAGGATGCTTTCCGGGATTACCTCTGTGGGCTGGACAAGAAAAAGCCCGTCGTCGTCTGCGGCGACATGAACGTTGCGCACGAGGAGATTGACCTCAAAAACCCGAAGCAGAATTCCGGAAATGCTGGCTTTTCGGACGAGGAACGCGGCAAATTCACAGACCTTCTCGTCGCCGGATTCACGGACACTTTCCGCTGGCAGCACCCAGACACAGTCGAGTATTCATGGTGGAGCTACCGCATGAATGCTCGCGAAAAGGGTATCGGTTGGCGCATCGACTATTTCCTCGTCTCCGACCGGCTGCGCGACAAGGTGGACGCCTCCTATATCTGCGGAGACATTTATGGCAGTGATCACTGCCCGGTGGGGCTGGATATCAACGTTTAAAGCTGTATTATCCTCCGAGTGGGGAATGAGAATTAGAATATGATAAAGATCGGACAAGTTGAGATAAACGGCAAACTGGCGCTCGCACCGATGGCGGGCGTTTCAGACCTAGCCTTCCGCGAAATGTGCCGCCGCTTTGGGGCGGCATATACCTGCACGGAGATGGTAAGCGCGAAGGCCCTCGTCTTTAAGGACGAAAAAACAAAAAGCCTTTTGCAGCTCGGCGAAGATGAGCACCCCTGCGCCGCGCAGATATTTGGCAGCGAGCCGGAGGTCATGGAGGAAGCGGCGGGACTCGCGCAGAAGATATCCGGCGCGGACATCATCGACATCAACATGGGCTGCCCGGCCNNGACATCAACATGGGCTGCCCTGTCGGCAAGGTCGCTGGAAACGGGGACGGCAGCGCTTTGATGAAAGACCCTGAAAAGGCGCAAAGGATTGTCGAGGCGGTCGTTCGCGGCGCCGGTGTTCCGGTGACGGTCAAGTTTCGCAAGGGCTGGGACAAGGGCAGCGTGAACGCTGTCGAATTTGGCAGAATGTGCGAGGAAGCTGGCGCTTCGGCCATCACGGTCCACGGCAGGACGCGCACACAGATGTACGCGGGCGTCGCCGACTGGGACATTATCCGCGACGTAAAAAAAGCGGTGAATATTCCTGTTTTCGCCAACGGCGACGTGTTTGAGCCGGAGAATGCGGTGCATATTATGCGCTATACGGGCTGCGACATGGCGGTTATCGGGCGCGGAAGCTTTGGAAACCCGTGGATATTTCAGCGCGCGGCGGTGCTTTTGGATGGGGGAGAGGACCCCGGCCTTCCACCGCTTGCAAACAGGATTGACGTCGCCGTTTCGCAATTTGAAGAAGCAGCGAGGCTAAAAGGGGAAAAGATTGCTTGTCTGGAGGCCAGAAAGCACCTTGCATGGTATCTTCACGGTGTTTCGCACGCGGCTCCTTACCGGGAGCGAGCCGTGCGGGTCGAGACGATGGAGGATATCTATAAACTGGCTGGGCAGATCAAGAGAGAGTTGAGGTGAGTCTATGACGCGGGAGGAGGAAGACCAGCTCGTCGAGCGGGTACGCAACGGCGACGGCGACTCCTTTGAAAAACTGGTACTCGAAAATCAGACAAAGGTATATAACCTCGCGCTGCGCATGGTCGGAAACGAGGACGACGCGTTCGACATGTCGCAGGAGGCTTTTATAAAAGCATACAATTCCATTTTGAGTTTTCGCGGCGACTGCCGCTTTTCCGTCTGGCTCTACCGGCTCACGACAAACGTGTGTCTGGACTATTTGCGGAGCGAGGCGCGGCGGAGCCATGTTTCTCTCTCCTATCAGGACGAGGCGGACGATGACAAGGAGCTTGAAATACCCGACGAGCGCTTTTCGCCCGAAACGGCGGCGGAAAAAAAGGAATTGCGCGAGGCGGTCAACCGCGGCCTCATGAAGCTGCCACAGGACTACCGCGCAATTTTGCTTTTACGCGAAATAGACGGGCTGAGCTACGAGGAGATTGGCCAGACGCTGGATCTCGAAGAGGGCACGGTGAAGTCGCGCATTTTTCGCGCGAGAAAAAAGCTCTGCACCATCCTATCGGCAGACGGGAACTTTTCAAAAAGCAATACGTCAAAAATACAAAAGGAGGTGTGAAGCATGAGCGACTGCGAGAGAAACAGAGAACTGATGAGTATGATGCTGGATGGCGAGCTGACGGCGGAGCAGGAAGCCGGGCTTCGCACACATATCGTCTCCTGCGACGAATGCAGGAGAGTCTATGAGGCGTTTCAGGCCTTGTCGGAAGCTGTTTCGGAGGACCTGGCTGAGCCGCCGGAGATGCTCGCTAAGGGCGTTATGTTCAAAATCAAAAATCAGAAAAAACACAGGAGATTTGCCTATGGAAAGTTTACGGCTCTTGCGGCGTGCTTTGCCGTGCTTCTCTTTGGCGCTGCAAAATTCGGGTTTTTGGGCGGCGGCACCTATCTGAGCATGGACACCGCGACAGAGCAGACTTCACTTTCGGACAGCGCTTACGGTACACAGGCCAGCGTGGATACTGCCGGAGCGGCTCCCAAGAGTGTAAACCGGCAGGTATCGCGTGAGGACTTAAAAAAAGGCTTGAAGCTCGAAAAAAGCGAGGACGGGACCGTTTATCAGCTCGGCTTTCCAATCCAGAACTTTGAGGTTTTGAGCGGCGCGAAGCCGGAGGAGGTTCAGAAAGAACCAGAATACCTTCTGGATGCGAAGCAGCTCACCGTCTACAAGGGCGAGTGGCATTCGGAAAGCGAAGCCGCAAAGACCGCCGTGGGCAGCTTGAACACGACGAATGCGACGATTACAGGGGATGCGGCGAAAACAAAAAATACCCGTCTTGCCGATGTGTCGGATGGTGAGATGCTGAACAACCTTGCGGCAATTTTGACGAGTGTCCCGGATAATTCGAGCAAGCTCACGGTGGACAGCAAAGTGTTTTCCGAGAGCGAGCCGGCCTATACGCTCTATATCCCCGCACAGAAGCAGAGCGAAACGGCGGGTGAGAAAACTTCTGCCGACACAAAGACGTCTACCTTCAAAAGCGGCTTTGACAATCTGAAAAATAACTTTTTGCGGAAGAGCGACGACGATAAAAAGACCGACGATGATAAAAAGACCGACGACACGAAAAAGGATACGGACGACGTTAAGGCGAGTCCCAGCCCTTCCGCGAGTTCCGACACAAAATCCGACGGGACAGATACTGACAAGAAACAACTTGTGCCGCGGGATATGACCATCCGCATCTGGTATGTGAACGGCGAGATTTGGTGTGTTGCAGAGCCAGCGGAGACGGTAAAGCAGGTGGAAACGGTTCCGGGAAGTCCCACGCCCTCCGCCAAAGTGGATAAGTCGGATGACAAGTCAAAGACCGAGTCTGCTGCCCCGGACGCGCCCCCGTCCGCCGCGGATAAGACGGACAAGACAGCTGCATCCGGCGCGCCGGAGAGCGAAAAGCCCAGCTGCAAACTTTTCAGCCGCATCCTCTACAAGGCTGCCGGAACCCCCGAAAAGATGGACGCTCTTATGAAAAAACTGACCAGCGCCGGAGATGTTTTGCTGACGCAGGGAAATACAAAAAAGTAAAGAGAAGGCCGCTGCNNGACGTGATGCAGCGGCCTTTTTATATGCAAAAATCTGTGTCGAAGCGTTCAGTCAACGGCGACCATGCGCTCGAGGCTTTTTCTAGCGCCCTGCATTTCGGCTTCGGGGAGTTCTATTGGCGTGCGATTGCCTTCGAGACAGGCGAGAATATCCGCAAGCGTCGTCTTTTTCATGTCCGCGCAGACAAAATCGGGCTTGAGCGGGAAAAAGCGCTTTTGGGGCAGCTCGCGGCTGAGAATGTCGGTCACACCGTTTTCAGTGCCGATAACGTATGCATCCGACGAGCCTTTGCGGGCAGCGGCAAGAATACCGGCGGTCGAACCAACGTAGTCCGCCTTTTCCGAGACCTCCTCACGGCACTCGGGATGGACGAGAAGCGTGGTGCCCGGGTACGATTTTTTTGCGGCCTCGACATCGGAGACGGAGACGGCATCGTGAATGGGACAGCAACCGTTATAGAGGATAATCTCCTTTTCGGGGACGTGCTTTGCGATATACGCACCGAGATTTTTGTCAGGCACGAAAATGATCTGCCGGTTCGGAAGTGAGCGGACAACCTTTTCGGCAGAGGAGGAGGTGCAGCAAATGTCGCTCACCGCTTTCACGGCGGCAGAGGAGTTAACATAACAGACGACCGCGGCTTCGGGATACTGTTTTTTGAGAGCCAGCACGTCGTCCGGACCGATCGTGTCCGCCATGGGACAGCCGGCGTCCGCCGCCGGGAGATAGACGGTTTTGCCGGGGTTTAGGATTTTGGCGCTTTCGGCCATGAAGCGCACGCCACACATGATGATGGAACGCTGCGTGGCCGACTGGGCCAGCTTTGCCAGCGCGAAAGAGTCGCCGACAGCGTCGGCAACGTCCTGCACGTCGAGGGGCTGGTAGTAGTGAGCAAGGATGAGGCAGTCGCGCTGTTTTTTGAGTGCGAGAATTTTATTCTGAAGCTCGTTCATGGGGCGTTATGTCCTTTCGGTTTTCGCTTGAAAAACAGTGACGTTATTAAGCGAAAAATGGAATTTGCCCGTAGTATACCACAAAATCCGCTTGAACACAATTGCGCGCTGAAAAAGTTCCTGTTTATTTTGGCTCGAATTTGTGCTATACTGAATCTATCTACCCATGTCAGAGTTTTGAATGTCGGTCCGGGCGGATCGTGGCCTTAAAAGGAGAACATATTCTATGGAGATCAACCGCGAGGCAATCAAGAAAAATGCAAAGCTTGTCATCATCAAGACGAAGCCTAGCCCCGTTCTGGTCGGTTTTGTCTACATCATGATCTGTTNNAGTTACGTGCTTGAGTTTCTGGTCGAAAAAATCAGCGGCGAGTATGATATGGTTCAAGACACGCTTAATGAGTATGCGGCGGGCAATATGAGCTATGTGCCGACAGCGCCGGAGCTAAGCGGCTGGGGCTGGGTGCTCATCATTGCGCTTTTTATCATGACGCTTATGATGTTCGTCGGCTTTGCAATCTATCGTATCCAGATCTGCCAGTTTCGGAAGGCAGGCGTGGGAAATCTGTTCGATGGGTTTGGGATGTTTTCAAAATATCTCTGGCTTGAGATCCTCTCATATCTGCTCATCTGCATGTGGACGCTGCTTCTGATCGTTCCCGGCATCATCGCGTTTTACCGCTACCGCATGGCGCTGAATTTAATGCANNAATGATCGAAAATCCTACGCTTGGTGTTTTTGACTGCCTGCGGCTTTCCTCTCAGATGATGAACGGTCACAAGAGGGAACTGTTTCTGCTTGACTTGAGCTTTCTTGGCTGGTTTTTGCTGTCCCTTATTCCCGGCGTCGTTATCTGGACCGCGCCTTATACCGGCATCACTTATACGAATTATTACCTTGCGCTGCGCGATATGCCGCGCAGTGCGTTTGACGCAACTGTCTGAGGAATGCCTATGTATCTTTTTAGTTGGATTTTCGCGCTTTTCTGCGCGCTCATTTTGCCGGTCGGTCTCGCAGTCGAACTCTGCGTACGCCGGAAGCAGAGCTGGAAGCCGCTTTTATTCGGCGCTTTGACCTTCACGGTGTTTCAGGGCTTTGCCCGGCTGCCGGTTCTTTCGGCGTTTGCGGGTCTGGATTGGTACAAAGCCTTGCAAAGTACCCAGCCAGCGATTTACACGCTTTTTCTCGGCGCGACCGCTGCGCTTTTTGAGGAGAGCGGCAGATGGCTCGTTATGCGCTTGCTTTTGAAAAAGCAGCGCGGGGTGATGGATGGCGTCGCGTTCGGCGTCGGTCACGGCGGCATTGAGGCGGTGGTTATCATGGGTGTGTCGGCGTTGCTTTCGCTTTTGTCTAGCGGCGTTATGGAGACAGACCCGTCTCTCGTTTTTGCGGGCGGCTTCGAGCGGCTCTTCACGCTGGCAGCGCAGATTGGTTTTTCCGTTATGGTGCTGAAGGCTGTGCGTGAGAAAAAGCTTTTGTGGCTGTTGCTGGCCTTTGCCGTGCACACGCTTCTCGCTTTCGCCGTTGCCTATTCCGCCGGCTACCTCGGCGACCGCGGCGGCGTCTGGTCCATCGAAATCGTCATTGGCCTTCTTGCCGCGGGTATGGCGTGGTTTACGTGGAAGGAGTGGAAGAGAGAAAAGACGGCCCGCGCTTNNCTGCGAAAGCAGGAGCTTTTTTTATGCTTTTATAGGACCCGGTCGTCTCCCAAAAAGAACAGCGCCACGGTGCCGGGGCCGGTATGGGTGCCGATGACGGTACCGACGCTGTTTATAAGCACCTTTCCGTCCAGCCGCGGGAAGCGGGCTTCAATTAGGTCTGCGACTGCGCGCGCGTCCTCATAGCAAGCGGACTGACTGATATAGCATTTGCCGCTGTAGTTGAACCCGTCCTGCACGTGCTGTTCCATGCGCTTAACGATTTCAGCGATGACCTTTTTCTTTGTGCGAATTTTTTCCCGGGGAATGAGACGTCCCTCGGTATTCATGTTCAAAAGCGGGCAGATGTGCAGAATGGTGCCGAACATGGCGGAGGACTTTGAAATGCGCCCGCCGCGGTAGTAGCTCGAGAGGTCCGTCGAGAAAAACCAATGGTGGACGCGGAGCTTGTTTTCCTCGACCCATTGCACAGCCTCGTCAAGGTTCTTGCTCTCGTCCCGCAGTTTGCAGGCATAGGTAACCAAAAGACCGTAACCGCTGGAGGCGCCGAGCGAATCTATGATCTCAATGCGGCGGCCCGGGAACTTCGGCAGGATGTTGTCCCGTGCCGTGAGGGCGGAATTGATCGTGCCAGAAAGGCCGCTTGAAAGTGTAATATGAAGAATGTCTGTCCCGGCGCTGAGAAGGGGCTTCCACATTTTTTCATAATCGGCGGCAGTCACCTGGCTGGTCGTCGGCTTGGCGCCGTTCGCGATCTTTTGGTAGAACACGTCAAAGGGCATCGACTGGCCGCAGTTATCGAGGTATTCTTTGCCCTCTATCAAAAAATGAAAGCAGGCAAAGGGAATGTCATTTTCGCGGAAAAAGGAGAGCGGCATGTCTGCCGTGGAGGAGCAGGTGAGCGCAAACTGTTTCATAGCTTACTCCTTGAATTTAATTTTGAAAATCATATTTAGGGATTATGAAAATCATTATATAATATCATGTCGAATATGTCAACGGCGTGTCGAGTCGATATGTCAGGAACAAAACAGATTTAATGAAATGTTTATTTTTTGACTGACAGCGTTTGGGACTTGACAAAGTGTGAACGGGGGAGTATAAAAAGTATAACAAGTTATACGCGTAAAATAAATTGAGCAGGAGATGAGAGGATGGGCAAAAGCAAAGAGCCTTATATGGGCACGGTCAAGGTCGGGCCGAAGGGACAGATTGTCATTCCCAAGGAAGTCCGCGAGATGTTCGACATTGAGCCGGGCCAAACGCTTCTTTTGATGGCACACCCGAAAAAAGGCATCGCGATCGAGCGGCAGAGCGTGATGCAGGGCATTGCAAGCGCAATTTTTTCGGGAAAAGGGCAGGAAATCTATCCGAACGAGCCGCAGGAAAATCTGGACGTTTTCGCGAGAAACATCAAAAAAACGACGGAGGGGGACGAAAAATGAACGCAATCGAGACAAAAATGCTCACGAAGCGCTACGGGGATAAGCTTGCTGTCGATGCGCTGACGCTTACGGTCGCGCAGGGCGAGCTGTTCGCTTTGCTGGGTGTGAACGGCGCGGGCAAATCGACGACGATCAAAATGCTCTCGTGTCTCATAAAGCCGACAAGCGGCGACGCGCTCGTTCTTGGCGAGAGCATCGCGTCGGCGGCAGATAAGGTAAAGCCTTTTATGAGCGTTTCGCCGCAGGAAACGGCGGTCGCACCGAAGCTCACCGTGCGCGAAAACCTTGAGCTCATCTGCGGCGTTTATGGTGAGGACCGAAAAACGGCGCGCGAGCGGGCAGACGCGGCGATTGAAGCGTACAACCTGGCGGAGGTTTCTTCCCAGCGGGCCGAGACGCTCTCTGGCGGCTGGCAGCGGCGGTTGAGCATTGCAATGGCGCTTATCACGGGGCCAAAACTGCTGTTTCTGGACGAGCCGACGCTGGGCCTCGACGTTATTGCGCGCCGTGAGCTTTGGCGGGACATTGAAAAGCTCAAGGGCAAAACGACGGTTCTTTTGACCACGCACTATCTTGAGGAGGCCGAGGCATTGGCCGACCACATCGGTATTATGTCCAAAGGAAAGCTCGCCGCGCTCGGAACGGCGGAGAAATTAAAAAAAGAGGCGGGGACGGAGAACTTTGAGGACGCGTTTCTGTACTTCGCGGGAGGGGAGGCGGCGCTATGAGAATGCGGGCTTTTGCACAGCGGTGTATGCAGGAAATATTGCGGGACAGGCTGAATTTGGCGTTCGGGCTTGGGTTGCCGCTTATTTTATTGTTGCTGCTTTCGATGATTGCAAAAAATGCGCCGGTTGACCTGTTCCACATCGAACAGCTCACGCCGGGCGTGGCGGTGTTCGGACTGTCGTTCGTATCGCTTTTTTCGGGCATGCTCATTGCGCGCGACCGGGAAAGCTCTTTCATGCTCAGACTCTTTACATCGCCTATGACGGCATTTGACTTCATCGGCGGCTACACGCTGCCGCTGCTGCCGCTCGCAGTCGCGCAGAGCGCGGTCTGCTTTTTTGCGGCGCTTTTTCTGGGGCTGCATGTGACGGCGAGCATCCTTGTAACGCTGGTTGTGCTGATGCCGTCGGCTGTTTTGTTCATTGCCATTGGGCTTCTCTGCGGCAGCGTCTTTACGGACCGGCAGGTCGGCGGCGTGTGCGGGGCGCTGCTGACGAACGTCTCCGCATGGCTCTCCGGCACATGGTTCGACCCGAAGCTCGTGGGTGGCGCGTTTGAAACGATTGCGGCGGTACTTCCGTTCCAGCATGCGGTGGATGCGGGCCGCGCCGCGCTCGCGGGGAATTATGCGGCGGTCTTCCCGGACCTCTGGTGGGTCATCGGCTACGCCGCCGGGGTACTTCTAATAGCAATTCTCGTTTTTCAGAAAAAAATGCACGCCGATCAGGCGTAAAAAATCCGGCGGTCATTTTTCATGGCCGCCGGATTTTTGCATTTTTTACGGGCTAAATCGCTCTGCGGGGCCGCCTTCGTCCACGCGGACTCACGTGCAGATGCTCTGCCAGCGTTTCTCAGAGATATAAAGCCGCGGCAAAAATGCAGCGGATGAAAAAAGCATGGTTCAAAGCAGCATGTCGGTTAGCTCTGCAATGTCTTTTACAACGGCAATTGCGCCGGCGTCCAGCAGCTCCTCGCAGGTGCCATAGCCGTAGAGGACGCCGATGCAGTCGAGACCGTTTTCCGCAGCGCCTTTGACGTCGTGGAGCCTGTCGCCAATCATGACGGCGCTAGACGGGTCGGCAATGCCGCAGGACGCAAGCGCGTAGGCGACGACCTGNNTACGACCTCGGCCTTTCTTGTGCGCGTTTCGTCCATCGTGCTGCCCGCCATAAAGGTGAAGTATTGTGCGATGCCGTAGCGCGTGACGATCTCTTTGGCGAATGGCTCCGGTTTCGAGGTCGCGAGAACTGGCTTTCGTCCGGCGGCGACCAGCTTTTGCAGGAGCGTATCAATGCCGGGGTACATCGTATTTTCCAGAATGCCGTGTTCCTGATAATAGTTGCGGAAGAATTTGACGGCGCGCTCGGTTTCCTCCTGCGAGTAGCCGATATAGTCACGGAACGAATCAAAAAGGGGAGGACCAACGAACTTTTTGAGCCGCTCGCGGTCACCCACCGGCGTTCCCATGTGCTCGAGCGCGTACACCACGGAATTCACGATGCCGGGTGCCGAGTCGCTGATCGTCCCGTCCAGATCGAAGAAGATATAATCGTATTTTTTCATGTGTTCTCCCAAAAACATTTGATTTTAAAATAGAGGAAAAGCGACAGGCCACTATCGCTTTTCTGGAGTAATCGCGGAAAAAAGATTTTTTGCGATTAGCAGAACCGTTTATTGCCGAACCTTGAAATTGGAATTTGTTAATCAATATGTTTTGCGGTCAAGTGAAAATTAACACATCCATCTGCACAACAAAAATCAATTTCATTTTTTGATTTGCCACCTAACAATTTATAATCGCCATCGGCACGGGCAATATCACATAATCTATGTAAGTTTGCCATTGTTTTCGGACAAAATCCAGTCGGGCATTCGTATTTGCAGTAAAATGAATCGCCTTTTTCAAAGCCCATTCTACATGGCTTTGCATCTGTTACGGTAATTACAAATTCCCAGTCCTCAACAATTGTCTTATGCATAACCGCCCTCCTCACGCAAATTTTTGTTTTTTGCACGGGAATAGACCTTATTACCATCATATCATGCTTTTTCAAATATAGAAAGACACAGCTATCCCTCGGCGGAAAGCCGTGTCTTTTTTATGCGAGAGAGGGAACTTGAATTTGCTGGAAAAGCCTCAAACGCACAGTCGTACCGGGCGAACCCGACGGGCCGATTCGTTCGTATTTTACAGCCTTGGCGAAAAAGGCGGTTCGCATTTTAGTAAAAATAATAAAGTGCGCCCGGAAAAGGGCGCACTTTAGTAACGTACTACTTGTTTATCTTTGGAAGCAGTCGCTGCAATATACGGGGCGATCACCGCGCGGCTCGAAGGGAACCTTACACGTCTTTCCGCATCTCGCGCAGACAGCATCGTACATTTGGCGGGGTTCATTTCCGCGGGAGCCGTTCTTCCGCGCATTACGACAGGCCTTGCACCGCTGAGGCTCATTTGAAAAGCCTTTCTCAGCATAAAACTCCTGCTCATTGGCAGAAAAAATGAATTCTTGTCCGCAGTCCTTGCAGATCAGGGTTTTGTCATTGTACATGAGATACCTCTTAAAATTAGTTGCATCTTAGCTTGTAAGATGTATAACTAAACAATACGCCAGAATGAGCATAAAGTCAACAAGTATTTTGAGATAGGCTATGCGCCATAGCAAAAAAATATCGGCGTATAGTTAATGATGCTGTTGACGGGCGTGCCAAGGAGAGCATTATTTCTGTGCAGAAATACTTTTTTACAAAAACAAGGGCTGGTTTTGGGCAAGCGCAATCTTTTGCGTCGTTGTGAGCCTGCTTTCCATTGGCAAATGTTTCGCTTATAAAAAATGGAAAAGTAAAGGCAATCAAAATTGCAACGCTCGAAAAAATCTGTGAAGCGTTGGACTGTCAGCCGGGAGATATTTTAGAATATCGGCGCAGCGACTGATATGCCCCTTATGTTGCAGGCTGAACATAGGTATGCGCTCCGCATCAAAAAATGAGCTGTCGCAAGACCAATGTCATTAAGATAAGCTGCAATCTATAAAGAATTGCGTGAACTGCTTGACAAAGTGAATAAACGAAACGAAAACTTCAACAGCTCACAGACTAAGAAGAATATCGGACAGACTGCGTGGGGCAGATTCAAACGGGCAGTGTCCTGTTTCGAGGGTGTACACCTCGCCGCAATCGGTTTCGGCAATCATTTTGTCTTGCAGCCTTACGTCGATCACTTGATCGAGTACACATCGCACATATGCTTTTGGGATGTCATTAAACTTATCATTAAGAACGACGGTCTGATTCTGGGCTGCGTTAGATTCGGGGCCAAGACGCTTCGCTATCGCCAGCGCTACATCTCGGGGAATATCATTATAAATAAAGTCAGCACAGGAATCTGGCGCGATCTTTGATGTCTTTCCATCCGCAGACAGTATAAAATCATGGCCGGATGCCACAAGTTTTTCATGAAATGTTGGTTGTATGCTTTTGGTGATCCCGACGCAGCTTTGACCGTCTCGTGGTAAAAACGCTGCAATATAGACAAGTTTTTTGATTTTGTTCGGGATATAGCACGCCGCCTGGCTCGTTATCATACCGCCGAAACTGTGGCCGACAAGAATAACCGGCTCGTTAAGCGGTGCAATCAAAGCTTCAACAGTACGAGCGTATTTTTCAAGGTTCTGATCTTCTATAGGTAATCTGTCCTCGCCATGTCCCGGCATGTCCGGGGCTATTACGGTATGCCCTTCGGCTTCCAGCAATGGTCGAAGTTTCTCCCAACACCAACCGCCGTGCCATGCGCCGTGAACAAGAACAAATGTATTACCCATTTTAATGTTCCCCTTTTATCGCTAATATGAATTCTCCGCAGTTCAAAACTACCCGTTAAATTCCTGTTTAACGTTTTCAAATAATTATAACAGATTTCACTAAATAAGCAATGACCCCCATAATAATCACGCCCGAACGTGCTAAAAGTACCCTCGCCCTTTCTTTATAAATGGGTGGGGGTACTTTTTCACCACGGATTTTGGCTTAACTAAATGACATTGGTTGCAAGACAGTTCATTTTTTACAAGCAGTTGAAGCNNCACGCTCTTCTCGTTTTCCGGCGGTAATGGGACAAGCGTAAGCTTCGGCTCGGGTTGGCTGATGTACAGTTCCTCGCACGCTCGTTGCGCCTCGATTAAAATATTTATCGCATTTTCTGATGCCCGAAACAGCTTCAAATACAGTTCTTTATAGTCTGGCATAAGCTCACCTCAATAGCATTGTAGCAAATATGCATTGCAATTGCAATGCATATTTTCTCGTGCGTTTACGCTAGACTGGTCGCAGGACAATTGTATTGCGAGGTGTATTATAGTGGGCTTTAAAATTCCTTCGCTTCCATCTACGACTAATAAGACGATTCGTTTTCCCAACGACTTGGTTGCAGAGGTTGAAGAACTGATTATAAACAAAGACTGTACCTTTTCTGCTTTTGTAATCGCCGCTGTAAGAGCGGCAGTTGAAGAAGTAAAACGAGAAAAGAAATGATCTGATTTAGCTGATTACAGCGGCATGGAGTAGAGGCTCCGTGCCGCTGTTTTTGCTGTTTCAAGTAATATTATAAATATGAGGGAAATGAAAAAAACCTTGAGACCCTTGCCCTTTGGAACGATGGCATATATTGTTCCTTGCCAGTTCGGTAACAACNNTACATTGAAAAAATTGATTATCGCCTTTGCTCTTACCCTTGTCGTTGCCGCGTCTGTAATATCAAACGCAGATGCAGTGTCGATCAAGGTCGGCGCAACTGAAGTAAGAAACGATGTAACGTTCATTAATTCCACTACATATGTCCCTATCCGGGCCGTAAGCGATTTGCTTTACTCTGGTGCAAATGTAGCATGGACAGATGGACAGGCTGTTGTTAGCACGCCGCTTGTTACAATCACGGCGCGCCCCGGCGACCAGTATATTCAGGCAAACGGCCGCTACCTTTATGCAGTTGAGGGCGTAAGGCTGATTAACAACAGAACGCTTGTTCCAGTGAGAGCGCTCGCGAAAGCGTTCGGCGCATCTGTAAACTGGGATAACGCTGCGCAAAGAGCCACTATCACAAGAGGCAATGGAACGATTTTATCCGGCAATCAATACTACAACGGCGATGACGTGTACTGGCTTTCCCGCATCATAAATGCTGAAAGCGCCGGTGAACCGATGCTCGGAAAAATTGCGGTCGGAGATGTAATCCTTAACAGGGTTGCAAGCCCCAATTATCCGAACTCCATCTACGACGTCATTTTTGATACAAAATGGGGTGTCCAGTTTGAACCGACCAGAAACGGCGCCATTTATCAAACCCCTTCGTCTGACAGTACAATTGCCGCAAAGCTCTGTCTTGACGGTGCGGCTGTTGTCGGCAACTGTCAGTACTTTTTCAATCCTTCAATAGCAAGCAGCTCCTGGATTGCTCAGAACTGTACGTACTATTGCACGATAGGGAATCATTTGTTTTACTCATAAGAAAATATGCCGGCTTCTCAGCGGCTCGCTTCGGCGGGCCGCTTTTCGCGTTCAAACGTCTTTGGGGCTGTGGGGCTTTATTTTTTCCTGATATTTTGCTTATTCCACGGTTTAAATGACCTGATTTTTTCCAGTAGGGTGGAGGCGTCGCCGTCGAAGCAAATGGCCCTGTCGTCGATATAGCAGATTGCGGGCGGCTTGTCCGATTGGACATGATCCACCTTAATATTGTTATCCTCGAGCCATTCGGAAACTGCCGCCAACCCTTCGGGATCGCTGCAGCGCGTGGAGACAACAATAACCTCATAACCGGAAGCGCGTATTTCTTCGATTGCTTCCCGAATACCTGGAACCGGCGGGTCTGGAATGACACTCTTGCCTTTATAACCGCTTACATAGCTGTGGATTACA
The DNA here is from genome assembly GCA_002359425.1 of Clostridiales bacterium UBA2658. GTDB lineage: Bacteria > Bacillota > Clostridia > Oscillospirales > Oscillospiraceae > UBA2658. Next base: position 27,342 of record DEMY01000105.1, read on the forward strand.
CCGTCAAAATCAAATACAACTGTTCTAGCCATCGCAATCACCTCACATGATATATAATACCCCGACTATAGACTATTTTTTCGCTTATTTTTGCTTCTGTTTGTGCCGCGTTTTGCAGTGCGAGGCTTAACCGTAAGCGTGACATCACGTCTATTTGAAAGCTGCCATTGAATCGGCTTTCGGTATCATCCTGCCGCTTGGGGGAAACACTACCGTCAAAGAGGTGAACAGGATGGCAAAAAACAAAAATATCAAAAGGCCCCAAAAGCAGAACCCGATCGGTCCGATAGACACGCCAAAGAACACCAAGCTGCCCGCCGGTCTTGCCAGCGACACAAGGGTGGTCTACTCGGAGGAACACAATCGAAACGNNGGGATCATTCCCGCTTTCTTTTTTGCGGCCCGGCATCGGTCGCCGGTTTTTACCCGGAAGCAGAGATGTCAAATATATCTGGTGGATGGAAAAGCCGCCTGGTTTTATAACAGATTAATCGGCAAAAATCAGGGATTCACTTAGTGAGAAGCGCTTATCTTTTGCCTTTTTGTTTTTATGTCACATTTTGTCCAACCCAAAGCGTACATAAAATGAAAGCATTTTAACGAAATGCTTCAATTATTTTGTATAAAAGAGAAGATGATTCCATTTTCAATTGCATAAAGTGGATTTGATGCTATAATATAAATACTTTGTGACTTTTTTATTATACTATGAGAACGTATCGGAGGAAACAAAAATGGATATTTCCGTGCTTGGAATTAGTAAAACCTACGGAACAAAGGAAACACAGGTGCAGGCTCTGAAACCCTGCGATTTCACGATAGACAGCGGCGAACAGATCGCCGTAACGGGGACAAGCGGCTCGGGCAAATCCACGCTACTGCATTTGCTCGGCGGACTTGACCGGCCTTCCACGGGGAAGGTGCTTTACGACGGGGAGGAAATTTCCTCATACGACGAGAATAAATTGTCTGAATTTCGCTTGCGCAATATTGGCTTTGTATTTCAATCCTATAATCTTTTGCCGGAGCTATCCGCCTACGAAAATATCATTCTCCCTGCCTTGCTTGACGGCAAGAAAGCAGACAAAGCATATATACAAGACATAGTTGAAAAACTGGAATTAACGGACAGGCTCAATCATTTGCCGGGGCAGCTTTCCGGCGGCCAGCAGCAAAGGGTGGCAATCGCGCGGGCGCTGACAAACCGTCCGAAGATATTGCTCTGCGATGAGCCGACGGGAAATCTTGACTCCAAGAACCGTCAGCGTGTCCTTGCGCTGCTCAAGCGTACAGCGGAAGAATATAAGGTGACGCTTGTGGTCGTGACGCACGATGCTTCCATAGCCGGGCAGTTTCAGCGTGTCATAGCGATTCAAGACGGCGAAATAGGAGAGGATACATATGTCAACTGAACTTTTATTGGCTCGAAAGTATGTCAAAGCGCATAAACGTCAGTGCGTAGGCGTTACGTTGGCCTGCTCCTTATTTATAGCCGCCCTTATCACCACGCTGATTTACCGGGAGAGCTTTTTGGTAACGGCCGCTGACGAGAATGCCCGAAAGTTCGGACGACAGGTAGGCGTGGTTTGCAATGCCGACCCTACAAAACTCGCTCAACATCGGACGGAGATAAAGTCCAGCGGTTCGGGAATCGTCCGCGCGGTATGGCCGGTAGAAACCGGCGCCGGCGAACGGAAAATCTATATTGGGACTATGGATTCTGCCGCGATACAATTACGCAGGCTGGTGCTTCAAGAAGGAAGATACCCTGAAAACGAGGGCGAGGTCGCAATCGAAGCGGCAACGCTGCATACCTTCTTCCCGGACGCGGAACGCGGGGATACGCTCGACATAAGCATAACTAAAGATGAAACTGTGAGTACGAAGACTTACATTCTGGTCGGAATTATAGACGACTATATTAACAACTGGCAATGGGCCGACGGCTCCAAGCAATCAGTCGAATACCCGCCTCCTTCGATTTTGACGGTAGATGATGGTTCGCCCGCTGTTTACACGCATATCCTGTGTGCCGACGGTGCACTGTTCCNNATGCCGACGGTGCACTGGAGACTATGTTGGGCGGGCAGTACTCACTAAACGCCCATTACAGGCCCGATCCCATTCTCATGTCACAGAAAAATGTTGCAAATGTATTCGCAACAGCAATACTTTTGTTTTTTGTAATTGTAATGGCGTTTGGAATCATCAGTAATATCAGCAACATTATGAAAGATCAAAAGCAATATCTGACGCTGCTTCGCTGCATAGGAATGAATAAACGTAGAGGCGTTTTATTGTTCCTCGTTCAGGCGGCGCTGTTATTCCTTGCGGCAAGTATAGCCGGTACGCTTATTAGCTTTGCTCTAAGCATAGCGATAACAACTCTGTCGTCCGCTTTCGGCAGACATTTAATTTACACTGTCAGTTTTTCCTGCTTCTGGCCTGCGTGGCTTGTTTCGTTCATCACAATTTTTGCCGCGTTTATGGTGGCGGTTGGGCGGTTTTTCGGGGAAATGCCGTGTGAGACAGGCAAGGAAAAAATGCTTTTACCCAAGCCCGGTGCAGGTGAGGCCCAAAACCTTAAAAAGCTGTGGGCGCGCTCGATTGCCAAGCAACACAGGTTGCAAAACGCTGTTGCGGTTATGCTGATTGCAGCTTGCTTTTTTATAACGGTTTTCGGCGGATTTTTAGCGATGTTTTCTCCGTGGGAAAGATTTGGGGACATTGGCTCAGTCGACAAGGATTACATACTAAATATATCCGGAGGCACCCAAAGCCCAAAGAATTTTTATATTGGCATCCCGCGCAAAACGGGAGTATCGCAAAAGGATTTGGATTTGCTGCGCTCGACAGAGGGCCTTTCTGTTCGCACCGCGATTACCGGTTACACGACCAGCCACTTTGTTTTGTATTCCCCTGAAAGCAAAATCCCGTATTTTGAACAATTGATAGCTGAAGATCATGCGCTTAAGGAAAGCAATGTACCGCAACTGCGTGAAGTGATTGCCAAATTGGGCGGAACGGAAGGCACCCGGCTTGTTGAGCTACGCCTTACCGGCATGGACTACGATACCATGGTCAATTCAGTAAGCATTATTGACGGCGCAATCGACAAGGACGCCTTCATTACAGGAGATGTTATTATTGCTCCTGACACATTCAGCGTGGGAGATTCATTTTTACTGGTAACGCCGCTTTTGGCAAATGAAGACGCTCCGCAGAACAGCGCCGACCGATTTGATTTTGTTACAAAAACCGTCACGGTTTCCGCGGTTTACCACGCAAATGAGGGGGCTCGCTTTATTTACTCCGCCGAGGCGATTCTGGCTGCGGATGATTCTGCCCGTTATGAGCGGATAGATCTTGTTAACCTTGTGCCTAACGATGCAGCCGCGACAAAACGGATAGAAAAACTGCTTGATCAAATAACTGCCCGTTCCTCTTATACCAACCTGGATAATTTCATTGCTAAACGACAGGAGTATGTTCAGGATGTGCGTAACAGACAAATTCTGACAGCAATGAGCGTTACGATTTTTATCGCTATGGTCATCATTGCCATCGCGTACTCCGTCAATAATAAAATCCGTGCTGAACTGCGCAGCTATATGCTTATGCGCGCAATGGGCGCGAAAAAGAAAACCATTGCAAGTCTGATAATATCTGACGCGGTGCGCCTTATTGCCACAGGAAGTGCGATTGGCATCCTGCTCGGAGCTGCGATTTCTGCGCTGGTAGTGAGAAACATTTATGATAACGTGCCCTTGGCGGGATTTTTTCTGTGGCCGGGATTGGCGGCTGCCCTTGTGTTTGTAGTGTTGTTGTGCCTGGTGTTCATCACCACGCGAAAACCGATTCAAAATCTGCTTAAAGAAGATATCGCCTCAGCGCTGAACGCCGTGGAAATATAGAGGCAGTAATAACATCATTCTAAACCGGGTCTTCACCGCAAAAGAGCCGGAGCGTGTTATGGATAAATACAGGGAGGCACATAAATCTGTGTCCTCCCTGTACGAATTTTATATTATGTTTTTTAAAGATGCTGATTTTCAGCTCGCTTAATAATACGGAGGCTTACCGGTGGAAAACAAACTGAACCTTATTACCGAGCTTGCCATATCGACAGTCGGAGAGTTTGCAAATAAGCGTGGCGAATGGCCTGTGTTTTTACAGACGGCGGCGCGAATTTACAAATATCCGTTTTACGATTAGTTACTTATCTATGCCCAACGCCCGGAGGCAACGGCGTGTGCTTCTATAGATATTTGGAATACAAGGATGAAGCGCTGGGTAAAAAGAGGCTCAAAAGGAATAGCGCTTATCGATCACACCAGCGGTGCTCAAAAGCTCAGATATGTTTTCGATGTATCAGATACATATGTCAGACACAGCGGTTCGGCATACCCGCAGATGTGGGTGGTCAAAGATGATTTCAGAGCCGGAATAATTGAAGAGCTGGTAAAATCATTTGGAGCATTTGACAGCAAAGCGCACACATTTG
>DEMY01000105.1:31857-32899 GCA_002359425.1 Clostridiales bacterium UBA2658
GGGCAGTTACATGGAGGATCTTGATGAACTGAATATCGACGTCATTTGCAAGCGCCTTATTATGACGCTCGCGATAGTAACTGAAATATCTGTTTGTCCATAAGCTTACCGACTATTTGCTTCAATTGCCAAGGCCGGTCAGCATAATAATCACGAAAATGATCGTCAGGGCTAATGTTCCGCTACCAAGGAATTTACTTTCCCAGCAGATTATACAGCACCTGGGCCATCTCGGCGCGGGTAGTGGTGCCGGTNNGCGCCTTGCCAGACGTACTGGACGGCAGATTGCCCAGCACCTTGAGGGCGTTGTACAGAAGTGTGAACATCTCCTGCCGGGTGATCGCCGCGTCGGGGGCAAACTTGTTGTCGCCCACGCCGCTTGTAATTCCGAGCCGCTTGGCCGATGCGAGGTAGCCTGTGTAATAGGTATTGCCCGCGTCGGAGAAGTTATTCGTCAGATTCGTGTCCGCCGTGATGCTGTAGGCGCGCAGAAGCATCGTGATGAACTGGCCGCGAGTCAGCGTTGCGTCGGGGCTAAAGGTTTTGGCTGTCGTACCACTGGTAATGCCCCGCGCGGCGAGGAAGTCCACTGCGCTGCTGTACCACGCTGTATCATTCACGTCAGTGAAGCTGACCTTTCTGTATGCCACTGCATAATCGCTGAAATGGGTGGTGTTGAAGGTTACCGTTCCTGTCGTCTTATCATAATGACCGCTGGGTATGGTGAAGACATTGCCGGAATCGTCGATGTACCAGATGACGATGCTTTCGGAATGTGCAAGCTCTTCAGCAGTCGGCTTATAGGGAATGCTCACCGTTACAGCTGCTTTGGGATTGTTCCAGGTGACAGTCTTGCCATCGACCGTCAGGGAGAGGGAAACAACGGGATGACCGCCCACGGCGGCCTTTGCTGCGCCGGATAGTTCGGAGGCCGACACCGTGCCGATGCTCAGCTGCGCCTTGGTGCCGTTTATGCCGGAGAGCATATCGGCGGGGGCGGGCAGCGTGGCGGCCGAGGTTTTGATAACGAAACCGCTGCCCG
>DEMY01000072.1 GCA_002359425.1 Clostridiales bacterium UBA2658
GCTGAACAAGAAGGTAAAGCGCCTCGCCATCCGGAGCTCGCTGTCCGCAAAGGCAGCCGACGGCGAGATCGTTGTGATCGACTCTCTGGCCATGCCTGAGATCAAGACCAGAACCTTCAAGACCTTCCTCGACAAGATCGACGTCACCGGCAAGGCGCTCGTCATCACAAAGGAAGTTGACGAATCCGTCATTAAGAGCGCAAGAAATATCCCCGGCGTTTCCACCACCTTCGCAAACGTCATTAATCCTTATGACGTTCTGAACGCCGGCAAGCTTGTCGTTGATAAGGCTGCGCTCGCGACAATCGAGGAGCGNNTTCGCATGAGAACCGCTTACGACATTATCAAGCGCCCGATCATCACCGAGCAGTCCATGGAAGACCTCGACATCAAAAAGTACGTTTTTGAAGTCGCAAAGGACGCCAACAAGATCGAGATCAAAAAGGCCATCGAGGAGATCTTCGGCGTGAAGGTCATCCGCGTTACGACAACGATCGTTCCCGGCAAGGAAAAGCGCATGGGCAAAAATCCCGCGGGCATGACCTCCGAGTGGAAAAAGGCCGTCGTTAAGCTCAGCAGGAATTCCAAAAACATCGAAATCTTCGAGGGTATGGTGTAAGGGAGGAAATGACAGATGTCCATTAAGACTTATAAACCCACTACACCGTCCAGACGTCACATGACGGTTTCGGGTTTCGACGGCGTCGACAAACATGCCGGGCCGGAGAAATCCCTTGTAGAGGTTTTAAAGAAACATGCCGGCCGCAACAGCTACGGCCGCATCACCGTCCGCCATCAGGGCGGCGGCAACAAGAAGAAATACCGCATTATCGACTTCAAGCGCAACAAGATGGATACGCCCGCGACCGTGCTTCGTCTCGAATACGACCCGAACCGCACCGCGCATATCGCGCTTGTCGAGTATGAAGACGGAGAGCGCCGCTACATTCTCGCGCCGGTCGGCCTCAAGGCTGGAGACACCGTTATCTCCTCCACCACCGCCGACATTAAGCCCGGCAACGCGCTTCCGCTTGCGAACATCCCCGTCGGCACCATCATCCACAACATTGAGCTTTATCCCGGCAAGGGCGCGCAGCTTGTCCGCAGCGCCGGCGTTGAGGCGCAGCTCATGGCGAAGGAAGACGGTTACGCAACCGTCCGCCTGCCCTCCGGCGAGTATCGCAAGATCCGTCTGGACTGCATGGCGACGATTGGCCAGGTTGGTAACATCGACTCCGCCAACATCCACATCGGCAAGGCTGGCCGCAAACGTCACATGGGCTGGCGTCCGACCGTCCGCGGCAGCGTTATGAACCCGTGCGACCACCCGCACGGCGGCGGCGAAGGCAAGGCTCCTGTTGGCCGCCCTGGCCCTGTCACGCCGTGGGGCAAGCCGGCACTTGGCTACAAGACTCGCAAGACGAAGAACAAGAGCGAAAAGTTCATCGTCAAGCATCGCAACCAGAAGTAAGGAGGGAATTGTAAAATGAGCAGAAGCGTTAAGAAAGGCCCCTTTGCAGCTCCCGAACTGCTCAAGCGGGTCGATGAAATGAACAAGGCCGGCGAGAAAAAGGTCCTCAAGACCTGGAGCCGTTCCTCCACCATATTCCCGTCCTTTGTTGGCCACACGATCGCCGTTCATGACGGTCGCCGCCACGTTCCAGTGTATATCACCGAGGACATGGTTGGACACAAGCTCGGCGAGTTCGCACCGACGCGTACCTTCCGTGGTCACGCCGGCTCGAAGACCGGGAAATAAGGAGGAGAATAATGGAAGCAAGAGCAGAACACAAGTTTGCCCGCATCTCTCCCCGTAAGGTCTCAGTCGTCTGCGACCTCATCCGCGGCAAAGATGTCAAGACCGCCGAAGCCATCCTTCTGAACACCCCGAAGGCCGGCTCCGAGCTTCTCGTCAAGGTTTTAAAGAGCGCTGCGGCAAACGCCGAAAACAACTTCGACATGGACCCCGATAAGCTCTATGTCAAGGCAACCTATGCAAACCCCGGCCCGATCCTCAAGCGCGGCATGCCGCGTGCGCAGGGCCGTATGTACCGTATTAACAAGAGAACCAGCCACATCACAGTCGTCGTGGCTGAGAAAGAATAAGGGAGGAGGCTGAATATGGGACAAAAAGTAAATCCGCACGGTTTCCGTGTTGGCGTTATCGACGACTGGGATTCCAGATGGTATGCCAGAAACGATAAAGTCGGCGATCTGATCGTCGAAGATTACAACATCCGCAAGTATCTCAAGAAATCCCTGTATTCCGCAGGAGTCCCGAAGATCGAGATTGAGCGCGACAGCTCCAAGGTTCGCATCTTCATCCACTGCGCCCGTCCGGGCGTTGTCATCGGCAGGNNGCCAAGGGCGGCGCTGAGATTGAGCGCCTGCGCATGTCCGTTGAAAAGATGATCGGCAAGCCCGTCGCGCTGTCCATCGTCGAGGTCCGCACGCCGGATACCGACGCACAGCTCGTTGCGGAGAACATCGCCCAGCAGCTCGAAAAGCGCATCGGCTATCGCCGCGCTATGAAAAATTCCATGGGCCGCGCCATGCGCCTCGGCGTCAAGGGCATCAAGGTCATGTGCTCCGGTCGTTTGGGCGGCGCCGAGATCGCCCGCAAGGAGTGCTATCACGAGGGTACCATTCCCCTCCAGACGCTCCGCGCAGACATCGACTATGGTTTTGCTGAAGCAGCCACCACGTATGGCCGCGTCGGCGTAAAGGTCTGGATCTACAAGGGCNNCAACCGCGGCGGCCAGGGCGGCTACAATCGCGGCGGTCAGGGCGGCGGTTACAACCGCGGCGGCCAGGGCGGCTATCAGAACCGCGACGGCGGCTACAATCGCGGTCCCCGTCCTTCGACACCCAGGGAAGGAGGCAACGCATAATGCTTCTGCCGAAAAGAGTGAAATACCGCAGACAACAGCGCGGCCGCATGAAGGGCAAAGCAACCCGCGGTAATTTCGTCGCTTACGGTGAATATGGCCTGCAGGCGCTCGAGCCGGCATGGATCACCTCCAACCAGATCGAGGCTGCGCGTATCGCTATGACGCGTTACACCAAGCGCGGCGGCAAGGTCTGGATCAAGATTTTCCCCGACAAGCCTGTCACCCAGAAGCCGGCTGAAACCCGAATGGGTTCCGGTAAAGGTTCCCCCGAGTACTGGGTCGCTGTCGTGAAGCCGGGCCGCGTTCTCTTTGAGATCGCTGGCGTTCCCGAGGAGACAGCCCGCGAAGCGATGCGTCTTGCAAGCCACAAGCTCCCCATCAAGACGAAGTTCATCGTGCGCGAGACAGTTACCGATTCCGAGATTGGTGGTGAATAAGATGAAGGCAAATGAGATTCGCGAAATGACTCCCGCCGAGCTCGAAAGCAAGCTCAGCGAACTGAAAAAGGATCTGTTCACCCTCCGGATGCAGCACGCAACCAACCATCTTGACAATCCTACAAAGATTTCTGCCGTTCGTCGTGACATTGCCCGAGTCAAGACAGTTATTCGCCAGAAACAGCTCGAGCAGTGAGGAGGTAAGTGACAATGAACGAAGAAAGAACAGCTTCCCGCAAGACCCGCGTCGGCAAGGTCGTTTCCGACAAGATGGACAAGACGATTGTCGTCACGGTCGAAGACCGCGTGGCACATCCGCTCTATAAAAAGATCATCAAACGCACCTATCGCCTCAAGGCACACGATGAGAACAACGAGTGCAAAACCGGCGATATCGTCCGCGTCATGGAGACGCGCCCCCTGTCCAAGGACAAGAGATGGCGTCTCGTCGAAATCGTTGAAAAGGCAAAGTAAGGAGGCCCCAAAGTGATACAGGAAGAAACATATCTCAAGGTGGCCGACAATACCGGCGCCAAAGAGATTAAGTGCATCCGCGTTCTCGGCGGAAGCAGACGTAAATACGGCAACATCGGCGACGTGATTGTGGCTTCCGTCCGCAAAACGCAGCCGGGCAGCGCCGTCAAAAAGGGTGAGGTCGTCAAGGCCGTTATCGTCCGCAGCGCAAAGGGCGTCCGCCGTGCGGACGGCACCTATGTTCGCTTCGACGAGAACGCAGCCGTTCTTATCCGCGACGATAAGAATCCCCGCGGCACCCGTATTTTCGGGCCGGTCGCCCGCGAGCTCCGCGACAAGGACTTCATGAAGATCCTTTCGCTCGCTCCCGAAGTTATTTGAGGAGGGCGAAGAATGAAAATCATTAAAGACGATACAGTCGTTGTCCTGTCCGGCAAGGACAAGGGCAAGCAGGGCAAGGTTTTGTCCGCAGACCCCAAGCACGGCAAGGTCGTTGTGGATGGCGTCAACTTGGCGGCCCACCACATCAAGGCCCGCAAGCCGGGCGCGGAAAGCGGCATCATCAAATCCGAAACGCCGATCTACGCATCTAAGGTCATGGTTGTGTGCCCGCGCTGCGGCGCGCCCACCCGCGTTGGCCATAAGTTCCGCGAAGACGGCAGCAAGACCCGCGCCTGCAAAAAGTGCGGCGAACCACTTTAAGAAAGGAGTGACCGAAAACTATGCCTGATATGCCCAGACTGAAAACGAGATACAGGGCGGAAGTCGCTCCTGCTCTCATGAAGAAATACGGATACAAGAGCTGCATGCAGATCCCGAAGATTGAAAAGATCGTCGTCAGCGTTGGCGCGGGTGACTGCAAGGATAACCAGAAGGCGCTCGACGCCGTCATCAAGGATATCTCCGCGATCACCGGTCAGCACGCTGTGCCGACTCAGGCCCGCAAGAGCGTCGCAAACTTCAAGCTCCGCGAAGGCCAGACCGTCGGCGTCAAGGTGACGCTCCGTCAGGACCGCATGTGGGAGTTCCTTGACCGCCTTCTCAACGTCGCGCTTCCGCGTGTCCGTGACTTCCACGGCATTAACCCGGACGGCTTTGACGGACGCGGCAACTACAGCCTTGGTCTCAAGGAACAGATCATTTTCCCCGAGATTGAGTATGACAAGATCGAAAAGCTGCGCGGCATGAATATTGCCATCTGCACCACCGCACAGACCGATGAAGAAGCAAGAGAGCTCCTTTCCCTGATGGGCGCTCCCTTTGCAAAGGCTTAAGGAGGACGAAGCATGGCTAAGACATCTATGAAGATCAAGCAGCAGAGACCTGCAAAGTTCTCCAGCCGCGAATACAACCGCTGCAAGATTTGCGGCCGCCCGCACGCTTATCTCAGAGACTACGGCGTGTGCCGTATCTGCTTCCGCGAACTGGCTTATAAGGGCCAGATTCCCGGCGTTAGAAAGGCCTCGTGGTAACACGACCCCCATCAGGATGCCCTTGTCCTTCGTGAGTACGCCTTGCTGTATGCGCTTACTGCCTGCGGCGCGCGTGCTTCGACTAAGGGCATCCTGTCCGCCCTTTCCGTTCTCGGAAGGCGTCTAACGCAACGCATAAAACTATGAGGACTTGTTTGGCTTTAGCCAAGCCTCGCAAAAATACGTCAGGTTTGAATGGGGAAGTCCCCTTCAAATATAAGGATGGCGAAAGGCCGGTAGCAATCAGGTATTGCATCGGAACCTCGCCGCCTGAACAGACCGATTTTTTCGGCTGTAACTCTAATAAGGAGGAAAACACAAACATGCAGATCACCGATCCTATCGCGGATATGCTGACCCGCATCCGCAACGCAGGAAGCGCGAAACACGAGACCGTCGATGTTCCCGCCTCCAACATGAAGAAGTCCATCGCAAACATCCTTCTCGATGAGGGCTATATCAAGAACTATCAGCTTATCGAGGACGGCGGCCAGGGCGTTATCCGCATTACGCTCAAGTATCTTCCTGGCAAGGAAAAGGCTATCCAGGGCCTTCGCCGCGTTTCCAAACCCGGCCTGCGCGTTTACGCGGGTGCGGATGAGATCCCCTACGTCCTCAAGGGACTGGGGATTGCTGTTATTTCCACTTCCAAGGGCATCATGACCGACAAAGCGGCGCGCAAGGCGCATGTTGGCGGTGAAGTCCTCGCGTTTATTTGGTAAGGGGGAGGTACTGAAATGTCTAGAATAGGGAGAGAACCCATTACCATTCCTGCCGGAGTGGAAGTTAAGATCGACGACAAAAATCACATCAGCGTGAAAGGCCCGAAGGGCATGCTTGAGCGCGACCTCGCTCCTTCTATGAAGGTCGAAATGAAGGAAGACGTTCTGACCGTCGCCCGTCCGGACGACGCTAAGCAGAACCGTGCCCTCCATGGCCTGACCCGTACCCTCGTAAACAACATGGTCGAGGGCGTTACGAACGGCTACAAGAAGGAGCTCTCCGTTCAGGGTGTCGGCTACAAAGTCGCCAAGGAAGGCAGCAAGCTTGTCATGAATATCGGATTCAGCCATCAGGTGACGCTTGAGGATACAAAGGACATCACTATTGAGGTCCCGAACCCCAACACCATCATCATCAACGGCATTGACAAGCAGAAGGTCGGCCAGTTCGCGGCTGAAGTGCGTATGAAGAGACCGCCTGAGCCTTATAAGGGCAAGGGCATCCGGTATGCCAACGAAGTGGTCCGCCACAAAGAGGGCAAAACCGGAGCAAAGAAATAAAGGAGGTGTGTCGAAATGGTTAACAGACCTGATACAAGATCGCAGCGCATTAAGCGCCATAAGAGAGTCCGTGGAAAGATATCCGGCACGCCCGAGATTCCGAGACTGGATGTTTTCAGAAGCAATACTCACATCTATGCCCAGATCATCGACGACGTTACCGGCGTCACGCTCGCAGCCGCTTCTTCCAACGAGAAGGGCTTCGAGGAATCCGGCTCCAACTGCGAAGGTGCAGCCAAGGTTGGCAAGCTCATCGGGGAGCGCGCCAAGGGCAAGGGCATTGAAAACGTGTCCTTCGACAGAGGCGGCTATATTTTCCATGGCCGTGTCAAGGCACTGGCAGACGCAGCCCGCGAGGCCGGTCTGAACTTTTAACGGGAGGAGGAAACAAAAACATGCCTTACAATAACAACAGAGATAACAGACGCGGAAGAGAAGAAGAACAGTCCGAGTTCGTGGAAAAGGTTGTTTCCCTCAACCGCGTTTCCAAGACTGTCAAGGGCGGCCGCGTGATGAAGTTTTCGGCGCTCTGCGTCGTGGGCGACGGCAAGGGCCGCGTCGGCTATGGCCTCGGCAAGGCCGGCGAAGTTTCCGAGGCAATCCGCAAGGGCCTTGAAGACGCCAAAAAGAACATCGTTACCATCACAATTTCGGAGAACACGATCCCCCACGAGGTGATCGGCGCGTTTGGCGCAGGCCGCGTTCTCATGAAACCTGCCGCACCTGGTACCGGCGTTATTGCTGGCGGCGCTGTCCGCGCTGTCGTCGAAGCTGCCGGCATTAAGGATATCCGCACAAAATGTCTGCGTTCCAACAACCCCAACAANNGGCCACCTTTGAGGGTCTCAAGTCTCTGCGCGATGCAGAGCAGGTCGCTGCCTACAGGGGAAAGACCGCAAAAGAAATCAAGGCATAAGGAGGGGACAGCAATGGCAAATCTGAAGATCGAACTTGTGAAAAGTTTGAATGGCAGACACGATAAGCATATCGCCACTGCCAACTCTCTCGGACTCCACAAGATCGGAAACGTCACAGTGCAGCCCGACAACCCCCAGACCAGAGGAAAGATTGCACAGATCGGCTATCTTCTGAAGGTCACGGAAGAATAAGGAGGCGCAGGCATGAAACTGAATGAACTTTCTCCGGCGGCCGGCTCCACCCACGTTTACAAGCGCAAGGGCAGAGGAAACGGCTCCGGTAACGGCAAAACTGCCGGCCGCGGCCAGAAGGGCCAGAAATCCCGTAGCGGCGGCGGCGTTAGAGTCGGCTTCGAAGGCGGCCAGATGCCTCTGGCGCGCCGTGTTCCGAAGCGCGGCTTCCATAACATCTTTGCAAAGCCTCTCACGGCTGTCAACGTCGCAGCGCTCAATCGCTATGCTGACGGTGACGTCATCACAGCGGAAAAGCTGCTTGCCGACGGCGTACTTTCTAAGTGCGAATACGGCGTGAAGATTCTCGGCAACGGCCAGCTCTCTAAGAAGCTCACCGTTCAGGCATCCGCTTTCTCCGAGTCTGCGAAACAAAAAATCGAGGCCGCAGGCGGGAAGGCGGAGGTGGTCTAAAGTGCTCAAAACGATCCGTGACGCATGGAAAATCGACGACCTGCGCAAGAAAATGCTCTTTACGCTCTTCGTCATACTGCTTTATCGTCTGGGCGACGCAATCCCGGTCCCCTATGTCGATCTGGAAAAACTCTCGACTTATTTTGAACAGGTCAACAGCACCGTGCTTGGCCTGATCAATACGATGTCAGGCGGTTCATTCTCCCGTGCGACGATTTTTGCACTTTCCATCCAGCCTTATATCAACGCATCGATCATCATCCAACTGCTGACGCTGGCCATTCCGGCCCTTGAGCGCATGCAGAAGGATGAGGGCGAGGAAGGCCAGAAAAAACTCGCCAGTATAACCCGCTATGCTACGGTTGCCATCGGCCTTTTACAGGGCTACGCATACTATGCGCTGCTCAAAAACCAGAACGTCCTCACCCCTGGCACTGGCGCATGGCAGGCTATCGTTATTATCCTGACGTTCACCTCCGGCTCCGCGCTCATCATGTGGCTGGGCGAGCAGATCACCGAATTCGGTATCGGCAACGGCATCTCTATCATCCTGTTTGCAAGCATTGTTTCCCGCCTGCCGAGCGACCTCTACCGCCTTGTCAGCAGTGTTTCAGGCGGCGCAATCTCGAGGCCGCTCGCGCTCCTTATGATCATCGGCGCGCTCGCCATGGTCGTCCTCATCGTCTTCGTGACCGATGCGGAACGAAGGATACCGATTCAATACTCCAAGCGCGTCGTGGGACGCAAGGTTTACGGCGGACAGTCCACGCACCTTCCCATGAAGGTCAATATGTCCGGCGTTCTCCCCATCATCTTCGCGCAGTCCATCGCCATGCTGCCGGCTACCATCTGCGCTTTCATCCCGAAGTGGAATGAAAGCTGGGCAATGAAGCACATTTTCGACAGCACGACATGGCCCTATGCAATTATTTATTTCCTTTTGATCATCTTCTTCTCCTATTTCTATTCGACGATCCAGTTCAACCCGATCGAGGTCGCGAACAACTTGAAGAAGAACGGCGGCTTCATCCCCGGCTTCCGTCCCGGACGGCCGACCAGCGAATACATTCAGAAGTCGCTCAATAAGATCACGCTCTTCGGCGCCATCTACCTCGGCATCGTTGCCATCGCGCCGATCATCGTCTCCATGTTCAGCTCCGAAGCCCGCAGCTATGGGCTTGCGCTGAGCGGCACGTCCGTCATCATCGTTGTCGGCGTCGCACTCGAGACGGTTCGCGCGCTCGAAGCACAGATGGTCATGCGCAACTACAAGGGTTTCCTTGAATAAGCAATTCGGAGGGATATTATGAAGCTCATTTTGTTAGGCGCACCCGGCGCGGGGAAGGGCACGCAGGCCGACATTCTCAGCCGCAAGTGCAATATCCCTACCATTTCCACCGGCAACATCCTCCGCGCGGCCATGAAGGAGGGTACTCCCATTGGCCTCAAGGCGAAGGAGTATGTCGATAGCGGCAAGCTCGTTCCGGACGACGTCATTATTGGCATCGTCCGCGAACGGCTCGCCGCGGACGACTGCAAAAACGGCTGGATTCTCGACGGCATGCCGCGCACTATTCCGCAGGCGCAGGCGCTGGAGGACTGCGGCATCGAGGCCGACACCGCCCTCTCCATTGAGATCTCGGATGAGACCATCGTTGAGCGCATGGCCGGTCGCCGCACCTGCAAGGACTGCGGCGCGACCTTCCACGTCGTATCCAATCCGCCGCGGATCGAGGGCAAGTGCGACAATTGCGGGGGCGAACTCACGATCCGCAAGGACGACGCGCCCGAAACCGTAAAGCAGAGACTCGCAGTCTACCACAAGGAGACCGAGCCGCTGAAGGACTTCTATGCAAAGAGGGGCAAGCTCAAAACGGTCAACAATCAGCCGACCATTGAGCAGAACACCGCTGAAGTTCTGAAGGTTCTCGGCCTATGAGCAACCTTATTACAGTCAAAAGTCCCCGGGAGATCGAGCAAATGCGCCTCGCCGGTAAAATATNNCTGCGCCGGTAAAATAACCGCGCAGGCGCGCTCGCTCGGCCGCCAGCTTGTGGCCCCGGGTATCACCACGCAGGAGATCAACAAGGAAATCTTTAAGTTCATCAAGAGTCAGGGCGCAACGCCGTCTTTTCTCGGCTATGGCGGATTTCCTGGCAGCGCCTGTATTTCGGTGAATGAAGAAGTGATCCACGGCATCCCCGGCAAACGCCTCATCCGTGAGGGTGACATCGTCAGCATCGACGTTGGCGCCATCAAAAACGGCTGGCAGGGCGACTGTTGCGGGACCTTCCCGGCGGGCGAGATCTCCGAGGAGGCAAAGCGCTTGATTGAGGTCACACGCCAGAGCTTCTTTGAGGGCATCAAGTACGCAAAGGCGGGCAACCGCATCTCTGATATCTCCCATGCCATTCAGGAATACGTCGAAAGCTTCGGCTATTCCCTTGTCCGCGAATATGTCGGACACGGCATCGGCAAGGAGATGCACGAAGCGCCCGAGGTCCCGAATTTCGGCGCGCCCGGGCACGGTCCCCGGCTCGTAAAGGGTATGACGATCGCCGTTGAACCCATGGTCATCGTGGGAGACAAGGCGGTCCGCGTCCTCGACAACGACTGGACGGTCGTCACGGTCGACGGCAGCCTTTCCGCGCACTATGAAAACACCATCGCAATCACGGACGGCGAGCCCGAGATTCTGACGATGGCGGAGGATATCTGATGAGAGTCCGGACGTAACCGAGGAGGGAAAAACAGTTTGTCAAAAGATGATGTAATTGAAATGGAGGGCATAGTCGTCGAGGCGCTGCCCAATACGTTGTTCCAAGTAGACATCGGAAACGGTCATACAATTTTGGCGCACATCTCCGGAAAGCTGCGGATGAACTTTATCCGTATTCTTCCGGGCGATAAAGTCACCGTACAGATGTCGCCTTATGATCTGACCCGCGGAAGGATCACTTGGAGAAGCAAATAATGGAGGTTTTATCATGAAAGTTAGACCGTCCGTAAAGCCCATGTGTGAAAAGTGCAAGGTTATCAAGCGCAAGGGCAAGGTTATGGTCATCTGCGAAAACCCGAAGCACAAGCAGAGACAGGGCTAAGCAGGTCGCCCTTTTTCTGACGTTTTCCCGCGAAAGCGGGGACGATCATAAAGGACCTGTTACGCGGAGTTTTTCTGCGTATTTCTGTAAGCACAAACACATTGCGGAGCAAAAACCGCATCATGCGAAAGGAATGATTAAAAAGTATGGCACGTATCGCCGGAGTAGACCTGCCGAAGGAAAAGCGAATTGAAATCGCTCTTACCTATGTTTACGGCATCGGCAGAACCAGCGCAACAAAAATTCTTGAGCAGACCGGCATCAACCCAGATACCCGCGTCAAGAACCTGACCGAAGAGGACGAGGCAAAGCTTCGTGAATGCATCGACGCAAACTTCGTCGTCGAGGGCGATCTTCGCCGCCGGACAGCGCTTGATGTCAAGCGCCTTATGGAGATCGGTAGCTATCGCGGAACCCGTCACAGACGCGGTCTGCCTGTCCGCGGACAGAGAAGTAAAACGAACGCCCGTACCCGCAAGGGTCCGAAGCGCACCATATCTGGAAAGAAAAAGTAAGGGAGGGAACAAAGTAAATGGCAGCACCTAAGAAGAAAGTCAGAACGCGCCGCAGAGAGCGCAAGAACATTGAAAAGGGAGTCGTTCACATCAGTTCCTCCTTTAACAATACCATGGTCACGATCACCGACGTAAACGGCAACGCCCTCTCGTGGGCGTCCTCCGGCGGCATGGGCTTCCGCGGAAGCAAAAAGTCCACCCCGTTCGCCGCGCAGACCGCCGCTGAGACCGCCGCCAAGGCGGCCATGGAGCATGGCCTGAAGACCGTCGAGGTCTATGTCAAAGGCCCCGGCTCCGGTCGCGAAGCCGCTATCCGCGCCCTCCAGACCGCCGGCCTCGAGGTCACACTCATTAAGGACGTCACGCCCATCCCCCACAACGGCTGCCGTCCGCCAAAACGCCGCCGCGTCTAACGAAAGGAAGGAGATCGAACTATGGCCAGAAACATGCAGCCTATCGTCAAGCGTTGCAAAAAGCTTGATTCTTCTCCTGCCGTCATGGGTTACACAGCAAAGACAAAGAGCAACACCATCCGTAACCCCAAGGCTCAGACTCGCAGGAAGCAGAGCGAGTATGCTCTGCAGCTCAACGAAAAGCAGAAAGTCAAATTCATCTACGGAATTCAGGAAAAACAGTTCCGCAGCTATTATGAAAAGGCTACCAAGATGCCCGGCATCACCGGTGAAAACCTGCTAACGACCATCGAGCGCCGTCTCGACAACGTCGTTTTCCGTCTCGGCCTCTGCATGACCCGCCGCGAGGCCCGTCAGGCAGTTTCCCACGGCCACTTCACCGTCAACGGCCGCCGCGTCGATATCCCCTCCTATCTCGTCTCCGCCGGCGACGTGATCGAGGTTCGCGAGCAGAGCCGCAGCTCCGTGATGTTTAAGCGCTTCACAGGTGAGGACGCGCCGTTCGTCACGCTGCCCCAGTGGCTTTCCAGAGAGAAAAATTCCCTGAAGGGCACTGTCGTGAAGATGCCCGCAAGAGAAGACATTGANNTCTAAATAATAAAGAGACCCTCGTAATTGGTAAGCTGATATTATTCGGCGCTTTTCAGCGCCAACTCAGAAGGAGGGTAATTCTAGAACATGATTGAAATTGAGAAACCGCGCATTGAGTGCATTGAAAATCCCTCGGATGAATCCTATGGCAAGTTTGTAGTGGAACCATTAGAGCGCGGTTACGGTACGACATTGGGCAACTCCCTTCGGAGAGTGCTTCTATCCTCTCTTCCCGGTACAGCCGTTACGTCCGTCAAGATCGCCGGTGTTCAGCACGAATTTTCGACGCTGCCCGGCGTCAAGGAGGACATGACGGAGATCGTCCTTAACATCAAGGGCGTCATCATCAAGCTCCATAGCGACGGTCCGAAAACAGTGTATATAGAAGCAAGCGGCGAGGGCGAGGTAACAGCCGGCTCCATCAAGGCAGACGGCGAAGTCGAGGTCCTGAACCCCGAGCACCACATCGCCACACTCGGCGCGGACGGTTATCTCAGCATGGAGATGATTGTTGACCATGGCCGCGGCTATGTTGCCGCCGAAAAGAACAAGCTCCAGCAGCAGGTCATCGGCGTCATCCCGGTTGACTCCATCTATTCCCCGGTCCTGAAGGTGAACTACGCGGTAGAAAATACCCGCGTCGGCAACAAGACGGACTACGATAAGCTTACGCTTGAAGTTTGGACGGATAAGACCATATCTCCGAGGGATGCTGTGTCTCTCGGCGCGAAAATCCTTTGCGACCACTTCACGCTCTTCACGGATCTCTCCGAGACGATCGGAAGCGAGTCCACTGTCAAGGAAAAGGTTGAGACGCAGCGCGACAAGGTTCTGGAAATGACAATTGAGGAGCTTGATCTGTCGGTTCGCAGCTTCAACTGTCTGAAGCGCGCCAACATCAACACCGTCGAAGATCTGATCGGCAAGACACAGGACGAGATGATTAAGGTCAGAAATCTCGGCCGCAAGTCGCTTGAAGAAGTTGAGCATAAGCTCGCTATGATGGGACTTTCCCTTGCCAGCGACGACAGCAACTGATCGCCGCAGAGCCCCAGCGAAAAGAATTCCTTTATACTTCCAAAAGGAGGAAAACCGATATGCCCAGTAACAGAAAGCTCGGCAAGACCACCGATCAGCGCATGGCAATGCTCAGACAGCAGGTGACAGATTTTCTTGACACCGGCCGCATGGAGACCACTGTCACCCGCGCCAAGGAGATCGCTCCCCTCGCCGAGAAGATGATAACGCTCGGTAAGAACAACAACCTTGCCAACTACCGTCAGGCTCTCTCCTTCATCACGAAAGAGGATGTCGCGAAGAAGCTTTTCGACGAGACTGCGCCGAAATATGCCGACCGCAACGGCGGCTACACCCGCATTGTCCGCATCGGGCCTCGCCGCGGTGACGCCGCGGAGATGGCCGTTATCGAGCTTGTGTAAAATGAAAACAAGAAGGCCGCCCATTGGGCGGCTTTCTTGTTTTGNNTGGCATAAGGGCACGTATTGTACGTGCGCCCCTAGTGCAGCTCCGTGATGGCCGCGCAGAGGTATAAGATAAGCCCATAGACGATGGACGCTGAAATGCCATAAGTGATGACGGGGCCAGAGATGATGAACATTTTGGCGCCGGTGCCGGCCACAAAACCCTCTGTTTTGAATTCCAGCGCCGGGGCGACAACAGAATTGGCAAAGCCCGTGATGGGAACGAGCGTGCCCGCGCCGCCGACCTTTGCAATGTCGTCGTAAACGCCAAGACCAGTCAGGAGCGCACCGAGGAAAACAAGCGTTACGCTTACAAGCGTCGCAGCCGCCTCCTCGTTTATGCCGCTGCCCTTATAGACCTCCAGAAGCGCCTGCCCAACGCAGCAAATTGCCCCACCGACCAAAAAGGCGGAGAGCATATTCTTTCCCAGCGTCGAGTTCGNNCATAAAAAATACCTCCTCTGCTTCACGCGAATAGCGTTCCCGCAGAGGAGGCAAATTATTTGCAAGCGTTAGATTTAGATATTAAGACTGATGTTGTCAATTCCATTTATTTCAAACTCGTCCATATAGCTGTCCATCCGGGCGGTAAGCTCGGTCAGATCGTCTGGGTTCAAATGCTCTTCGGTCATATCTCGGCGGGCCAGCTCCTCGGCCAGAATGTCGAAGAAAACGGCGTCCTCATAGTCCGCAATTGCGTCGTGGATACCGCCCTCCTCGTACGCCTGAGAGGGGAAAATGTGCCCGTAATAGTTCTGTGCCAGCTCCGGCAGACCGTTTTGCGCGGCGATTGTGAAAAATTTCTCCTGCAGATCGTCGTATTCCTCGAAACGGTCATTTCCTCTCGTGGAGTTGAGGATCCAGTTTCCGACATATACAAGATCGAGCAGATGACGAAATTCCTTAGTTGAGAGCTTGATGTCCATGATAACGGCCTCCTTTCAAAGCGGACGGAACGCCCGCTGTCAAAAGCCTGCAAAGGCTGACACGGCCGGAACCGTGCCGCAAAGGGAACAGGGCGGCAAACCGCCCCTTTAGCAGATAATATTATAGCGCGTTGCAAACAAATCGCAAGCGTTATTTCTCTTTTTATATTATAGCAAAATACAGCGGGAATTTCCACTGTTTTTACGCACAAACTCACACACATTCTGGACCGAACCTTGCATTATATTGCAATTGGCAGTATGATAAAACGGTATATAAAGGACAGGAGTGTCGGTCCGCCATGGACGGTCGGGGTGATTTTCTTATGGACAACAGACCTATCGGGGTATTCGATTCCGGGCTTGGCGGACTCACGGCTGCAGGCGAGCTTGCGGAGCTTCTCCCCGGCGAACATATTGTTTACCTCGGCGACTCTTATAATATGCCCTACGGCGAAAAAACGCGTGCGGAAATAATAGAAATGTCGCGCGCCGATCTTGCGTTTCTTCTCTCAAAAAATGTAAAGGCCGTTTTGGTAGCCTGCGGCACCGCAACCTCGAACGCTCTTCCGCTACTCGAAGCCGAAAGCCCCGTTCCAGTATACGGCGTTCTTGAACCGGCGGTGCGGGAGGCGGCGGCAGCCACGCGAAACGAAAGGATCGGTGTTCTTGCGACGAGCGCGACCATCCGAACAGGCAATTTTGAACGGCTTTTAAAAGCGCTTGCGCCGCAGCTTTCCGTTACCTCCCGCGCCTGTCCGAAATTTGCCTCGATGGTGGAGGACGGCATTTTTGAAAAGACCGATCCCCGTGTTGCAAGCGCGGTCGAGGAATATCTGCCGCCGCTCAAAAAAGCGGGCGTGGACACGATTATTTTGGGCTGCACGCATTATCCGCTGCTTGCGGATATTATAACGGAATACATGGGCGGGAATGTACGCCTTATTTCCTCCGGCGCAGCGGCGGCGAGAAGGCTCTGCGAGGATCTGCGGGACGCCGACATGCTTGCGGACCACGCGTGCGGCAAAACGGACTACTTTACGACAGGCTTCTTCGACACCTTCGCCCGCACGGCGCAGCTCATGCTGCGGAAAGATATCTCCGGCGCGCTCACGAAGATAGAACCCTTTGACAAGCGCTAGAAAGTATTATATAATAATCCCCACTGGTTTTTTATGCACAACTTTTTGCGATTGGCAAACCCCATCGTAAAAAGAAATTTGAAAAGGAATCGTTCATGAACATGAAAGATGTAATCATCTCGATCAAGGGCCTCCAGAACGACGGCGAGGGGGACAACGAGGTCGAGCTTGTGACGGACGGCAAATTTGCCTTTGAAAACGGCGAAGGCGAGCTGTCCTATATGGAAAGCGAGCTTACGGGCCTGGAGGGTACAAAGACCTCTTTCACGATCAGTCCCATGGGCGTTGTCCTCACGCGCGAGGGCAGTCTCAATAGCCGCATGATTTTTGAGAAGGGCAGAAAGCACGAATTTTTATACGACACGCCCTTTGGCTCGACGACGATGGGCGTCGATACCAAGAACATCAAGGTCAACCTCGACGAACACGGCGGCGAGCTGGACATCGAATACGTTGTCGACTTCCAGCATGCGGTCGTTGGCTACAATACGTTCAAGATCAACGTCAGCGAACAGAACAAAGGAAGCGTGTAAATGGCTAATCTGATCGAAGAAGCGAAGCGGTCTATCGACGGGCTGCTCGAAAACGCATACAAAAAGGCCTTGGCGAAGGGCGAGCTGCCGGAGGGCGGTCTGCCTGCCGGAAACGTCGAAATTCCCAAGGACGAGAAAAACGGAGATTACGCCGCAAACCACGCCATGGCTGGCGCAAAGACGCTGAAAATGCCCCCGCGAAAGATCGCGGAGGCATTGTGTGCGAACCTCGATTTGGCGGACAGCTACTTTGCCTCTGTAGAGATTGCCGGACCGGGCTTTCTTAATTTCCGCCTGTCTGAAAAGTGGTTTGCGGCGGTTTTGGGCGCCGTTTGCGCCGAAGGGAAAGACTATGGCTGCTCGAATGAGGGCAAAGGCGAGCGCGTGATGGTCGAATTCGTTTCGGCAAACCCGACCGGCCCCATGACCATCGGCAACGCGCGCGGCGGCGTTTTGGGCGATGCGCTGGCGAACGTCATGCAGCGCGCGGGCTACGATGTCTGGCGCGAGTTCTACGTGAATGATGCCGGCAATCAGGTTGACCTTTTTGGTAAATCTATCGAGGCTCGTTACATCCAGCTCATCAAGGGCGAGGACGCTGTCGCGTTCCCCGAAAACGGCTACCACGGCGACGATATCCGCGAGCTTGCAAAGCTTATTTACGAGCGCGACGGAGAAAAGTACCTTGATATGCCATCGGACGAGCGCTGTGAAGCCTTTGTTGCGTTTGGGCTTCCGTACAACATTGAGCTTATGAAAAAGCACCTCTCGCGCTATCGTATCCACTTTGACCAGTGGTTTTTGGAGAGCAGTCTGCACGAGAGCGGCTATGTGGCCGAAACTGTAAAAATTTTAGAGGATGCCGGCCTTACCTATGAGAAGGACGGCGCGCTCTGGCTCAAAAATACAGACCTCGGTGCTGACAAGGACGAGGTTCTGCGCCGCTCAAACGGTTTTTATACCTACTACGCGGTCGATATTGCCTATCACCGCAACAAGTTTGTCGAACGTGGCTTCGAGCGCGTCATCGACGTCTGGGGCGCGGACCATCACGGCCACGCCGTTCGCTTTGCCGCGACAATGAACGCCCCGGCGCTCGGACTTGAGGGCCGGAAGCTTGATTTTCTCATCATGCAGATGGTTCGCCTCATCCGCGACGGCGAGACCNNGCGCTCACCTTAAACGACCTTATGGACGACATCGGCGTCGATGCGTGCCGCTTCTTCTTCAACGCGAAGCCGGATTCGCACCTCGAATTCGATCTCGACCTTGCGATCCGGCAGGACAGCGAGAACCCGGTCTACTATGTCCAGTATGCCCACGCGCGCATCTGTACCCTGATTGCCGCGCTTGCGGCGGAGGGTGTGAGTGTCCCTGAAACCATTAACGCGGCGCTTCTCACGGATGAACAGGAAAAAGCGCTGATTAAGGTTCTTGCAAGTTATACGGAAGAAATAAAACTCGCCGCCGAAAACTACGATCCCTCGCGCATCAACCGCTATGTCATCGACGCTGCCGCGCATTTCCACCGCTTCTACACCGCCTGCCGCATCAAAGACGCCGAGCCGTCCCTGCGCGCCGCACGGCTTGCGCTTTGCGACTGCACAAAGACCGTTATCGAAAACGCTTTGGATATCATCGGTGTGTCCGCGCCGGAAAAAATGTGACTTCATGCCAGCGCAGGCAAGACGGGTTCCCGAGGCTTCGCCTCCGGAACCCTTTTTCGTGCGCCCTAACCCCAGAAGACCCTGGTGAAGTACGCTGCCGCAAGGAACCCCGCAAGGTCGGCAATCAGGGCGGCAGGGATGGCGTGGCGCGTATTTTTGATGTTTGCCGCACCGAAATAGACGGCGACGACGTAGAAGGTCGTCTCGGTCGAGCCAAGCATCACGGCGGCTGTGCGGCCAGTGAGCGAGTCCGCGCCGGCAGCTTTCATGACATCGCTGCCGACGGCGAGCGCGCCGCTGCCGCTCAGAGGACGTATGAGCATCAGCGGGACCGTTTCCGCCGGAATACCCAGACGGGTGAGAAAAGGGGAAAGAAACGCCGTCAGCGCGTCCACAGCGCCGCTCGCGCGAAGCATGGCCACCGCCGGAAGCAGCACAATCAGCGCCGGAAGAATGGAGAGTACGGTTTTCAGACCGTCCTTTGCGCCTGCGGCCATGCCGTCAAAAACATTCTCGTCTTTCGTAAGCGCATACGCCGTCACAAATGCGAGAATGAGCGGAACCGCAATCCCCCCCGCCATTTTCAAGATACTTCCGGCCTTTCAAACGCACGCGCCGCGAGCAGCCCCGCCGCCACAGAGACCAGCGACGACAGCCACACGGCGGGCAGAATGTCAAACGGCGCCTCAGCTCCGAAGGAAGCGCGCAGAGAACCGACCGTTGTCGGAAGAAGCTGGATTGAGGCTGTGTTCAGAACAACAAGACGGCACAGCTCGTTCGACGCGGCCTCCTGTCCGGACAGACGCTTGAGGCCGAGCGCGGCTTTGATGCCGGCGGGCGTCGCGGCGTTTCCCAAGCCAAGCAGATTTGCCGACACATTGGTCGAAAGCGCGTCCATTGTCTCCGCGTCGCGGACTGCGGAGGGGAAAAGCTGAGAGAGAAGCGGATGCAGACAGTTTGATAGCTTCTCGGCAAGTCCGCTGCGCCGCATAAGCTCGATTACACCCGACCAGAGGCAGATCATCCCGCACAGGGAGATCGACAATGTAACCGCGTCCTGCGCCCCCGAGAGAGCCGCCGCCGACACTGCCGGAAGCGTGCCATTTAAGGCACCGAAGGTCAAAGAGACTAAAAAAAGTGCACAGACAACATAGCTTAACAGCATAATGTTCATCTCCATAGTAAAGAATAAAAGAAAGCCGATTTAAATGTGAATTAATTTTAAAACTTCTAAAAACTGTTTGACTTTTTAGACAGAATCGGTATAATGAGATATAGAAGTAACAATTGGGTTACGATTTGCGAAAACCAAAAATATATTATGGGGAGGCAATTGCCATGAAATCAACAGGTATCGTCAGAAAAGTAGATGAGCTCGGAAGGATCGTTCTTCCGATCGAACTGCGCCGCACACTTGACATCGCCGAAAAGGACTCGCTCGAAATATACGTCGATGACGACTGCATTATTCTTCGCAAGTACCAGCCGGCCTGCATTTTTTGCGATAATGCAAGAGATGTCGTTGTGTACAAGGGCAAAAACATCTGCCGTGACTGCATCAAGTTACTTGACGAAGCGGCTCAGAAATAACCGTAAAAAACCACGCAGGCTCCCAAAAAGAGCTGCGTGGTTTTTTTATGATTCATGTGTCCGCGATTGAAGGACAATGAGTTCCGGTTTTTACCGGAACTTTTTTATTGATTTTCCGCTTTGTGGGACGGGGCCTCTGCGGGCTGTNNTCGGTTTTTGAGCGAATTTGCGCCGGCATTTCCGAGCTGGAGGGCGGAGAGAAGCGTTGTCAGCAGGACAAAGGCAAAGACGATCATCTGCTCGCCAACGGGATAGCTGTCCGCCAGCGTCACGATGCAGAGAAAGGCAGAAAGCTGGCAGAAATAGAGCGCCGAGAGGGGCCGGGGCTTTTCAAAGACAAAACCGGCCGCGTAATAGAAAGCGAGGACCGTTGCCGCGACCGCGAGCAGACGCACTGCATAGTTCCAGACAACGGGGTCGTCCGCCGAATACTTGTAGGCGGCGATGAGCCAGAAGCAGAGAAAAAGGACCAGAATCGCGGCCTTGCCGTAGCCCTTATCCGGCTTTGGCTTGGAGGCGGAAATCACAAACGACGGCGCGGCAATGCCGGATACGACGGCAAACAGGCCGAGTGCGAGGTCAAAGACCGGTGTGTAGTCGGTCGTGCCGTTGAAGCTGGTGGGAGCCGCCGCAGCGGTGCGCATGGCATAGACGATCGTCAGGACGCCGCCGAGTGCAAGCAGGACGCCGGCAAGGACTGCCAGTCCCTTTACGGCGCGGCCGCCGCCCGCGTAGACGGCGGGATAGGTTTCCGGAAAGCCCGGTGTCCTGTTCGCGCGGACGAGGAGCACAAGCACAGCGGCGACAAGCCCAAGAAAGACTGCCATTGCCCAGCTCCACGAGGAGCCGGCGATGAAAAGGCCCGTATCCTCCTCAACGGCGCGGCCAAGCTGCACCCAGCGGAGGAATGCGCCGAAAATGCCCATCACCAGCGTGAAGCCGCAGAGCCGAAATGTATTTTTACGCATATCATCATTCCTGTCAAAATAGAATTGTCTGAAAGCGGGCAGTAAAAACTGTCAGCCAAAACATTCTAACCTTTTTTCACGAAAGCGTCAACCATTACGATACGAAAGGCGGGAGAAAATGAAACGAATTGCATGGGTATCGATTCTGCTCGCGATGGCAGGAATTGTCATGCCGACGCTGTTCTTGCAGGGGGGTGCGGCGCAGGCGGAGAGCGCACAGGCATCTCAACCGGCGGCGCAGGCTTCGACATATGCGCCGGCGAAGGATGGGGAGACCAAATTCACCGTCGCAAACGGTGATGGGGCCGAGGAGGTCACAATGGCCGATTATTTACCCCACGCGGTCGCCGCCGAAATGCCTGTTTCCTTTGCGCCGGAGGCGCTGAAGGCACAGGCGGTTGCCGCGCGGACCTATATTCTTTACTGCACCAGCCATAAGAATCCGAAGCATCCGCAGGCGGCCGTATGCAAAAATTCCGGCTGCTGCCTTGCCTATGCGGACGATGCGCAGCTCAAGAAAAACTGGGGAGATCAGTTCGACACAAATATGGCGGCTGTCAAAAAAGCCGTTTCGGATACGGACGGGCAGGTTTTGACCTATTCCGGGGAGCCGATTTTGGCTTCTTTCCATTCAAGCTCGGCGGGAAAGACCGAGGACGGCGCGGCGCTCTGGGGCGACGTGCCCTATCTCAAGAGCGTGAGCAGCCCTGAGAGCGAAAAGGATGTGCCGGATTTTGTGACGACGGTGGAGGTCGCGACGGAAAACTTTAAGGAAACGGTGCTTGCATATAAAGCAGACGCGCAGTTCGGAAACGATCCGACGCAGTGGATAGGGGAGCTGGTGCTCGACAAAAGCGGGCGCGTCCAGAGCCTCCCAATCGGCGGAACGACGCTTTCCGGGGCGGAGCTGCGAAAGCTTTTCGCCCTGCGGAGCACCTGCTTCACGCTTTCTTACACCGATGGCAAATTTGTCTTTACTGTAAAGGGTTATGGTCACGGACTCGGCATGAGCCAGTATGGAGCGGATGTCATGGCGAAAAACGGGTTCT
Source organism: Clostridiales bacterium UBA2658 (assembly GCA_002359425.1). Taxonomy (GTDB): domain Bacteria; phylum Bacillota; class Clostridia; order Oscillospirales; family Oscillospiraceae; genus UBA2658. The sequence continues at coordinate 22,096 of DEMY01000072.1, forward strand.
CCTATGCGGAGATACTGGCGCACTATTATCCCGATACAACGCTTTTGACATAAAAAAACGGGCCGCAAGGCCCGTTTTTTAGAGGTAAACGAATGTATAGGTGGCTTCCGCAATCAGGCGGTTCTGGTCGTCATAGACCTTGGACTCTACAACGGAGACCTTTTTGCCGAGCTTAATGGGTTCCGCCTCGCAGAAAAGGTATTCGCCAACGCCGGGGCGGAGGAAGTTGATGTTGCTCTGCTGCGTCACGGGGCGGCGATCCTCCGACATAACAGCGTAGCCGGCGGCGAGATCGCAGAGTGAGAAGATAAGACCGCCGTGCGTGAAGCCCTGAGAATTCATCGATTCGGGCGCGAGCATCACCTTGCAGGCTGCGTAGTTGTCGCGCAGCTCTGTGAGCTTCATGCCGTTGTGGAAGTTGTAATCCTCCACGGTGTTCAAGTAGTCAATCATGCTGGCGTAGCGCTCTTCCTTTGTCATCTGCTGCGCAGGAATGGTCGCGACCGCCTTGTCCAGACTGTCCATTTTTTATTTCCCTCCGAACGAAGAGACAGCGGCGTCTTATACAGCCGTTGTCAATAATATACAGATTGCGCCCGGCGCAAAGGAATACTCCTGTCCGTCGGAACGAACAGAAGTATTCTAGCATAAAGGAGAAGGCTTTTAAAGAATTATTCGGATTTTAGGCTTTATCCACAACAATTCAGGCTCTATTTACAACGATTTTGTCGTTTTCAAGAGAAGCTTTCGCTGTGTCGTCCTCTTTCAGCGTGCCGTCGAGCATCTTTTCGGCGATCTGGTCCTCGATGACGCTCTGAATGGTCCGGCGCAGCGGCCGTGCGCCAAAGACGGGGTCGAAGCCCTTTTTGGCGAGATTGTCGAGCGCTTCGTCCGTGACCTCGAGCGTGATGCCAAGACCTCTGAGACGTTCCTCGACGATTGCGATCATGTGGCTGGCGATCCTGCGGATATCCTCGCGGGTAAGCTGGCTGAAAACGATGGTGTCGTCGATGCGGTTCAGAAACTCGGGACGGAAGGTCGCGCGCAGATCCTTCATGACAAGCCCGCGAATTTCCTCGACGGACTTGACGCCGTCCTTTTCGTCCGCGCCGGCAAAGCCATNNTTCTGCTTGTCGGTAATATTGCGCGCACCGATGTTCGAGGTCATGACGATGATCGTGTTTTTAAAGTCCACCTTGCGGCCCTGCGAGTCGGTCAAAACGCCGTCGTCCATAATCTGGAGCATGACGTTGAAAACGTCTTCGTGCGCCTTTTCGATTTCGTCAAAGAGAATGACGGAATAGGGTTTTCTGCGGACCTTTTCGGTGAGCTGGCCGCCCTCGTCGTAGCC
>DEMY01000081.1:0-216 GCA_002359425.1 Clostridiales bacterium UBA2658
AACTGGCGGGGCTGGCGCGGTTGGGATGCAAATCGTCGAGCCGATTTGCAAATTCTGCGGGTCAACGCCTGGGTTGAGGTCGCGAATACTCTGGACGCTGACACCAAAGGTCTGCGAGAGCCTCCAAAACGTGTCGCCAGCCTGAATTGTATAGGAGAAAGCTCCTTCCGGGCAGGTGGTTGGCGGTGTCGGCAAAACTGGCGGGGCTGGCGCGGT
>DEMY01000081.1:462-701 GCA_002359425.1 Clostridiales bacterium UBA2658
GGGCAGGTGGTTGGCGGCATTGGCGAGACTGGCGGGGTCGGTGTTACTGGCGGGGTTGGTGCGATCGGTGCACTCGGAATGCACAGAGTTGAGCCGATTTGCAAATTCTGCGGGTCGATACCCGGGTTGAGGTCGCAAATGCTCTGGACGCTGACACCAAAAGTCTGCGAGAGCCTCCAGAAAGTGTCGCCAGACTGAATTGTATAGGAGAAAGCTCCTTCCGGGCAGGTGGTTGGCGG
>DEMY01000081.1:772-8898 GCA_002359425.1 Clostridiales bacterium UBA2658
ACTGGCGGGGTTGGTGCGATCGGTGCACTCGGAATGCACAGAGTTGAGCCGATTTGCAAATTTTGCGGGTCGATGCCGGGGTTGAGGTCGAGAATCCTTTGGACACTGACGCCATAAGTCTGCGAGAGCCTCCAGATGGTGTCGTTTTTCTTTACAACATGTTGTGTTGAATTGGGAGGGCATGCTTCATTACAATTACACATAATTAACCCCTATACTTGTTAAATTGATAGGAAAAACGATCCTTCATGTTCATCACCCTCATCTTATGCAGACCAAACATTTTGTTGCTAAACGTACCCTTTTGCAAAAGGCTTTAATCGGGCATGGCGAATGTCGCTAGCGCTCAAATCTCTCCTTCTTCGCTAACATGGACAAACCCGAACCAGTTCGCATGAGTAAGCGACGGGTTCGGGTTTGTTCTTTATTTTGCTGCTTCCATTGCCAATTTAAAATTGACTAACGATGTCTTTCTTTAATAAAATGAAAGTCACAATAGGCGGCCCCTTCGCCTAATGTCCCGCTGCGTTTAAAACGGATTTTGGGCATTAATCCTGAGAAAGCCGTAATATCATTGGCACAGTAAACGGTACAAAGCTCGGGATATCCATACTTTTGACACAGTTCCCAATAGATACACCGATGGAGATTGAAATGGATTTCATTCTTGTCGCAGCGTACCCACTCTGTTTCCCAGCCTTCCGATGGAAAGTTCTTATTCATATGCGTTTTTACCCCCATACGGTAAAGGAGATACGCAAAAGGAAGACGGGACATCTGCGCATTACTTTCTTTATTTTTCAATGCAGCTTTCTGTGTTTCCTGTTTGACGGCGGCAAGTGCTTCTTCTTGCGCAACGCCTTCTTCTAAAAGGGCCATGTAGTATGCCATTGCGGGAAACAGCTTAACACGCAGATGCTCCTCAATAACCGGATTGTTTTTGTAATCGGCTTCTGCAGTTAGCCTTTGATACCACTTCTCCGCACTACAGAAAATACGGTTGCCGATTTCTTCGGTAAACTGCTTTTGACAATCTTCCTGTAAAAACGGGAGATTGGTTGATTCAAATCGTTTCTTCATTTGAGGCCTCCTCAATTTTTTGGAATNNTTTTGGAACACTCCGCTGGCGTGTTTTTGCAACACATCCGATTTAGTAACAGCAATACCCCATTTTTCATCGCCCAGAACAATCAATGTATCGCCTGCTTGAATTCCAAATACCTCCCGTGCTTCCTTGGGAATAATGATTTGACCGCGTTCTCCAACCTTTACAGTGCCAAAAATATAATGACCTTTTGGAATATCCAACACAATCACCTCGTCATATAATTCATACTAATATGTATTGTATGTCCAATATTGCAAACTGTCAAGACAAGAAAGGTAACCTGCAATATATAAAGTCAAAAAGGAATGATGTGAGCGAAGAACGCGACGAAGTTTGAGCATAAAGAATAGCAGATAAGCTGGTGCCTTTTATTACCGGAATTTTTACTTTTCGCTTCTTCACGATTTCTTTTCACCGGCACCTCGATAACCCGCAATTTTTTCAACAAAAAGCCCCGTAACGGATGTTACGGGGCTTTTTTTATTTACTCATATCAAACAACACCATATTTTGACCACCCTTGAACATATAGTGGTGGCCGGTGTTGAGGACCATACACTTGCCGTTGGCGCGGCCGTGCCTGGTAAAATCGGTGTCCCATGTGCGCCCGCCATCGCTCGAATACAGGCCCGTGGAAACAGCGACGATTGAGGGCTTTTCAACACTCGCGACATAGGTCGTAACATCGTTCACTACGGCGGAGCTCCGCTTTGTGAACGTCTCATTGTCCGGGGGCGGAAGTAGGTTGACGCCGCTCACATTCGTAACGAATACCAGCTTTTGTGACTGCGCCTCTGTCTCCGGTGCACTGCGGAAAAAGCCCGCAGACAGCGTCACGCAGTTGATCATATCGCCCAGCGCGCCGAGGTTTCGGTCAAAACGCTTCATTACAAGCTCCGCATTTGTGCGGTCCGATAAAAACCATGAGTCGGCAACCACGACGTTCACATCCGCATGCATGTCGTGATAGCTCGCCTGAAGCTTGTACGCCTTGAGCGGAAAATTCTCCGCCGAAAGCTTGCCCTGTGTAACCAAATCGTCTATACGGAAAACATTGCTATTCATAAACGTGCGCTTAAAGCTCGGTTTTTCCTTGGGTTCCTGCTTGTTTTCTGTATCCATAACGGTACCCCCGCCTTTCGTCTTTGCGTCGTTTCCCCCCCCCACCGGGAAAGGAAAGGGCGCGCGGTCTTAGCCGCATCGCCGAAACCATTATAGCCGCCGCACCGTTAGCTGTCAAGAAAGCAGCACGACTTTTTAGCAGTCCGCTGTCAGGAGTGCTGATCTGGCCATTTTTATTCAGTTCTGAAACCTAATATTTGATTTAAAAATACATTTTTCAATAAAGCTTTCACTTGAATTACTTTATATTTCATATATATAGACATCCGCTCTTTAATGTGCAAAAAGTGTCCAATTTTATAAAAATGTGTGTTGAACATAAAAATACAGCATGCTAAAGTCAACTTGAACAAAAAAGACGCCGCCCGGGCCGGTGCGCTGATGTTCCGTCTTATAGCGGAACGTCTTTTCTTGCCCCACGGGTGGCAAAACCAGGAGGGAAGAACAGAAAAATGAAGAACCAAAGATCCAGCAAACTCGTTTCTCTACTCCTCGTGTTTGCCATGGTGTTCTGCCTGCCAACCTTCGCCAGCGCGGAGGAAGCGGCGGTCGAAACACCTGCAGTGGCAAACGCTGAGACAGTTGAACCGAGTGCAGAAGCTCCGGCGGAGGACCGGCAGGTCGCCGTACAGGCCGGTGAACAGACAGCCGTCAAAGACATTGAAGAAGCCGTCGCAAAGCTTCCGGCCACGGCAGACGGCAACAAGTATCCGATTGTCCTCGTCCACGGCCTTTTCGGCTGGGGCAATGACGAGCTGGCCCACCTCAACTATTGGGGCGGCACGGACAGCCTGCGCGAGCTTTTGACCAATAAGGGCTATGAGGTCTACACCCCGTCCATCGGCCCGGTCGCGAGCAACTGGGACAGGGCCTGTGAGCTCTATGCTTATCTCGTCGGCGGTACCGTCGATTACGGCGCGGCGCACGCGGCAAAATACGGCCACGACCGCTACGGCCGCAGCTTCCCCGGCGTTCTGCCGGAGCTAAAGGATGCGGACAGCGCGCTGAAGGTCCACCTCGTCGGCCACAGCATGGGCGGCGAAACGATTCGCATGCTGGCACAGCTCCTTGAAAACGGCGACCAGAATGAGCTTGCCGCCACTACCGACGGCAGCATCAGCCCGCTGTTTAAAGGCGAAAGCCGCCACTGGATTGCGAGCATTACGTCCATTTCTACCCCGCACGACGGCAGTCAGTTTGACGACACGAAGTATCAGATTGAGCCGCTGACGCATCAGTTCATCGCCGCCCTCGCCTCCGCGACCGGCGCAAACATCAACGACACGAACCTCGGCCTCGACTTCAAGCTCGACCAGTGGGGCCTGACCCGCAAGGCCGGCGAGAGCTATGCAAGCTATTTCAAGAGAGTCATGGACAGCAATCTTTGGTACAAGACGAACGATCTGAGCGTCTATGACCTCGACACGGACGGCGCGGCGGTTCTCAACGACTACGCCCATGCGCAGCCGGACATCTACTATTTCTCGATCGCCTGCTCCGATACATACGCCTCCCCTTTCTGGCCGAATTACCAGAAGCCGTATCCGAATATGAACCCGCTGCTCTGGAAAAGCTCCACCTACATAGGCAAGCATGTGAACTACGCCTACGGCCATGTGCAGGTGACAAGCGAATGGTGGAAAAACGACGGCATCGTCTCCGTCCGCTCCGCGATCTGCCCGCACAGCTATGTGAACAGCAAGGACCACGACGCAGTTGACCTGCGCTACGGTCTCGCCGCAAACGGCACCTATGAATTTAAGAACGGCACGCAACCGGGCGTCTGGAACTATCTCGAAGAGATTACGCACACCGACCACCTCAACGTCGTCGGTCAGAATGAGAACAAACAACTGCTGCAAGGCAAGTTCTATCAGCTCGCCGCTATGCTTGAGAGCATCCCAGTCGGCAAATAAACGCCCGAAGCAACTAAAAAAGCAGAGCCGCAAGAAATTGCGGCTCTGTTTTTTTAGCAAATGGGCACAAGCCTTCCTGCACGAGCTGCACCAAAAGCAGAGCATGCATAAACCGAAAGCGCGGTTCAGCTCCGCTCCGATACCGCGGCGCGCGCGGAGAAAAGGAGCTTTTTCCCGACGAGCACCAATACCAGCACGGCCACCGAAGTCAGCGCCGTGAAGCCTCCCGGGGCAACGTTCAGGTAGTACGAAAAAATGAGTCCGGACATGCTGTCAACAACGCTAAAAACGATGGACCAGATAAGCGTTCCCTTAAAGCCTCGTTCGAGCTGCAACGCAGTCGCAACCGGCAGGGCAATCATGGAGCTGATGACGAGAACGCCGACAATGCGGATAGAAACCGAGATGGCCGAGGCGACGAGAATCGAAAAAATGTAATTGATGATTCCAACCTTTACGCCCGCGACGCGCGCGGCCTCCTCGTCGTAGGCGATGTAAACGAGCTGATGGTAGAGAAGAACGAGGGTCAAAGCTGAAATGACGCTCAGGATAATGACCATGCGCATATCAAAGCGCGAAACCGTGAGCACACTGCCAAACAAAAACGACTCCGCGTTCGTATCAAGCTTGCCGGAGCTGATGATCGTGATGGCGGTACCGACGCTTAGCGCCAGCACAATAGACAAAATAAGATCCGTGTATTTGGCAAAATAGCGGCGTAGAAATTCGATGAGCGCGCCGCAGACCGACGTGAACAGAAACGCGCCTAAAACCGGGTTCTGTCCGCAGAGAAGGCCGATCGTGACGCCCGCAAGCGAAGAGTGCGCGAGCGTGTCGGCAATCATGGAATAGCGCCGCAGAACCAGAAAAACGCCGATGCAGGGGCACAGGACCGAAATGAACAGCGAAACGACAAATGCGTTTTGCATGAAGGCATATTCAAGCATGGCTGTCCTCCCCTCCCCGCAGATACANNCATGGCCGCAGCCGCGCTCAAGATGGTAGATGAGCGTGGAATTGCTCACAGCGGCGTCCAGATTATGCTCGACCGAGACGATCGTAATACCGCGCTCGACGTTGAGTTTTTTCACAAGCGCATAAATTTCCCGCTGATTTTCGGGGTCAACGCCTGTGGAAGGCTCGTCCAGAATAATAAGCTCGGGGTTTCCCATGAGCGCGCGGGCAATGAGGGCGCGCTGGCTCTGTCCGCCGGAAAGGCTGCCCATCAAAGCGTTTGCCTTGTCAGGCAGACCGACCTGTTGAAGACTCTTTTCAATCACGGACTTGTCCCCAATTTTAAGTATCTTTCGATAGGAGTTGAGCATCTCATAGACCGTAATCGGAAAGCCGGTGTTGCGGTCTCCCGTGCGCTGAGGAACATAGCCGATACGCACAGCGTCTGTCATAACCGAGCCGCGCGACGGCTTCAAAAAGCGCAGAATGAGCTTCATGAGCGTTGTTTTGCCGGAACCGTTTTCACCAACGACGGAGACATACTCGCCGTTTTCAATCGTGAAGCTGATCCCGTCGAGCACGAACGGCGGCGTGCCGGTGTACGAAAAGGAGAGGTTTTCTGCTTTGATCATAAGAAACCGCCTTTGACATATCTTTTCAAAATATTATACACACAATGTCGAAGTTTTTGCAAGCATAATAAAAGTCCGGGCGACCTTTTCGGACCGCCCGGAGAAATTCGTTTCAGGTTTCTGCGCCGCGCTGCTTTCGATTTTTTATCCCGTGCNNACAGCTTCCCAGCGTCAAGGTCATGATGCCGCAGTCCCAGGCGCCCGCCGCCTGACGGGACGGCATCGGAAGGCGCTCCGAAAGGCTGATGCCGATATAGGGCAGCGCGCCAAGAAACGCCGGGAAAGCAAACAGCCAGATCATATAATCCGAGTAGATCTTGTGGCTGAAATGCTCATACACCGCGCTGAAAAGCCCGCAGAAAAGAGAAACGGCGATGTAGATAATGGCCTGCCTCCCTGCGAGGCGCTTTTTCTCGCACAGCTCAGTATCCGATGCTGACAATGTCGCTCACCTTCCTTTCGGAGATCGTATCTCCGTTCGTCGTCGGCTGGTTAATCACCGTGCCGTTAAAGACCATTGTGGACGAGCCGCCGCCGTCTAGATTATAGGCGGTCTTGCAGCCAAGCCCCTGCATAAAGCTTGCAAGCTCCGAAAGACGCAGTCCGGCGCTCTCGCTTGTGCGCCCGTCGGAGACAACGAAAACGTAATGCAGCGCGTCTATCTGCCCGATGGCCGTACGTGGATTGCTGGTTTTTGCCTTGCCGACCTCCTCGCTCGCGCTCACAGCGACCTCGCCGTTTTCAACAAGCCCCGGACCGAAGGAGAGAACCTGCCAGGCACCATCATCCAGAAGCTGCTGCGCCGTGACGCTGCCCTCCGTGACAATTTTGAAGCTGCCGTCCTTGTCGATTACCAAGTCCTCCTGGCTGTCGTCGGATGAGATTGCGCGGTAAAGGACACCGTTTCGGATCACGTAGCCCGACTGCTGCGCGCCGTAATAGTCGCCGTTTATTGCGAGGATGGCGTTTGCTTCCTCCGCGATGGTCGAAGTCGTCGCTGTGATGTTGCGGCCGTATGTGCCGTTCGCGAGGAACGTCTGGAGGTAGTCCGCGCTTTTGAGCGTCACATCGGCGACATAGAGGTTCGTGTCGCTTTCGCGGCAGGTCGTTAGCTTCGCCGTGATGTTGCCGTCCGAATAGGAGGTGCCGGTCGTGCTGGCCTTGTCGGTCGCGGTACTCGCGGTTTTGGACGAGGACGTGTCTGCTGTGCCCGTCGTGCTTGCGGTCGAGACCGTGTCACCGTTTGTCGGCGTTGCGGACGAGTACGAATGCGGAATGACGAAGGTGTCGAGGAGAACAAAGGCCGTAAAGATCGAAAGCGCCGCCTTGTAGATTCTCGTCCACTTCGGGCTTTTTTTCTGCTTCATTCTGCTTTCGCCTCTTTCCCAAGCTGCTCGGGCTTTTTTCTAAAAATGATAAATTTCTGGACGACCCAGCTCATTGAAAAGAACAGAATCTCCGTGAGCACCTTCGCAAGATATTTGTTCATACCGGCGCCAACAAGTGCGCTCAAAATGACCGTGTTCCCCGCAAGGATAACCGCCGCAAGCAGAAAATATTGCGCGGCCTTTTTGGCAATGCTTTCGGTGCTCTTGAAAACATATTTTTGGTTGATCAAAAAATTGACCCACGCGCTCACGATACGCGCCAAAACGTTTGCGAGCGGAATCGAGATTGCCCCAAGCCCGCCCGTTATGGCCGTGAGTAGTGTATAGAGTCCATAATCCACAACGAAGCCCGTGAAGGACGAAGCAGCAAATTTAAAGATGTCCCCGTAGATACGGAGCGAGTCCTTGATCGCGCTGAAGTGCGAGCCTGCGTTTCCGTTGAGGTAGATGGTCGCAACCGGAACCTCCGAAATTTCGATTTTCCGGCGCGGGCACTCCAGAAGAACGTTCATTTCGTACTCGTAGCGGTCGCCCTCGACGCGTAGGAGAAACGGAATGAGTCCCGCCGTGAAGGCCCGTAGCCCTGTCTGCGTGTCGCTGACCGAAATGCCGGTCGCGAGCTTGTAGATCAGACACGTGAGCCGGTTGCCGAAGCGGCTGCGCGCGGGGACGTTCTTTCCGTCAAAGCGGCGGCAGCCCAAAACCAACGTTCCCGGCGCGCTTTCAGCAGCTCCGAGCGCCTTTTCGGCGTCCTCCAAGCTGTGCTGCCCATCTGCGTCAAGCGTTACGACGGCGGTATTCTCCGCACAGTGGCGTTCGATATAGGCAAGGCCGGTTTTGAGCGCGCAGCCCTTCCCCCTGTTTTGTTCGTGTGTGAGCACCTCTGCTTTTGGCCGCGCCGAGGCAAAGATTTCACGGTAGCTCTCCCCGCTCCCGTCGTCCACAACGACGACCCGGAGCCGCGCTTCATACAGGCGGTCGATAAGCTCCAAAAGCTTTTCGTCCG
>DEMY01000042.1 GCA_002359425.1 Clostridiales bacterium UBA2658
GGTAGTTTATAAAGAAGAAAAGGAGTTTCAGGTATGTTGGATCTTGAGCGCGTCAATTCCCTTATCAGCAAGGTAGAGGACTCCGAACACGAGACCTTCAAACCCAAAAACGACCGCTTCAAGGTCGGCGTGGACCTTGGCACAGCCTATATCGTCGTGGTAGTGCTGGACGAGGACAACAACCCCGTTGCCTGCGAAAAGCAGGCGGCGGAGGTCCTCCGGGACGGCGTGGTCATTGACTACACCGGCGCACTGCGCATCGTGACCGAGCTTCGCGAAAAGCTCAACAAGCGTTTGGACACCGAGCTTGTGAACTGCGCGATCGCGATGCCGGCGGGGACCGAATCAAGCGTGCAGACGCACAGGTATGTTGCGGAGGGAGCCGGCTTTGAGGTAACGAACATCCTCGATGAGCCGTCCGCCGCAAACGCTGTCTACCAGATAGATAACGGCGTCGTCGTTGACATCGGCGGCGGCACCACCGGCCTCGCCCTTTTAAAGGACGGCAAGGTCGTTATGACAGCGGACGAGCCTACCGGCGGCACGCATCTTTCTCTCGTCCTTTCGGGAAACTACCACGTCAGCTTCGAGGAAGCAGAGTCCATCAAGCAGGATTACGCGCGCCATAAGGAAATCATGCCGGTCGTTCGGCCGGTCGTCGAAAAAATGGCGAGCATCGTGACAAAGCACTTAGATAAAAACAGCGCCGACACGATCTATCTTTGCGGTGGCACCTGCAATCTCACGGGGATCGAACAGGTCTTTGAGAAGCAGACGGGCATCCACACGATAAAGCCGAAAAACCCCTTCTTCGTAACGCCTACCGGCATTGCAATGAACTGCATCATCTAATTTATCGGAAAGGAGGGTGAGTATGGAACAATCCCTCATCGATCAGGTTGTGGCCCGCGTGATCCAAAAGGTAAAGGAAGCGCAGAGCAGCGAAACAAGCTGCCCGCAGTGCGCCTGTAACGACGACAGCGGCAAACCAGGACTTCTCATCCTGACGCAGGAGCACGGCGAGCACTGCCACCAAATGCTGGAGAGTGCCAAACTCGGCGAGCGCTACGCGACAAAGTGCGCGCTGCTTGCAGAATACGAGTGCAGTCTCGAAGGCGTCGAAGCTGTCATCCTCTACGAGTTCACGAACGACGCGCTTTCAAAGCTTGCGTCTGGCGTATGCGATACGCCCTATACGGAGCTTGCTTCCAAAGCAATCCTCATGGGCAAGCGCGTCTATATTCCGAAGGAGGAAGTCGAGCTTTTTGACTACGCTTCCACCGCTCCGGCCGTCTACTACGCCATGCTGGAGGAGAAGCTCAGAGTCCTGACAGCCTCCGGTGTCGTCATCTGCCCGAAGGCAGAGCTTGAGGACGCCGTTTTGCAAAAATCTCCCGCCCCGAACTGTTCGGAACCATGCTGCGCCGCGCCGGAAACGAAGCCTGAGGCAAAGACCGAAACCGCCCCGTCCGGCAGAGAGCAGGCGATCACCAAGCGCGCCATCACGGAGCAGGATCTTTTCGCCTTGAAAAAGGAGAATATCACTCGTGTTCGCATCTGTGAAAACGCAATTTTGACTGACCTCGCGAAGGAATTCGTGAGCAGAAACGGCATGACGATCCTGCGCGGTTAAAGCGCCGGGTCAGAATGAAAAAGCAAAGCAGGAAGACTTTGAGGCAGGGCATATGAATTTTGTCGAAACGATCAGAGCGGCTGGAGCGGCTTGTGCGGAGGGCACTTTGCCCGTTCTCCGTGAACCGGGGGATGCGCTTTCGTGTGTCATTCTGAACGCCGCCTCGACAGAACCGCTCGTTGAGACGGAAAGCTGCCTTTGCAAAATGCAGCCGGAGCGCGTTGTGAAGGCCGTCTGCGCCATCGCGGAAAACACGGGCGCGAAAAGGACGGTCATAGCGGTGCGCGAAGACGACGAGAGAGCCTTGCGGGCGCTTCAAAAAGAGATACAAGACAAGAAATAGCCCGCCGAGCTTTTCAAAACAGAAGTTGTTTACCCATTTGACGACGAACTCGTTTTAAGCTATCTCGTCACCGGCAAGTCCGTTCCGGAGCGCGGCACACCGCGCGATGCGCACTGTGCCGTAATCACTGCTTCGGAGGCGCTGGATATTTTGAACGCCCTTGAGGAAACGCCCGTAACGGAGCGATATCTCACCGTTTTGGGCGCGGTCCAAAAGCCGCTTTTCCTGAAAGTCCCCGTCGGCGCGCGTCTTTCGGCGTGTATCAAGGCGGCGGGGGTAATCGGGGATGCAGCGCTCATTGTCGGCGGGCCGATGCGGGGCCGGGTCTTGTCAGCCCAATCTGCCATCGAAGCCGCCGTCGTTACCCGGCGCACGGAAACGCTCATTGTTCTTCCCCAAAACCATCCCCTCATCGAAAAAGCCAGACTGCCGATGGACGCGGCCATGAAACGCGCCCGCAGTGTCTGTGAGCAGTGCCGCCTTTGTACGGAATTCTGCCCGCGGTACAGACTCGGCCAGAACATGCGTCCGAACCTCATCATGCGAAACCTCCGGCGCGAAAAGGAGCTTTCGGAAACCGAAGCATACCGCGAAGCTTTTGGAGACGCGGTAAACTGCTGCTTCTGCGGCCTGTGCGACGCGGTGTGCCCCATGGGACTCCAGCCGCGCCGCATGAACGCCTACTGTCTCGGCGGTCTCAAAAAAAACCGCGGCTTTATGTTGCCCCGTCAAATGCAACCCGTTCCGCGCGAAAAACTGGGTGGACTTGATACGAAGCGTCTTGAAAACCGTCTCGGCCTTTCGGAATACGGCGGCTTCCATGACTTTACATACGGGGAGCTGACCGCAGCGGAGGTATCCATCCCGTTTCTTCAGCAGGCGCACCGGCCCGCACAGCCCTTAAAGCATGTGGGCGACGTTGTGGAAAAGGGCGAACGCATAGCGACGGACGGCTTCTGCGCCGGAATTCACGCAAGCATCGGCGGTACAATTACCAAAATCAGCGCGAACGGCGCTGTTATCAAAGCATAAGGAAGTGAGCACGTGAGCACGGCGATCGGCATGGTGGAACTAAATAGCATTTCCAGGGGTATCGATGTCTGCGACAGCATGGTCAAAGCGGCGCAGGTCGAGCTTTTACGCGGCTCAACAGTCTGTCCGGGAAAGTATTTTGTCCTGGTTTCCGGGGATACCGGCTCTGTCCGGGCGTCGGTCGCGGAGGGCGTCAAATGCGGCGGCGATCGCGTTGTCGATACGCTTCTACTGCCAAACGTCCATCCCCAGCTTGCATCCAGTCTCGGCAGAGGCAAGAGACCTGTGCCGCAGGGTGCGATCGGCGTATTGGAGTTTTACTCTGTTTCGTCCGCAATCGTGGCGGCGGATCTCGCAGTCAAGGCGGCCGAGGTTACGCTGATCGACGTCCGTTTGGGCGGCGCAATCGGCGGCAAGGGCTATGTGACGCTTTGCGGAGACGTTGGCGCTGTGCGCGCCGCGGTCGCCGCTGCGTCAAGGGACAAAGCCATGCTGGACGGCGCGACCGTCATTCCAAAGCCCTCGCAGGAGGTTTACCGCTCGCTTCTTTGAGTCCCCATCCTTCGCATCAAAATCTGATAATTTGAGAAGGAGAGAAAAATATGTTTGACGAATTAGTCAGTAACGTCACAAATTACAAGGTATTTACGGAAAGACTTACAGCATGGGTACAGGGTCTGTCCATTAACACGGTCATCGTCTTTATCATGATGATCTTCATGATCGTCGGCGCAGTCGATAAGATTCGCGGCAACAAACTCGGCTACGGCGAGAAATTTGACGAAGGCTTCAACGCCATGGGTCCGCTCGCCATCGCAATGGCCGGCGTCGTGGCGGCAGCCCCGGTGCTTGCAATCCTCCTTGGGCCGATCCTGAAACCGATTTACGGCCTGTTTGGCGCTGACCCCTCGATGTTTGCAACAACCCTCCTCGCCTGCGACATGGGCGGCTATCCGCTCGCCATGAAGCTTGCCGGTGACAATGCATCCATCGGTAACTTCGCAGGTCTCATCCTCGGCACCATGATGGGCCCGACCATCGTTTTCACCATCCCGGTCGCCCTGTCCATCATCAAGAAGCAAGACCGCCCCTACCTCGGTGCCGGCGTTCTTGCCGGTCTTATCACGATCCCCATCGGCTGCATCCTCGGCGGCCTTGCCATGAACATGACCCAGTATAAGATGGACATCCTCACCATTCTCCAAAACCTCATCCCGGTCATCATCGTCGCCGGCCTCATCGTTATCGGCCTGTGGCGTAAGCCCGATAAGATGATTAACGGCTTCGTCAAGTTTGGCAACGGCGTCACGATCCTCATCACCGTTTTCACCGCGATCGCTGTCTTTGAATATGAGACGCAGATCAAATTCCCGCTTTTCGATATCATGGTCAATCCCGACGAGAATGGCATTATTCCGCTTGAATCCGGCCTTTTGGTCTGCGGCCAGATCGCCATCGTCCTCATTGGCGCATTCCCGATGGTCCTCTGGATCACCCGCACTTTCGGTACCGCACTTGAAAAGCTCGGCGCGAAGATGGGCATGAACAAGGAAGGCTCCGCCGGTCTCGTCGCGAACCTCGCCAACAACATTGCAATGTTCAACATCCTCGGTGACATGAACGCAAAGGGCAAGCTTCTGAACGTCGCGTTCTCCGTTTCCGCTGCGTTCGTATTCGGCGACCACCTCGGCTTTACTGCCGGCAACAACCCTGAAATGATCTTCCCGATGATCATCGGCAAGCTCACCGCTGGTATCACAGCCTTGATCCTTGCAAATGCGCTCGCTCCGAAGCTCCTTGCCAAGATTCAGACGCAGGAGGATACAATCGAAGAAACCACTCCGGAGGCATAATTTATGAATATCAGTGAACAAATGATCCGCGACGTCATCGTCAAGGTCTTGCAGGAGCACGGCGTATGTCCGTGCGAATGCGAGCGACAGATCGACCCGAGCGGAATTATCGGTATCAAAACGAGCACCGTCAAGCTTGAGCCTTTCGAGGGTCGCGAGGACGTGAAGCTCAAGGACGTCACCTCTCTCGACGAAGCGCCCCGCATGGGCTGCGGTGTCATGGAACTCACGGACGGAGCGTCCTTTGAATGGACGCTCACCTACGACGAATATGACATCGTTCTCGAGGGTAATTTGGAAATCGAGATCGACGGCCGCGTCGTCAAGGGCGGCCCCGGTGACGTCATCTACATCCCCAAAGGCAGCCACATTCATTTTCAGACGCCGGATCGCGCTAAGTACGTCTATACGGTCTATCCCGCAAACTGGCAGCAGGGCTAAAGCACCACAACTGCATCCTGCACGGACAAACCATATCCCGGCGCGCTCATTCCTCCCAAAACAGGAGCACATTTGCAAAGCTTCTCTTGTGAGCGCGCCGGCTCTGTGGTACAATCGTCTTGTCCGAACGGGGGCCTTCGCCTGTGATCCGGCGGTGGTCCCCGTTGCTCATATTCTCCTTTCGGCAGGAATAAAACGCGGTTAGGAAACTGAAGGAGTGTTTATCATGATGAAGAAAACGATTGGAAGCATGGCGCTTGCGCTTGCGCTTATATACCAGCTCGCCATGCCGGCCTTTGCGGCGGACAGCCGGGTGCAGGCGGACGTTACAAAGACCGCCTCATATGTCTACAATCTCGTAAAATCACCGCAGGTGGGTTCCATCGGCGGCGAATGGGCCGTTTTGGGTCTTGCCCGCAGCGGCTATAGCATTCCCAACGAATACTATCAGAACTACTACGCTACTGTGGAGGAATATGTAAAAGCCTGCAAGGGCGTTTTACACGACAAAAAATACACAGAATATTCCCGCGTCACGGTCGCTCTCACCGCCATTGGCAAGGATCCGACAAACGTGGCCGGTTACAATTTATTAACGCCGCTTGGCGACTACGAAAAGACCATTTGGCAGGGCCTCAACGGCCCCATCTGGGCGCTCATCGCTCTCGACTCCGGCAACTATGCAATGCCGAAAAATACATCTGCTGCGAAACAGGCAACACGCCAGATGTATGTTGACCGCATTCTTGCCTGTGAGCTTTCGGATGGCGGCTGGTCTTTGACCGGTGGCACGAGCAGCGAAACGGCGAACGAAACTTCCGACCCCGACATTACCGGCATGGCGTTGCAGGCCTTGGCAAAATATCAGGATCAGGCGGCCGTCAAAACCGCCACTGAAAAGGCCCTTTCCTGCATGTCAAAGCAGCAGAGCGCAACGGGCGGCTTTTCCTCCTGGAACACCTCAAATTCGGAGAGCGACGCGCAGATGCTGGTTGCCCTGTGCGAGCTTGGCATCTCTTTGAACGACAGCCGTTTCGTGAAAAACGGAAAGACCGTTTTGGACGATCTTCTGAGCTATTACCAGACGGACGGCAGCTTCCGCCACACCTCCGGCGGCTCCGGCTCAAACCAGATGGCGACCGAACAGGGATTTTACGCTCTTGTTGCCCTGCAGCGCGCGCAAAGCGGCAAGCAGAGTCTCTATCGCATGAGCGATGCCATCAATATTGGCACAGGCTCGACCACCGGCAAGGGCGAGGGGCTCAAGGGCAAAAACGCCGACGTGAAATCGGTTCCAGTCAAGATTCCCGGCAAGACCTTCGGCGATATCAGCGGCCACAAAAACCAGCCCGCGATCGAGGCGCTTGCCTCCCGCGGCATCATTAACGGCATAAACGACACGAGCTTTGCCCCGAACGCTACGATGACCCGCGCGGAGTACGCCGCCATCGTCGTGCGCGGGCTTGGCCTCACACCAAAGGAAAACGGTAAATTCTCCGATGTTCCATCCGGTATGTGGTATGCTGGTTATGTCGGTACCGCGAACGCCTATGGCATTGTAAACGGCACGACCAACACGACCTTCGAGCCGAACGGCACCATCACCCGCGAGCAGGCTGCCGCAATGACGGCGCGGGCCGCAAAGCTCTGCGGCATGGCGACGAGCTATGATACCACGACGATCCGTGACACGCTCTCCGGTTTCGGCGACTATGTATCGAGTTCCGAATGGGCGCGCGAAAGCCTCGCGTTCTGCTACGACAAGGGTGTTTTAGATAGCACAGACCTAAATATCCGCCCGCAGCAGGCCGTTTTGCGCTGCGAAGTGGCGCAGATGCTCTATAACCTTCTGGGAAGCGCAAATCTTTTGTAAAAGTGCGGAACGGGAGAACCGTTTCGGTCCATAATAAGAAGCATGGTTTAAGACTAGAGGAGGACCGGCGATGAAGGCTTGGTTTGAAAAAAACAAAAAGAAAGTATACATCGCTGCCGCACTTGTCGCAGTGCTTGCCGTGGCCTTCTGGGTCGGCGGCGGCGCACCGGGACTACAAGGCTGGAGCGTTTCAAAGGCTTCTCCTTCGCCCAGCAGCGTTTCGATCAATGCGGTCTCGCCCTCGCCTTCACCTTCTGAGGATGTTTTGCCTTCGCCGAGCGAGGAGGCTTCCCCGTCGCCCAGCGCGGCTGCTGAAAATAAGAAAAATACCGGCACCATTGAGTCGCGCCCCGGCGGTGCTGACAACACATCCATGACCGCCGCCGAAAAGGAAAAGGCCGCCGCGAAGTTCGCCGGAAATACGGGGCAGGTCCAAAATGGAGACGCGAACTACTCATTACAAAACGGCATGCAGCTCGACACCTCCACAGGAAAGGACCAGTATCTCACCGACCCGGTTCCTGCCGGAAAGCCCGTTCCAGTGGAGCCTCAGAACGCTAAGATTTCCGACAAACAGTCCACATGCACGATTTCCATCTCCTGCTCAACCATCAACGATAACATCGGCTGGCTTGATCCTGAGAAAAAAGAGCTTGTCCCGTCCGACGGCTGGCTTTTAAAACCGACGACCGTGACCTTCTATGAGGGCGAGAGCGTTTTTAATGTCCTTCTCCGCACTTGCAAGCAGCAGGGCATCCACATGGAATNNTACGCCGATCTATAACTCCGCCTATATCGAGGGCATTGGCAATCTCTACGAGTTTGACTGCGGCGAGCTTTCCGGCTGGATGTACAAGGTGAATGGCTGGTTCCCGAACTATGGCTGCTCCCGCTACCAGCTCCATGAGGGCGATACGATTGCGTGGGTCTATACCTGCAACCTCGGCGCGGACGTCGGCGGTTACGCCGCAACGACAGGTTGAGCCTATGAAGAACACGGACACATTTTCGAGCTTTCACCCGGTTATCAGCTTTCTCTTTTTTGGGCTTGTCCTTGTTTTTTCAATGTTTGTGACACACCCGGTGTGCGTCGCGATCACCCTCGGCTCCAGCGTCGCCTACAGCGTCTATCTTAAAGGCAGGGGAGCTGTGCGGCTCGCACTCGCCGGCCTTTTGCCACTCATTTTGTTAACGGCGCTCATTAACCCCGCACTCAACCATGAGGGTGCGACCATTCTGCGCTATCTGCCGACCGGGAACCCGCTGACGCTTGAGTCCATGATCTACGGCGTTGCGGCAGGTGCGATTTTGGCCGCTGTTGTGAGCTGGTTTTCTTGCTATAATGCGGTCATGACTTCGGACAAATTCATTTATCTCTTTGGCCGCGTTATTCCGGCCATGTCGCTGGTGCTTTCGATGAGTCTGCGCTTTATCCCAAAGTTCAACGCGCAGATCAAGATCGTTTCAAACGCGCAGCGCTGTGTCGGGCGGGACGTGTCAAACGGCAGCGTCTGGCAGCGGATGAAAAATGCCTTCACCATTTTGTCCATCATGCTTACATGGTGCCTTGAAAACGCCATTGATACCTCTGACAGCATGCGCAGCCGGGGCTATGGCCTTCCGGGAAGAACGGCCTTTTCCATCTATCACTTCGACGGGCGCGACAAGGCGGCGCTGCTCTATCTCGTCGCCTGTGGAACGTATCTCATCGTTGGCTGGGCCAACAGCGGACTGCGCTGGCGTTATTTTCCAACTACTAAGGGCGTCGGCGCGCAGGGCTACCCCGTGAGTCTCTATATCGTTTACGCAGCGCTATGCCTGATGCCGCTCATTATAGATCTTGCGGCGGACAGAAAATGGGCGTCCATCCGCGCTTCCGTTGGGGAGGTCAAGGCCGATGCATGAGCTTGTGAGTTTTCCTGTCTACACGGAGGCCCTGAATGAATACGCTAATATGGAGGCGCTTTCTCAAAGCATCCGGTTTCTTGGCTGCGACGGCGTGGAGGCCATCTGGGGCGGAGACGAAACGTGGAAACTGCTTCCGCCTGGCCTTGCGCTCGGCTACCATCTTGTTTTTTACCCGGACTGGCTGGACTTTTGGCGTGGGGACGAAAAAGCCCTTCTGCAAAAGTTCGGCAACAGAGAAGACTATGCCTCGTTTTATGGCGGAGATGACCGCGAGGCGCTTTTGCGGCAGTACCGCGACGACCTCGCACGGGCCGAGGCGCTGCATGTCAACTATGCGGTCTATCACGTTTCGGACGTATCTGTCGAGGAGGGCTACACCTATCGCTGGCTCCACAGCGACGAGGACGTCATCGATGCTGCCGCTGCGCTCATAAACGAAGTGGTGGGGAAGTGTGAGCCACCGTTTCCGATTTTGGTGGAAAACCAGTGGTGGCCCGGCTTTACGTTTTCGAATCCAAAGCTGACGGAGCGCCTTTTGTCCGCGCTTCATTTCGAGAACAAGGGCATTTTGCTCGACACCGGGCATCTCATGAACACGAACGCCACCCTTCGCACCCAGCGCGAGGGAGCGGAGTATATTATGAAAATGCTGGAAGAGCACGGCAGTCTTTCAAAGTATGTAAAAGCCGTTCACCTGCACCAGTCGCTTTCGGGCGAATACGTCCTTGCAAACACGGGCTTTTTGCCGGAGCACCTCGCGGCGGACTATCTCACGCGTTTTGGCGACAGCTACGGCCATATTCTAAAGATCGATCAGCATATGCCGTGGACGGACCCCAGCGTTCGCGAGGTCGTCGAGCGCATCAATCCTGAATTTTTGACGCATGAGCTTTCCTCTCGTACACGCAAGGCGCGGGAAGCTGCAATCGCTGTTCAGCGCGCCGCAATTTACGGCAAAGCGTAAGGAGCTAACATGGAAGCGGAGATCGAACGCATTCTTCAAAACATAAAACCGCTGGATCGCGAGCTTATGAACGCAGCGGCAGAATATCAGGTAAGGCTGGCAAAACCTCCCGGCAGTCTCGGAAAGCTGGAGGATATCTCCATCCGCCTCGCCGGTATCACAGGAAATCTACATAACGCCATTGACCGCAGCCGCATTCTTGTTTTTTGTGCGGACAACGGCGTTACAGCCGAGGGCGTCTCCTCCGCGCCGCAGAGCGTCACGGCGGCGCAGGCGGTGAACATGACGAAGGGACTCACGGGCATGTCCGCCATGGCGCGGCACTTTGGCTGCTCACTTGTCGTCGCGGACGTCGGCATCGCGACGCCCTACCACTGCGCGGCGGTGCGAAATTACAGCATCGCAAAGGGAACAAAAAACTTCGCCAGACAGCCCGCCATGACGCGCGAGCAGACGGTAACGTCCATTCTCACCGGTGTGCGGCTCGCGTCGGAAGCGGCGCAGGACGGCATGGATGTTATCGGCGTCGGCTAAATGGGCATCGGCAACACGACGACTTCGTCAGCGGTTTTGGCGGCGCTCACAGGACTGCCGGTCGAGGCGGTCACGGGCCGCGGCGGCGGCGTTACGGACGAGGGCTTTTTGAAGAAAAAGAAGGTCATTGAAAATGCTCTGAAGCTGCACAAGCCGGACAAAACCGACCCCATCGACGTTCTTGCCAAGGTCGGAGGCTTTGACATTGCGGCGATGTGCGGGGCGANNCCCGCGGTTGCGGACGGACTCATTTCCGTTGTCGCGGCCCTGTGCGCGGCGCGGCTGTGCCCGGACGCCAAGGATTATTTCTTTCCGTCCCACTGCTCCTATGAGATCGGCTACAGGGCGGCGGCAGATGAACTTGGACTCGACCCGTGGCTGAGCCTCGGCATGCGGCTGGGCGAGGGGAGCGGCTGCCCGCTTGCGTTTGAAGTCCTCTCGGCAGCCTGCGCCGTCATGAATGGCATGGCGACCTTTGAGGGCGCATCGATAAACGACGCTTATCTCGATGAGATACGAAGGAAGGATAGTTTCAGCCTATGACCATTTTTATTTCCGGCGGCTGCAAAAACGGCAAGTCCTCGCTTGCACAAAGCGCCGCCGTTGCTCTTTCCGAAAACAAGCGCCGCTATTATGTCGCAACGATGATCCCCGGAGACGGGGAGGACGAGGCACGCGTTGCAAGGCACTTGGAAAACCGCGCGGGTCTCGACTTTGAAACCATTGAGTGCGGCCGGGACATTCTGGAATGTCTGGACGGAGCGGACGAAAAAGGCTGCTTTCTCGTTGACAGCGTGACGGCGCTCCTCGCAAACGAGATGTTCCGGGACGGTCAGATTGACGAATCGGCTCCCGTTCGCGTCGCGCAGGGCCTTTTGGCGCTTGCGGACCGCGTGGAAAACGCCGTTTTTGTGAGCGACTATCTCTACTCGGACGCGGCGCGCTTTGACGANNGTGACGAGGGGACGGAAATCTACCGGCAGGGGCTTGCCTTTGTAGACCGCGCGCTCGCGGGACGCTGCGATACGGTCGCAGAGCTTTGCGCCGGAAACTGCATCCTGCACAAAGGAGCGCTGCCGCTTTGAAAAAGTTCGTCACGCCTTTTTTCATGGCATGGGGCATGTTTTTCGCGGTGCCCTGTCCGCTGCGCATCTGGGACGAAAAGCTGCGCGGCGCGATGCTGCTGTACCTGCCGCTCATCGGTCTTTTGACGGGCGGCGCTTGGGCGCTTTTGGCATATCTCCTTGGCCTTGCGGGCTGTCCCGCGCTTGTCTTGGCGGCGGTTTTGACCTTGCTGCCGGGGGCGCTGACCGGCTTCATCCATGTGGACGGCTTCATGGACTGCTGCGACGCCATTCTCTCCCGCCGCGACCTTGAGGGCCGGCGGCGCATTTTAAAGGACCCGCACAGCGGCAGCTTTGCGGTTGTGAGCTTTGGAGCCGTGCTTTTGCTAGAATTTTCGCTTTTCGCCTCAGCAAAGCTGGACGGGAGATTTCTGTGCCTGCTTTTCATCCCTGTAGTCTCGCGGCTGTGCTCTGTACTCGCCATCTGCCGCTGCGAGCCGATGCCGGGCAGCAGCTACGCGGGCGCGTTTCAAGATCTTATAAAGCCGCAGTACGGGCACCTGACGCTGAATCTGCTGCTTCTTGCCTGTGCGTTCCCAGTGCTGCTATTTGGCCTTTCGGGGCTTTCGATGGCGGCGACGGCGGCAGGCTCGCTGCTTGCCATTTGGGACGGGCGGCGGCAGCTCGGCGGTATGTCGGGCGATATTTCCGGCTTCGGCATCGTCTGCGGAGAGCTTTGCGGTGTCGCAGTTTTGGCGCTCGTTTGATTGGAAAGGAACTGCATATGGACATTATTATCGGCGGTGCGTATCAAGGAAAGCTTGATTACGCGCGCAGAACCTACCGTCTTGCGGACGAGGACATTTTCGTCTGCAAGGAGGACGGAAAGATCGATTTTTCAAAGCGCTGCATCTTGGGGCTGGAGGAATACATCCTTACCTGTGTCAAAAGCGGCAAAGAGCCTGAAGCGTCTTTCCGCAAGGACGCCATTGTCATTTGCCGCGATATCTCCTGCGGCGTCGTGCCGGTAGACCCCGTTATGCGCGAATGGCGCGAGGCGGTTGGGCGTTATTTAAACGCGCTTTCCGCCAAGGCGAAGCACGTCACGCGCATTTTCTGTGGCCTTCCGCAAAAGCTTAAATGAGGCGCATATTCCTTCTTCGCCACGGCAAAACGGAGGCGAATGAAAAGCGGCTTTACTGCGGCGCTTCGGACCTTCCTTTGTCAAATGCCGGGCGCGCGGAGCTAATAAAACTGCGCGAAACGACGCGCTATCCCGATTTGAGCGGTCTGCGCGTCTACACGAGCGGCCTTTTGCGCACGGAGGAGACGCTTTCGCTTCTCTTTGGCGAGATACCGCACGAAAAGGTTCGGGGCCTGCGGGAGATGAATTTTGGCGATTTTGAGATGGGCTGCTATGAGGAGCTTAAAACCGAACCCGCCTATATTGCCTGGCTCGACGGCTACAGCGACCAAAAGCGCTGTCCCAACGGAGAGAGCGGCGCTGACATGACCCGGCGGGTGCTTGCGGCATTTGATATGCTTTTGCGGCAGAATGAAGATTTTATCGCAATCTCTCACGGCGGCCCGATTTCCGCAATCATGGCGCATCTTTTCCCTGCGGCGGGCAAAAACCACTACGAGTGGCAGCCGGAAAACGGCAGAGGCTATCTCGTCGAATTTGACAGCGCGCGTCTCCTCCGCTTTGCCCCCATCCCTGAAACCACGGACGAAAGGTGAGAAAGCCATTGCAGATTTCATCTGTTTTTTCTATCGAAAACCTGTACTTTTCCTATCCGCAGCAAACAGATGCGGCGCTCGAAGACGTTTCGTTTTCGGTTCAGGCGGGGGAATTTGTGACGCTCTGCGGCCCCTCCGGCTGTGGCAAGACGACGCTTTTGCGCCAACTCAAAACAGTTTTAGCGCCGCACGGCACACGCACTGGCGACATTCTTTTTGAGGGGCAGGCGCTAGACGCGCTTGGCCGGCGCGAGCAGAGTGAGCGCATCGGTTTTGTTCAGCAAAGTCCCGAAAATCAGATCGTTACGGACAAGGTCTGGCATGAGCTTGCCTTCGGCTTGGAGAGCCTTGGCTGCGACACGCCGACCATTCGCGGGCGCGTCGCCGAGATGGCGAATTTCTTCGGCATCCAGACTTGGTTTTACAAAAATGTAACCGAACTTTCTGGCGGTCAAAAGCAGCTTTTGAACCTCGCTTCCGTCATGACAATGCAGCCGGACGTGCTCATTTTGGACGAGCCGACGAGCCAGCTTGACCCCATTGCCGCAAGCGACTTTCTCGCGACCGTCGGCAAGATCAATCGTGAGCTTGGAACGACCGTCATCCTCACGGAGCACCGTTTAGCGGAGGTTTTGCCGCTATCTGACCGTGTGGTCGTTCTGGATAAAGGAAAGCTTCTTTTTGACGGCGCGCCGGCGGATGTTGGTCAAAAGCTGCGCCGGGCTGGAAGCGGCATGTTTCTCGCGATGTCAGCGCCGATGCGCGTTTGGGCGGCAGTGCCGAATGAGCAGACCTGTCCGCTCACGGTGCGCGACGGCAGAAACTGGCTCACAAGCTTTGCGGAAAATCATGCGCTCCGCCCCGTTCCCATGCGGGATGGGGGAGAGACAAACGGCCCTGTCGTTTTAAAGCTCGACGAGCTGTGGTTCAAATATGAAAAGGACGCGCCGGACGTCATTTGCGGCCTTTCGCTCACGGTTCGCCGGGGCGAATTTGTTGCGCTTTTAGGCGGCAACGGCGCGGGCAAAACGACAGCGCTTTCGCTTATCTCAGGATTGAACCGCCCCTATCGCGGCAAGGTGAGCGTTACGGGCCGGATTGCCGCTCTGCCGCAAAACCCGCAGGCGCTTTTTGTGAAAAAAACAGTTCGCGAAGACCTTATGGAAATTCTGGACGGTCAGAGGCTTACAAACGCGGAAAAGGACGCGAAGGTAGCGCATGTTGTAACGCTCTGCCGCCTGGAGGGACTTCTCGACCGCCACCCCTACGACCTTTCCGGCGGCGAGCAGCAGCGCGCGGCGCTGGCAAAGGTGCTTTTGACGGAACCGGATATCCTCCTTTTGGACGAGCCAACGAAAGGGCTTGACGCCGAGTTTAAGCAGATTCTCGCGGTTATTTTGCAAACGCTTTTGCGGCGCGCCGTAACCGTTGTCATGGTGAGCCACGACCTCGAATTTTGTGCCGAGTACGCGGGCCGCTGTGCCCTGTTTTTCGACGGCAGCGTTGTTACGGAAGGGCCGCCCCAGCGCTTTTTCTCCGGCAATAGCTTCTACACGACCGCGCCGAACCGCATGGCGCGCCAGCTTTTGCCGCAGGCGGTCACGGTTTCGGACGTCATTGCGGCCTGCGGGGGCGAGATCCCGCCCGCACCGGAACTCCCGGAGGACGACGATGTGCTCCCGCCCCCGCCTGAGGACGAAACGGACATCCCAAAATCCCTGCCGCTCTGGCGAAAAGCACTCGCTTGGCTCTGCGGCGGTGTCACGGTATTTTGCTTTCTCCACGCGGTCGGGCTTGTACACCTGTCGGCTCTTGACAGCAGCCGCTACAGCGTCTATCTCGTTTTGATCGCAGCGCTCGTCGGACTGGCGCTGGCGACCGGCACACGGTCGGAAACGCCCATCGAAAACGCGCAGGTCGCGTGGGACAGAAGAAAACTCCCGAAGCGCACCGTCGCGGCAGCGGTCATGATCCTTTTATGTATCCCGCTGACTATTTTCATCGGCGTTTTCTATCTCGGCGACCGAAAGTACTACTTCATCTCGCTTTTGGTAATGCTCGAATCCATGCTGCCGTTTTTCCTCGTTTTCGAGGGGCGGAAGCCGCAGGCTAGAGAACTCGTCATCATTGCAGTTTTGTGTGCGCTGGGCGTCGCGGGCAGAGCGATTTTTTCGCCGCTGCCGCAGTTTAAGCCCGTTATGGCCATTACGATCATTTCCGCCGTCGCCTTTGGCGGGGAAACCGGCTTTCTTGTCGGGGCCGTCACGATGCTCGTTTCAAACCTCCTTTTCACGNNCGCTATCGGCTTTCTTGCGGGTGTGCTGTTCCGAAAGGGACTTCTGCGCAGAACACGGCTGTCACTTTCGGTTTTTGGCGCAATTGTCGCCGTCATTATCTACGGCGGCATCATGAATCCTGCTTCGGCCATCATGTGGCAGCCGGTCGTTACTTGGCCCGTCATTCTCGCTTACTACGCGACCGGCTTTCCGCTCGATCTCATTCAGGCGGCTGCAACCTTTTTCTTCCTCTGGTTTCTTTCGCGGCCCATGCTCGAAAAGCTCGACCGCATCAAGATCAAATACGGCCTCGTGGAGTACGAGGACGCCGAAGCCTGACTGTTTTCAAAGGAGGCTTGCTTTATGGACGA
This sequence comes from Clostridiales bacterium UBA2658, assembly GCA_002359425.1. Lineage (GTDB taxonomy): Bacteria > Bacillota > Clostridia > Oscillospirales > Oscillospiraceae > UBA2658. The sequence goes on from DEMY01000042.1 coordinate 16,033, forward strand.
TTTGAAGGAATATGTAAGTTCAGCGCGAAAGCTTGGCTTCACCGCCGCCGCGCCATTCGATGCTTCCCGGCTCGTTTGCCGCCCGGAGATACGAACGCTCTGCGCGCCGGACAAGTGCACGAGCTACGGCACAAACTGGATTTGCCCGCCCGGGTGCGGGGAGCTTCCAGAGTGCGCCGCGAGGCTTGCGAAATACCGCTGCGGCCTTCTCGTACAGAGCAAATATGAGCATATCGACACAAATGATTTTCCGCTCATGAAAAAGCTCGCCGCCGAGCACAACCGCCGTCTGCGTTTTATAAAGGACAAAATCGCAGAAAAATACCCGGGCGCGTACTTGCTTTCAACGGGTGGCTGCGAGCTTTGTGAGAGCTGTACTTATCCCGATTCGCCCTGCTGCAAGCCGGAGCTTCTGCGCGGCGCGCTTTCGGCCTACGGTATTGACGTCTCTGACCTTTGTGCCGCCGCCGGGCTGGAATATGCCTTCACGCCGGGAACGCTTCGCTATATCGCCTGTGTGCTTGTATAAGTAAAACGTGTTCCACACAGCGAAAAAATGTTAGACCGCAGAGGGCGACCCTCCTATCGCAAGTCAGACCAGCTTGGCGCGAATGTGCATGACCGAAGGGAATGGCCATGCCGCTGTTGCCATAAAAATATCGGCTGTGACAGATAATTTTATCTGTCACAGCCGATTTTTTATTACGCTCACAGGATTCCGAAGGGTAAGAAAAAGAATGCATAGGGCCTATTCTGTTGTGTTTTATAAAACCGTATTTTCGCCTTCCTCATGCCGTCTCGTTTTTAGGCACAACGGTGCTTTGGGAGGATAAGGAGAAAAGCATACAAGTATATTATCCTGCGGCTGCACCGTTCACGGTAAACCCGTTATGGGTTCCTCATTTTGCGCATTGTTCAGGCTTTGGCGCAAGTGAACATTACCGTGGGGGAACGAGGATACGCAGCAGCTCATTGACACGCTGAAAAAGTACAACGTGAACGCGACCTTCTTTGTCGTCGGCGCGTGGGTTGACAAGTATCCGGAATCCGTGAAGGCGCTCTCCGACGCAGGCAATGAGGTTATGAGCCACTCGAATGACCACGCCCACTTTTCGCGCCTCTCCAACGAGGAGATCATTGCGAACTTAAACACCGGCAACGACAAGATTGAAAAAGCCACCGGCAAGCGACCGACCCTTTTTCGCTGCCCCTACGGCGAATATGACGACCACGTCATCAGAACCATAAAGGCCATGGGGATTACACCGATCCAATGGAATGTTGAACCACTGGAACGGGGTTCAAGTGACTGATATTGCAGGTTTTTTACCATCTAAAAAAATTCTATTTCAGAAACAAGTATTCGATTGAGCAAAGAATAGTATCAATAGATAATTAGATAGTATTAGTAACAACCTCGTGATGAAGCAAGATGTCTTGGGGGTCATTGTATGAGAATCAAAAATTCATTTCAAGATAAAAACAATATTGAAAATATTACATTCCTTACACGCAACAGCATTTCAGCGATTCGTCAGCTACGGGCAGGCGAGCCGGTATACATAT
>DEMY01000032.1:0-1756 GCA_002359425.1 Clostridiales bacterium UBA2658
CGATGTGTAGGCGATGTGGATAATCTCTGCCGACGGATTTTCAGCGCGGAGCTTTTTGAAAAAGTCCATATATTCTGCGGGGTTTACAGCCGATGTGAGCGGCATCTCCGCGGTTTTCTTGTAATAACCGAAGACCTTGCCAACCGGGAAACTCCCGTCGTTTTCGCAGTCGTTCCCCATGGCGACGTGCATCGGCAGAACGCGCAGGCCAAAGGCCCGGACCATCTCCTCGGAGGGGTCGGAGCCGCTCTCAGTGGATAAAATAACATTTTCCATATTAAAATACCTCTCAATCGCGATTGGTTGCTTTTAAAATTATGTTATCTGGTTTCGATTATTATATTACACAATTTCGCGAATATTGCAATAGTTTTTTGAAAATTTTTTTGTAAAAAAAGACCGTTCTTCCGCAGCCACATGCGAGAGAACGGTTTTCTTTTTATTTTCAGCAATTTCACTCTCTGGGGAAACAAATCTTGATCGTCGTTCCCTCTCCCACCTTGCTCTGCAGCTCGATGCGCGCACCGCAGGACACGGCGGCATGCTTCACGATGGAAAGGCCAAGGCCGGTGCCGCCGGTCTCCTTGGAATGGCTTTTGTCAACGCGGTAAAATCGCTCGAACACGCGTCCCTGTGCCTCCGGCGGGATGCCGATACCTGTGTCCGAGACTGCAAGGATCGTTTCATTGTCCCCCTGAGAAACACCGACGCGCACGCTGCCGCCGTCTACATTGTATTTGACGGCGTTTTCGCAGAGGTTGTAGACGATCTCATACACGAGCCGCCGCACACCCATGATGTGCAGGTCCTCGCCCCCGACCGTGAGCGAAACGTTTTTCTTTGCCGCCTCCTCCGAAAGTGCGCAGACAACTTCGTCCGCGACGGCCTTGAGACCGATATCCTCCTTCGGCAGCTCCTCACCCTCGTCCAGCCGCGAAAGGCGTATGATGTCGTCGATGAGCATAACGAGCCGAGCCGACTCCTGACGGATACGGCCCGCGAAGCGTCCCAGATCGGCCGGCTGCACGAGTCCGTTTTCAATCAGCTCGGCCGAACCCATGATGGATTGCAGGGGCGTTTTCAGCTCGTGCGAAACATTCGCGGAAAATTCGCGCCGCTGCTGCTCCGCGCGCTGCTTTTCGGTCACGTCGAAGGTGAGGATGCATACGCCGCGCACCTCTCCTTTCGAGAGCACCGGGCTTGCGTTCACCTGAAACTCGCCGCCGCCAAGGGAAAGAGCCTCTTCGCTCCGCTTGCCCGCAAGCGCGTCGGACAAAAGCCTCTGCATCTCCAGACTGCGGTTCACAGCCAGCATATCGCAGCCGGCGCAACCGGCGTTCGTCCCGAAAAGCCGCATGGCAGCGGGGTAAATGCTGAGGATGAACCCCTTATCGTTCAGCAGGATCAGACCCTCGCTCATGCTGCCCGTTACAGTCGCAAACTCGTCCTGCCTGCGTCTTAGCTCGTCAAGCTGTTCGGATATCTGCCGATGCTGGCGCTCGATACGGGTCAGAAGCGGCGAAAGCTCCTCGTAGACTTCGTTTTCAAGCGGGCAGTCCAGATCAATATCGTTCAGGGGCCCAACGATGCGCTTTGACATGCGTCCCGCAAGAATAATTGCCAGAACGGCTGCCACGATCAACATGGCGCAGAACGGCGGCAGCATCCCCAATGCGAGCCGCCACGCCGTGTGCTGTGTGACAGAGGCACGAATAACGGTGCCGTCGGACAGGCGTTCGGCGCAGTAAAGCTCCCC
>DEMY01000032.1:1761-3289 GCA_002359425.1 Clostridiales bacterium UBA2658
ACGATAGCCATCCGTATCAAGGCCGTCGAACCAGCTTTGGCCCTGCCTTTCAAGGCCCTGCGCCACGAGCGATGTCTCCGTCACCAGCGTTTTTTTCTGCACGTTCGTGAAATATTCATACAGAAGGGCGACAATTAGAATGAGACAGGCCAAAAGCATAAAAAAGGAAGCGCTGAAAATGGAATTGAAAATGCGCTTTGTCATTTTTCCGTCTCCATTCTGTAGCCGACTCCACGGACGGTCTCAATGGCAGAGCCGCTCTCGCCGAGCTTGAGGCGCAAGGTGCGGATATGAACGTCAACCGTGCGCGTTNNTGTCCCAGATTTCCGACAAGAGCTGATCGCGCGTGAAAACCGTTCCAGGGCGGGACATGAGAAGGTGCAGAACCTCAAATTCTTTTAATGTAAGCTCAACCGGAAGGCCGCCGGCTGTGACCCTGTGCGCCATGAGGTCGAGTTCAATATCACCGCGGCGCAGAAGCTCCGTTTCCTTCGCAGGGAAGGCGCGCCGAAAAACGGCGCGCACGCGCGCGACCATCTCCATCATGCCGAAGGGCTTTACAAGGTAGTCGTCCGCGCCGAGGTCAAGACTCATAATCTTGTCATACTCCGCGCCCTTCGCAGTCGCCATAACGACGGGAATTTCCTTCGTGGAGGCTCCCGCTCGTAGCTTTTTCAGAATCGAAACGCCGTCCTCCTCCGGCAGCATCACGTCCAAAAGCACAAGCTCCGGGGTGCTCTCCTTTAAGGCGGCAAAAAAGGCCGCGCCATCCGAAAAGCCCTCGGCGGAAAAGCCGGTCGAGCGCAGAGCATATACCTCCACCTCGCGGATATCCGCGTCGTCCTCCACGACAAAAATCACAGCTCCATCTCCCCTTTGTGAACGCCGGTGACCGAAAATTCTACCCACTCCGCGATGTTCACAGCGTGATCCCCGATGCGTTCAAAGTATTTGGCAATCATTAAAATGTCGAGCGCATACTCACTGTCCTGCGGGTTATCCAAGAGCATTTTGGCAAGCGTCTGCTTGACATCTGTAAAAAGCTGGTCTACAACGTCATCCCGCTCAATGATTTCGTTGGCGAGCGCCACGTCGCGCTTTACATAGGCATCGACGCTGCCGGTCACCATGCTGATGGCGGCACGGGCCATGTCGCCGATGTGCTCGCACTCCGCGCCCGTGCGTCCATCCAAAAAGCCAATAATTTCTGCAATGTCGGCGGCCTGATCGCCGATACGCTCCATGTCCGTTATCATCTTGAGCGCTGCGGATGTCTGCCGCAGGTCGCGCGCAACGGGCTGCTGCTGTAACAGGAGCCGCAGGCACAGCGACTCGATATCCCGCTCCTTACGGTGNNCGATGGGCTTTACCGTCGAAGCAAGCTTCGTGTCGCCACTTAAAAGCGCCTGCGCGGCCGCCGCGATGGCCCGCTCGCAGGAAGCGCCCATTTCGATGAGCTGGCGGTTTAAAAGCGATAGCTGTTCGTCAAATCTAGTGCGCATTATCCAAACCTCCCCGTGATATAGTC
>DEMY01000019.1:0-309 GCA_002359425.1 Clostridiales bacterium UBA2658
CCGGCTCATCGCGGACGACGCCGTGGAAATTCGCCGCGTCGGCTCGAACCGGCTCGTCGGCGAGTCGCCCCCGCTCATTCGGCACTATATGGAATTTCGCGGCATCGGCGTTATTAACGCACGGACAATCTACGGCGTCGGCGCCGTAAAATCCTCCCAGACCATCCAGCTTGTCGCGAAGCTTGAAGGCTGGCAGGAGTCCAGGGTCTACGACCGTCTCGGCGTGGATTCGGAGTTTACGAACATTTTGGGCGTGCAGGTGCCATGCGTCACGATCCCGGTGAGTCCGGGGCGGAACCTTGCCGTTAT
>DEMY01000019.1:321-15509 GCA_002359425.1 Clostridiales bacterium UBA2658
GCAATGAACAACCGCGAGAAAAAGCTTGGCTACAACGCGGCGGAGGACCTTGAGCGCCGCCACGACGCCTATATCGACGAAAACGCCGCCGACCTTGAGGACGAATAATTGTTGAAGGAGCTTTTATGACCGACCTTGCCTGTCTTGCAAACGAACTGAAATCCAGCATGCCCGCGCTGGAGCTGCGCGAAAACGAGTCTATGCGCGTGCATTCCTCCTTTAAGATCGGTGGCCCCGCGGCGCTTTTTGCCCTGCCGTCCTCCCTTGAGGAAACGCAGGCGCTGTGCGCGTTTCTGCGCGAAAAGGGCGTTTCGCCGCTGATCATCGGAAACGGCACGAACCTTTTGGTAACCGACGAGCCGCTCAAGCGTTTCGTGATTCAAACGATCGGCCTTTTCGGCGCAAAGCGCACGAGCGAGACAACCGTCTATGTCGAAGCCGGCATGAGTCTTGCCAAGGCCGCGACGCTTTGCGCAACCTACAGTCTCACGGGTATGGAATTCGCGCAGGGCATTCCCGGCACGGTCGGCGGCGGCGTTTTCATGAACGCGGGAGCCTACGGCGGCGAGATGAAGCAGGTGCTCCGCTCGGCGGCCTATCTGGATCAGAACTGCAAAACCGGCATCAAGGCCGGAAAAGAACTCGATCTGTCCTACCGCCACAGCGCCTTTTCGGATCATGGCAGCGTGGTTCTTGGCTGCGAACTGCTTTTGCAAAAGGGCGACCCGCGTGAAATCAATCTCCGCATGAAGGAGCTTGGCGAAAAGCGCCGCGCTTCGCAGCCGCTCGATATGCCCTCCGCCGGAAGCACCTTCAAGCGGCCGGCGCAGGGCTATGCCGCCGCGCTCATTGAGCAATGCGGCTTAAAGGGCTATACTGTGGGCGGCGCGCAGGTTTCTGAAAAGCATGCGGGCTTTGTTGTAAACCGGGGTGGGGCCACCTTCGACGACGTGCGCAGACTCATGGAGCACATTCAGAAAACGGTTCTGGCTCAAACGGGCATTCGGCTCGAGCCGGAAGTGAAGATCATTGAAAACGACTGATATGCGAGGGGTGAAGGCTATGGAATTTTTGATTATTTCGGGGCTTTCCGGCGCGGGAAAATCTCGCGCCGCCGATATGCTGGAGGATTTGGGCTACTATTGCGTTGACAATATGCCCATTGCCCTCATTCCAAAGTTTGCGCAGCTGTGCATGGCGGCGAGTGAGCGCTATGAGCGCGTGGCTCTCGTGACCGACATTCGCGAGCGAGCAAGCTTTGAGGAGCTTTTCAAGGTGCTGGACAGCCTTTGGGATCTCGGCTGTGACTACCGCATCCTCTTTATGGAGTCGGACCCCGCGAATATTGTCAAGCGCTACAAGGAAACCCGCCGCCGCCACCCGCTGGCGGGACCCGGCGTCTCCATCGAAACGGCCATCGAAAATGAGATCAAGCTCCTCGCCCCCGTGCGCGAGCGGGCGGACTACATTATAAACACCAGCAACTTGACCCTCGGCATGTTACAGGGTGAGCTTTACCGCCTTTTTGTTGGCGGGGATACGAAACGAAAGCTCGTTGTGAACGTCATGTCCTTCGGGTATAAATACGGTATCCCGCTGGAGTCGGATCTTGTTTTCGACGTGCGCTTTTTGCCGAATCCCTACTACGTTTCGNNTTTCGGAGCTTCGCGACAAGACGGGGCTGGACGACCCTGTCTCGGAGTTTGTCTTCCGCAGTCCTGAAACGCTGGAATTCATGAAAAAGCTCGAAAATCTCATCGATTTTTTGCTGCCGCTCTATGTGGAGGAGGGAAAGCTCGGCCTCACCATCGCCATCGGCTGCACTGGCGGGCGGCACCGCTCGGCGGCTATTGCCCAGACGCTTGCGGACTTCATTGAGGAGCAGGGCTACGCCGTTCAGTGCATCCACAGGGATATCCAAAAGTGACGGCAAGTGAGGTGACGGAATGATCTATCCGTATCCGAAAACCGAGCCCTCGATCGTCGCCATCGGCGGCGGAACGGGGCTTTCCAATATGCTCAGGGGACTCAAGCTCTATACGCACCGGCTCACGGCCATCGTGACGATGGCAGATGACGGCGGCGGCTCCGGCACCCTGCGGGACGAACTCGGCATGCCGCCTCCGGGCGATGTTCGCAACTGCCTACAGGCGCTTGCGAACACGGAACCGACCATGGAGCAGCTTTTGGGCTACCGCTTTACGGAGGGCTGCTTAAAGGGCCAGAGCATGGGAAACCTTTTCCTTGCCGCTCTGAACGACATCTCCGGCTCGTTTTACGAAGCCATTCGCAAGATGAGCGAGGTTTTGGCCATCACGGGCCGTGTGCTGCCGGTCACGACCGAGGACGTTCGGCTCAAGGCTACCTTTGAGGACGGCACCGTCGTCATTGGCGAGTCAAAAATCGCGGAACAGAAGAAAAAAGGTTTGAAACGTATCCGCAAAGTTGAGCTTTTGCCGAACGAGCCGCCCGCGCTGGACGAAAGTCTGGATGCGATTCGCAATGCAGAACTTATTGTGCTGGGGCCGGGCAGTCTCTACACGAGCATTATTCCGAACTTGCTGACAAATGGCGTGGCGGACGCGGTCGGCCAGTCGGACGCGCTGCGGATTTATGTCCTGAACGTTACGACGGAGGACGGCGAAACGGAAAACTACACCGCCTCGGACCATGTCCGTGCGCTGTTCACGCACGCCGGGCAGAAGCTTTTTGATTACTGCATCGTCAATTCGACCCCGCTGCCGGAGGCGGTCGCCGCGCGCTACCGGGCGCAGGGGGCAAGTCAGACCGTTGCCGACGAGGAAAAACTGCAAAAGCTCGGCGTTAAAACGGTCTATGCGCCGCTGCTGGACTGCTCGCGAGGCTACGCGCGGCACGACCCAAGACTTCTCGCGGCGGAGATTATGCGGCTCTATCAGGAGGAGGCGCACACGAAGATTTACGGGTAAGTCATAAAGAAAGGATGGAGCAGAATGTCGTTTTCCTCAGATACCAAGGCGGAGCTGTGCCGCGCGCCGCTGCAAAAGCGCTGCTGCGCCGTTTCGGAGGCCTACGGCATTCTGCTTTTCTGCAACCTTTTTTCCGCGGAAGAGATTCGCATTGTGACGTCCAGTCCGGAGCTTGCCGAGCGTCTGCCGAAACTTTTCAAAAAGGCGTTCGGCCTGGCGTTCGATGCCGTTTCAGAGACGGATATCAAGGGGAAATTTTCGTTTTACATGACGGACCCCACGCACGTTTCGCAGGTCGTTGAAGCCTACGGCTACGAGCCGGGCGGCATCCTCGCACACCACATCAATCTTGGCGTTCTGGAGGATTATTGCTGCAAGGCCTCGTTTTTACGCGGCGCTTTTCTCGCGGGCGGCAGTCTTACCGATCCCGAAAAGAGCTATCACATGGAGTTCGTGACGGACCACTACAACGTCAGCCGTGAAATGTTCTCAGTTTTACTGGAACTGGGCTTTTCCCCTAAGGACGCTTCGCGCGGGGGAAACTACGTCATCTATTTCAAGCAGTCCGAAGCGATTGAGGACTTTTTAACGCTCATCGGCGCGCCGCTTGCGGCGATGGACATTATGAACGCCAAGGTCGAAAAGGATATGCGAAATGCCGTCAACCGCCGTGTAAACTGTGACAGTGCAAATGCCGACAAGATCGTCACTGCCGCCGCCGAACAGCTGGAGGCCCTACGCCGCATCGAGGAGACAACCGGGCTGGAGGACCTGCCTGAAAAGCTCTATGAAACGGCGCTTTTGCGCATTGCCAATCCCGAAGCGAGCCTGACCGATCTGGCCCAGCTCGCCATGCCGCCCGTTTCTAAGTCGTGTATGGGGCACAGGATACGCAAGCTTATGGAGCTTGCAGGCGGTACGCCCGTCTGACTTTTTCAGGAACCCGGAAAGGAGCCTTTTTATGTCATTTGTTCATCTGCATGTTCACAGCGAATACAGTCTCCTGGACGGGGCCTGCCGTATTGACGATATGGCGGCCTGTGCAAAGGAGCTTGGTCAAAACGCGCTTGCGATCACAGACCACGGCGTTATGTACGGGGCCGTGAACTTCTACAAAGCAGCAAAAAAGGCCGGGATCAAGCCCATTATCGGGTGCGAGGTCTACGTCGCCCCGCGGGAAAGAACAGAAAAAGAGTACGGGACAGACAGCAACTATTCCCACCTCATTTTGCTTTGCAAAAACGAAACGGGCTACCACAACCTCTGCTATCTTGTTAGCTTCGCGTTCACAGAGGGATTTTACGTCAAGCCCCGCATCGACTGGCAGCTTTTGCACGAACACGCGGAGGGGCTGATTTGCCTTTCCGGCTGCGTTGCGGGCGAAATCCAGCAAAAGATCGTTCACGGAGACTATGAAAGTGCAAAGTCCAGAGCACTTGAGCTACAAGCGCTCTTCGGGGAGGACGGGTTTTATCTCGAACTCCAGTCCCACGGCATCGCAGACGAGCGCGTCGCCGCCGAGGGGCTTATTAAACTGCACCGCGAAACGGGCATTCCGCTGGCGCTCACGAACGACGCACACTATCTGCGGCGCGAGGACGCGCACAATCAGGACGTGCTCATGTGCATACAGATGGGTAAGACCATCGACGATCCGAGCCGCATGAAATTCGAGGGAACGGAGTTTTTCCTTAAATCTGAGGAGGAGATGCTGCAGCTTTTCCCCGAGTATCCTGAAACGGCGGAGGCGGCGGCGAACACGCAGAAGATTGCCGATCTCTGTGACTTTGATTTTCAATTCGGCCACTACCACCTGCCGGAATTTCCGCTGCCGGAGGGGGAAACGGACTCGTTTGCCTACCTGCAAAGGCTCTGTAACCAGGGTTTTGAAAAGCGCTACGGCGGGATTCAAGCGCTCCCGGACGGGGTGCAGCGCGAGGAAAAGCTCCGTGCGCAGCTCCAGTATGAGCTGGACATGATAGGCCGTATGGGCTTTACGGACTATTTTCTGATTGTTTCGGATTTCATCGGCTACGCAAAGTCGCAGGACATCCCTGTCGGACCGGGCAGAGGTTCGGCGGCGGGCAGCATGGTGAGTTACTGCCTCAACATCACCGATGTCGATCCGATTAAATACAGTCTCTTTTTCGAGCGCTTTTTGAACCCGGAACGTGTGTCTATGCCGGATATCGATTGCGACTTCTGCGTCGAACGCCGGAGCGAGGTCATCGACTACGTCACACAAAAATACGGCGCCGACCACGTTGCGCAGATCGTCACCTTCGGCACCATGGCCGCAAGACTTGCCATCCGGGACGTCGGCCGCGTTTTGAACATTGGCTATGCGGAATGCGATCAGGTGGCAAAGCTCGTGCCGACCACGGCCAACATGACACTTACGGAGGCATTGCAGCTTTCAAAGCCTCTTAAGGACAAGTACGATGGCGATGGGCGCATCCGCGAGCTGATCGACACGGCGCGTGCGCTCGAGGGCATGCCGCGCCACGCTTCGACCCATGCTGCGGGGGTCGTTATTTCGGGAAAGCCCGTTTACGAATATGTGCCGCTCTCCAAGAACGACGAGTCCGTCGTGTGTGAGTTCAGTATGACGACGCTTGAGGAGCTGGGCCTTTTAAAAATGGACTTTCTGGGCTTGCGAAACCTCACGGTTCTGGAGCGGGCGAACCAGCTTGTGCGGAAAACCGTGCCCGGTTTCGACGTTGCGCTCATGCCGGACGACGACAAGGAAACCTTTGAAATGCTTGCACAGGGCCACACCTCCGGCGTCTTTCAGCTGGAGAGCACGGGTATGACCGGCGTCTGCACGGGGCTCAAGCCGAAATCCGTCGAGGATATCACGGCAGTCATCGCCCTCTACCGGCCGGGGCCGATGGAGAGTATTCCCCGCTTTCTTGCGTGCAGTGCGAGTCCGTCGAAAATTACATATAAGCACGAATCCCTGCGCAGCATCCTTGAAATTACTTACGGATGCATCGTTTATCAGGAGCAGGTCATTGAAATATTCCGCAAGCTTGCAGGCTTCTCGCTTGGGCAGGCGGATCTGATCCGGCGCGCGATGTCGAAGAAGAAAAAGGCCGTTATTGACGCAGAGCGTGTGGCCTTTATCCACGGCGACCCAAAGCGAAGCATCGCGGGCGCGGTCGCAAATGGCATTCCAGAGGATATCGCGGGCAGTATTTACGACGAAATATACGATTTTGCAAACTACGCCTTCAATAAGGCGCACGCCGTCGCTTACGCGATCGTTGCATACCGCACGGCGTATATGAAATGCCACTGGCCGCGCGAGTATATGGCGGCGCTACTGACGTCGGTTCTGGACAGCACGACGAANNCTATCGGCGAATGCAAGGAGTGCGGCATAAAGCTTCTGCCGCCGGACGTGAACCTTTCGGAAGCGGACTTTGCCGTTGAAGGGGACGCCATTCGTTTCGGCCTCGTCGCCATCAAGAATATGGGGCGCGGGTTTATAAACGCTGTGATCGAGTCGCGCGAAAAGGACGGACACTTTGTAAGTCTCGACGACTTCTGCCGCCGTCTCGTCGGAAAGGACTTGAACCGCCGTGCGGTCGAAAGTCTCATCCGCGCGGGCGCGTTTGACAGTCTCGGCGCGAGGCGCAAGCAGCTCATGCAGATATTAAACCGTGTCGTCGATGGTGTGACGGAGGCTTCGCGCAAAAACATCGACGGGCAAATGGACCTGTTTTCTATGGGAAAATCGGAGGACGAGGCAAAAACTGCCGCCGACGTGCCGCTGCCGGATGTCGGCGAGTATACGACGCGCGAGCTTATGGCGATGGAAAAGGAGACCACAGGCCTCTATCTCTCCGGCCATCCGATGGACGAGTACCGCGAGGCGGTCCGAAAAGTTGGGGCGACGCCGATCGGCATGATCATGGGTGATTTTGCGCAGGAGGGCGGGCCGCAGAGTTTTTCTGACGGACAATTCGTGACGCTTGCGGGCGTCATCGAAGCGGCAAAGACGAAAACGACGAAAAGCAATACCCTCATGGCCTATATCCAGCTCGAGGACGCAAGCGGCACGATGGAGCTTATCGCGTTCCAGCGCGTTTTGGATCAGAGCGGCGGCTACGTCCGTGTGAACGCCCCAATCGTTGTGAAGGGCAAAATCTCCGTCCGAGACGAAAAGGAGCCGGAGCTCATGGTGGATTCTTTGCGTCCGCTGACGGACGCGGAGGTCCCCGGAGAGCCGCAGAAGCCGCACACGCTATGGCTCAAGGTGCCGTCAAAGGACGATCCGCGCGTTGCGCGCGTGGAGCTTATCCACATCATGTTCGCAGGAAGCGAACGTATGATCGTTTATTGCGAGGATACAAAGAAGAAATACACGACCGGCTGCCTCATCCACGAAGCGTTCGTGAAGGAATTACAGGAGCTGTTCGGGAACGAGTGCGTCGTTGTGAAATAAAAAATTCGGCGGTCAGTTTAGACCGCCGTTTTTATGTCCGAAAACAGCAGATGTGCGAAAACCGGAAATGAGACCGGAACCCTGTCTCCTTCGGACGGAAAAAGACGGTTTACAGCGTACTGATGACAAACCACAGTGCGTCAATTTTAACAGATTTGAACGAATGATTACAAATTCTACACTTGAGCCGAATGCGTTTACTGTTTTCGGCGTATATGATATAATGCAAAACTGCAAAGTAAATTGCACAGAGAATAAACACATTGCCGCTCTTGCGGCATGGAGGTCAATGATATGCATAGATTTTCCCGTTTGCTGCCGCTGATTCTCGCGCTCGCGCTGCTCTGCGCCTGCACGGAAGGCGGCGCTTCTTTAGGAAACGCGTCCCCGTCCGCTTCGGAGGTGGCTTCTGCGTCCCCGGCAGCTACCGCAGAGGCCACGGCTTCGCCGAGCACCCCCGCGCCGACGCTGCCTGCAAGCTTTGACAATACAGAGCAATGCCGCGTTTACCGCAGCTTCCTTTCGGACAACTACAAGGCCCTGTCGGATGCGTTTACGGGCGGCATCTCCGGCATTGGCTTTTTGGATCTCGACTGCGACGGTAGCATCGAAATGGTCCTGTTTGACTCCGGCGCTTCCGCCGCTTTGGGCGCGGAGTTTTTCGATATCGTGGACGGCAAGGTCGAATGTGTCTCCTCGAATCTGGATACGGTGGGCAAAGCCTTCGGAGGCTCGCATCTTTCAAGCCNNGATTTGACGATTTCCGGCTGATGGAGTCGGCGGACGGCACCGAGGAATTTTTCGTCGTGCAGAGCGGCAACGGCGCGCGCGACTTTAAGTATAACGAGCTTATAAAGTTCGGCCATGACAAAAATAACGTTTTGACACTGGAAAGTCTCTATTACAAATATCAGGACACGGACGACAATGGCAACGTCACGAACGAGAGCTATAAGGTCGCCGGAAAGTCCGCGACGAAAACCGAATACGACGTCGCAGGCAAGGCGTTTCAAAAGAGCGCGACCGACATGAAATACACGGCTAAGGGCGTTTTTATCTGGGACAGCGGCGCAAATTATGAAACAAGCTCCGCCGGACTCCAGCAGATGGCCGAAAAAGCCTATTCGCTCTGGGAGACAAACAAGATCGGCTATATCGGGAACAAGGCCGGCTGAACATATCCCCCTTTTCCCGCGCATAGAATATACCACCACAAAACGGAGGTAGCTTCTATGGTCTATGAGGAAAAGGAAAAATTCGCAAATACGCCGCAAAACATCATTTTGGAGGATCGTTCCCGCCTTTCTGTGACGGGGGTGCTGGATGTAGACAGCTTTGACGACCGGCAGATCGTCGCAAAGACGGTCAAGGGCAGCCTCATTTTGCGCGGCAACGACTTGCACATTGACAAGCTCAGTCTCGACACCGGCGATCTGATCGTGACCGGGCTTATCACGGACCTCGGCTACGAGGAGACCGCGCCGAGCGGAAGTCTCTGGCAGCGGCTTTTTAAATAGGCCTTGGAGCTGGAGGTATCGGACCAGCTCGCGGCTGCGCTGTGCGCGCTCGGCGGCGGCGCGCTTTTCGGGCTGATTTATGATTTTCTCCGCGCTGTGCGGCGAAGGGCGAAAAGCGGCTGGGTAACGACGCTGTGCGACGTGTTCGTCTGTCTGTTCGGCTTTTGCGTCATGGTCTGGGTAACGATGGGGCCGTCTGCGGGGGACTTTCGGGTGGCCTTCTGCGTGGTTGCGGCGCTCGGAGCGGCGGCTTATTTTGGCCTGCTCAGTCCCGTGCTTTTGCCTGCTTTTGCACATTTTCTGGACGCACTTTGCAAATTTCTGCAAATTCTATACAGACCGCTGCGGCTTTTGCGGGCGAAACTGCTGAAAGTCAAGAATTCTTTCAAAAAAGTCTTTCAAAAAATCAGAACTGGGTATAGAATGAAGCCAAATAGCAAAGTTCGGGAAACGCCGGAAAAAGCGGGGAGGGACGAAGCCAATGCGTGTGAAACGCACCAGTCTCATCACAAAGATCGTCATCATCGCCATCATGGTCTACGCGGGCATCACGCTGGTGTCTCTGAAGGTGCAGGTGGCCTCGGCGAGAGCGCAACGGGACGAGCTGCAAAGTCAGGTCTCGACCGTCACGCAGTCAAACACGGAACTCAAGTACGCGATCGACCACAGCACAGACGCGGAAACCATTGAGGACATTGCCCGCAACAAGCTCGGCCTTGTGAAACCCGGCGAGAAGATTTTTTACGACGTCAGCAGGTGACGCCGCGCGCCGAACACGGATGTTCGTGCGCTCACAAACGAAACGGAGGATAAAGCGCGTTTATGCAGCCGACAGTGGGAGAAATTTTTGAGGGCAAGGTCACAGGCATCACGAAATTTGGCGCCTTTGTGACGCTGCCGGACGGCACCAGCGGTCTTGTGCACATTTCCGAGATCGCAAACACCTTTGTAAATGATGTGCATGATTACGTCAGCGAAGGACAGACCGTCAAGGTCAAGGTCATCGGCATCAACGAAAACGGAAAGATCAATCTTTCCATAAAAAAGGCGGAGCCGCCCGCCCCGCGCGCAGAGAGCGCCGAGCGCACGGAGCGCCCGCAGCGTCCCTATCAGCCCCGGCAGAACAGTCCCCGTCCCCAGAGCTTTACCCCCCGGCCCTCCGCGCCCCCCCTTNNTGAAGACAAGCTCAAACAGTTTATGCAGGATTCCGACAGCCGTATTTCCGACAGCCGCATGTATGCTGACCGCAAATCCGGCTACCGTAAAAAAAGAGACTAAACTGAAAGAGACGATGCAAAATTTTGCATCGTCTCTTTTTTATCACGCTTATAAAACTTTTGCGAGAAAGCTTTTCAGCCGCTCGCTTTGGGGATGGTCGAAAATTTCCTGTGGAGTGTTCTCCTCAACAATGCGGCCGCCGTCCATAAAAATGACGCGGCAGCCAACTTCCCGAGCGAAGCCCATCTCGTGGGTCACAACGACCATTGTCATGCCGTCCCGCGCAAGCTCGCGCATGACGTCGAGGACCTCGCCGACCATTTCGGGGTCTAGCGCGCTCGTTGGCTCGTCAAAGAGCATGACGTCCGGGTCCATGCACAGCGCNNCCAACTGCCCGCCGGAGAGCTGGGCTGGAGAGGCTTTGGCGCGGTCCTCAAGGCCGACACGTTTTAAAAGCACCATCGCCTTCTCCTCAGCTTCAGCTTTCGTCATGAGCTTGAGCTTCGTGGGAGCAAATGTCAGGTTTCCGAGTACCGTCATGTGCGGAAAGAGATTGAAGTGCTGAAAGACCATTCCCATCTTCTGGCGGTGAAGATCGATGTTTGCTTTCGGGTCTGTGATATCGACACTGTTGAACAGAATCTGCCCCGCTGTCGGGAGTTCGAGCAGGTTTAGACAGCGCAGAAAAGTCGATTTGCCGCTGCCGGAGGGACCGATCACTACGACGACCTCGCCTTTTTCTATCTCGGCTGAGACGCCGTCGAGCGCCTTGATCTTGTCGCCCTTGTAGTATTTTTTGAGATCTCTTACGGAGATGAGTGCGTTACCGTTCATCTGCACGCAGCCTCCTTTCAAGCTTGCTCTGTAGATAGGTGAGCAGCATTACCAGAAGAAGATAGATGACCGCTATGCCGACATAGGGGAACATGACAGCGTAGGTTTTTGCACCCACCGCCTGAGCGGCGTATACGAGCTCCTTGCCGCCGATGATGGTAATCAGAGACGTATCCTTAAAAAGCGTTATGAATTCGTTTCCCAGAGCGGGCAGTATGTTTTTGAAGGCCTGCGGGATGATGACGGAGCGCATGACTGACGAGTAATTGAGTCCCAGAGAACGGCCCGCCTCCATTTGCCCGGGATCGACCGACATGAGGCCGCTGCGGACGATTTCGGCGACGTATGCGCCGGAGTTTATGCCCAGCGTCAACGCACCGACCNNTCGCGGCTGTTTTTGAAAATAACAAAGCCCATGATGAGTAGCTGAACCATCATTGGGGTACCGCGGATTATGGTAGTGTAAATTTTTCCGATGGCATTGAGCACGTTGAGCATGACATTGCGGCGGACGCCAAGACGCTGCTGGTCGTGCGTCGTGCGCACGACTGCCACCAAAACGCCGAGAAATATGCCCAACAGCAATGCAAAAAATGTGACCTCCAGCGTGGTGCCGACGCCTCGGAGATACAGTTTCCAGCGGTCTCCATCGATAAAAGCCTGATAGAATTTCATAAAGAAATCCTGCGAGAAGGTCAGATGTCCTCCCGCAACCGCCTGGCTTTTCAGGCTAACATAGAGCTGTGCCCAGTCCACAGGCAAGGTCCCCTTTCTGTCTTAACAGCGAAAGGTGCGGCCTGACGGCCGCGCCCCTCGTTCCAAAATGTTTGTTCAACAAGTTATTTTGTGGCAATATACTTGTCAACGATACTCTTCACGGTGCCGTCGGCAATGAGTTCCTTGAGCGCGGCGTTAACGGCGGTGAGAAGCGCTGTGTTGCCTTTTTTGACGCCGATCGCGTAGTCCTCGTTTTTGTACTCTGTGCTGAGAATTGTAAGACCGGCGTTGGCCTTGACATATTCTTTCGCGGGAGCGTTGTCGATGACGACTGCGTCAACCTGACCGTTGACAAGCGCCTGTATTGCGGAAGCGCCGTCATCATAAGCAGTGACATGATCCTCTCCAAAGCCGTCGTTTTTTTCGGTATCGGAGCAGTATATGTAGCCCGTTGTGCCCTTCTGCGTGCCAATCATTTTGCCTTTGAGGTCGTCGATGGTCTTAATGGCAGAACCGTTCTTGACAATGACTACCTGTACGCCGTTGGCATAAGAGTCGGAGAAGTCCATAACGGCCTTGCGCTCGTCGCTGACGGTGACGCCGGCCATGACCATGTCGCTCTTGCCCTGCTGCGCCGCCTGGAGCGCGGCGTCAAAGCCCATATCGTCAACGACAAGCTCAAGTCCGAGCTTGTCGGCGATCTTCTGGGCGATCTCAACGTCGATGCCTTCGAAGCTGCCGTTGTCTGCAACCATTTCGTAGGGCGGGAACTTGGCGTTGGTGGACATGATGAGCTTGCCGTCGGTGACGGTTTTGACGTTTGTCATATCGATTTTTTCGCTGGCGGCGGAAGCGCCGGCGCTCGGGGACGCGGAAACATCCGCAGAGCTGGTTGCGGCCTTGGAGCCGCAGGCGCCGAGAGACAGGAGCATCGTGGCAGCGAGCGCCGCCGTTATGATCTTTTTGCATTTATTCATTGGTTTCACCTCATACTAAAAAATATTGCCTTGTCGCTGTGGGTATTATAATAGCATGGAATGAATGATTATGCAAGTATTTTTTGAAAATATCAAATAATTATACATTTTGCTATAGAGAAAAGCCGCCGGTATGCGGCGGCTTCTGGGAATTAAAAGCGCTTAAAGCAAGAGGTTTTTCCCGCCGAATTTTTCGGCAAGCTCCGAGTATTTGCGGCACATTTCAAGCCGCTCCTTTTCCCGGCCGCCGACGGCCTCCACCGTGATGGCGGACTCCTCGGGAAGCGGAGAGATGCGGACGCGGCATGCCCCATCGTTGAGCGTGATGCCGTCAGAAAAATCAGCGCCAGCCTCCCATAAAACGGCGGACATTTCGCGCATGAGCCGCGCGCGGTCATTGCAGGCGATCTCGCGGACCAAACCGAGCGCGCGGCGGCGCGGCGGCCGCGCCGCTTCGCCGGAAGAACAGGCGTACTCCCCGCGCGGAGAAACGACGTCGCCGCGCGTCGTGACCGTGTCCGGGCCAAGCTCAGCTCCCCGGCAGACGACTGTGCCGCTCAAAACGCAGGCTTCGCTAATGTTTCCGNNACGTGGACGACGCTGCGGCCAATGGTCGCGCCGCGCTCGATGACTGCGCCGTCGCAAACGACGCAGGGAGGAATGAGCCGCACGTCCTCCGGCAATTCTGCCGGAGCATAGACGCAAAGGAAATGCGTTTTTTCCTGCGCAGGCGTGATTTTGAGCTTTCCGTCAAGCGCGTCGAGACAGCAGCGCAGATAACTGCGGGGATTTCCAATGTCGCACCAGTAGCCGTCCATTGGAAGACCCCCGATGGGAAGACCTTTTTTCTCCATGAGCGGGAAGAGGTCGCGCGCAAAGTCGAAGGGCACGTTTTCCGGTAACAATTCCATGACCTTTGGCGAGACCATATAAACGCCTGTGTTGACAAGATCCGTCACGACCCGGTCCCACGAGGGTTTTTCGATAAAGCTCACGACCCGGCCGTCCCGATCCGTGAGAACGGTGCCATAGGGCAACGGCTCCGAATGCGGGTAGAGCGCCATTGTGACGGCTCCGCCGCGTCTTTCGTGCTCACGCGCGAGGTCTGAAAGGTCAAAGTCGCAAGCGGCATCGCCACTGATGACGAGAAAATCCTCGTTTCCGATGAAATCCATGCAGGAGCGCACGCCGCCAGCCGTGCCGAGGGGCGTTTTTTCGACGCGGTAACACATCGAAACGCCAAAATCCGACCCATCTCCAAAATAGTCCATGATGCACCTGGGCTTATGGCCCAGCGTGACGCACAGATCTGTGAAACCATGTTGTCTGAGTAGCTGCGTGAGGTGCGCAAGCAGCGGTCTGCCGAGAAGCTCCGTCATTGGCTTCGGCATGGCTTCGCAAATCGGACGCAGGCGCGTCCCCTTGCCGCCCGCCATGATGATCGCTTTCATTGCCGTCACTCCCTTTCGATAAAGAGTATTTACGAAGGGCTTGTAAAATAACCGTGGTGCTTTATGGCGCGCGCGGCGGGAACATTTGACGGGCGGTCTTGTATTTGTGATGTTTGTCTGGTATAATACTAAATCCAGCATATCATTTTTTAATGTATGTATGCGGCAGATTCCGGCTTTTGCCGGAGGAGGATCGGCAAAAAATGAACAAAAACATTAAAAGACTTCTCGAACCGGGGACACGGCTCTATTTTGTCTTTCTCGTTATCTTTGCGGGACTTGCTTTCCTTTTTAGTTTTCATCTCGCCATTGCCGAGATTGCAATTACGGGATTGCTGCTTATCTATTCGATCGTTGTGAATCAGCGCAGGCAGAAGGAACTTGAGTCCTATATCGACTCCGTTACCTACGACGCGGAGGAGGCGAAGAGCGGCACGCTTATGAATTTTCCGCTGCCGACGGTCGCATTCCGGCTCGACAACACGGCGATTGTCTGGGGGAACCAGTATTTTTCGGAGCTGTTCAATAAGGGAAGCCTTCATTTCGACACGCGGCTGACCGATCTTGTGCCGGAGTTTCGCTCAAAATGGCTCACCGAGGGGAAAATGCAGTATCCCGGCGTTGTGCACGCGGGAAACAGGCGTTTTGCCGTTTACGGAAACATCATCCGCGGCGAGACGGACGGGCGCGACTTCATGGGCATCAGCTATTGGCTGGACATTACGGACTATGACCGGATGCGTGAAGAATACGACAATTCCCGCCCCATCGTCGCCATCATACTGTTTGACAATTTAGAAGAAATTTCAAAAAACATGCCGGACCGTACAAAAACGCACATGCAGAACGCCGTTTCGGAAAAGATTGAAAACTGGTGTGCCAACATGGGCGCCATTGTCTGCCGCTATGAGCGGGATCGCTATCTTGTCATTTTTGAAGAACGTCACTATCAGAAGCTTGCGGCGGCGAAATTTTCGCTCATGGATAGTGTGCGCGAAATCGTGAGTCCGACAGGCATCCACGCCTCCGTATCCATTGGCATCGGGCGCGATGGAGCGAGCTTTGAGGAAAACTCC
>DEMY01000019.1:15550-15934 GCA_002359425.1 Clostridiales bacterium UBA2658
CGAAAAGCGCACAAAGGTAAAATCACGCGTCATGGCAAACGCGCTTTCGGAGCTTATCAAGACCTCCACGCAGGTCTATATCATGGGCCACAAATACGGCGACCTCGACTGTGTCGGCGCGGCGGCGGGCCTTTCGTGCATATGCCGCCAGCTCGGCGTCAGGTCCTATATCGTGACGGACGAAAAAAGCAACGTCGCGAAGTCCCTCATTGAAAAGCTCGAGGCCGAGGAGTCCTATAAAAACGCCTTTATCACGCCGCAGGACGCCGTTCTGCGCGCCGACAAGGGAACGCTCCTGATCGTTGTTGATACGAACCGGCCGGAGCAGGTCGAAAACCAGGACTTACTTATGGACTGCAACCGCGTTGCGGTTATCGACCACCG
>DEMY01000019.1:16084-22429 GCA_002359425.1 Clostridiales bacterium UBA2658
GCGAGGGGGCGGATACGCTGACGGTCAAGCGCCTTTTGCAAAACGATATGGATGACACGGTCGCGCGCTATAAAATTTTGCAGATGGTTAAGCGCTATCGCGACAATATCGCCATCGCGGTTGTCGAGGAGCCACAGGAGCGCGTAATCGCCGCGCAGGCGGCGGACGACATGCTGAACATCAAGGGCGTGCAGGCGTCGCTCGTCATCTACCCGTCGGAGGATGGCAGGGTCGTCATCTCCGCCCGGTCGATGGGCGACATCAACGTCCAACTCCTTTTGGAGGAGCTTGGCGGCGGCGGAAATTCGCAGGCTGCCGGCGCGCAGATGGAAAACGTCTCTTTGCGCGAGGCTGTGAACAGGCTGAGNNGTATTTTGAAGATTAACATACGGAAAGCGAGGACAAAGACATGAAAGTGGTCTTTTTAACAGACGTAAGAGGACAGGGCAAGAAAAACGAGATTAAGGAGGTTTCGGACGGCTACGCGAGAAACTATCTCCTGCCGAGAAAGCTCGCCGTGGAAGCGACCGCAGACACCCTCAACGCGATCAAGCTCAAGGAAAAAGCGCGCGCCGCGCAGATGGAAAAGGAAAAAGAGCTTGCGCTGGAAAATGCAAAGCGGCTTGAGACCATCGTCGTGCGCGTTCCCGCCAAGGCCGGTGCGGGCGGAAAGCTCTTCGGCTCCGTCACGAGCAAGGAAATCAGCGACGCGCTTTCCGCGCAGTTTGAGATGGCGATCGACAAAAAGGACATTGTGCTGAGCGACCCCATCAAGAGCTTTGGCTCCTACCCCGTGAAATGCCGTTTGGGCTATGAGGTCGCGGGGACAATCAACGTCATGGTGACGGAGCTGAAATAAAAAACAACGCCCGGTACGGCTGGGCGTTTATCTCGGGCTAAGGCGCGTGGATTGAATGGAGGGGAATTTAAGTGGACGAGCTGTTTGAACAGAAAACACCGCACAGCAGCGAGGCCGAACAGGCCGTCATTGGCGCGATGCTCATTGACTCTGCCTGCATCCCTGACGTTCTTAATAAGGCCAGGTCGGAGGACTTTTATTTCGAGACAAACCGCGACATCTTCGATACCATATATAATATGTATATCTATGGGCGCACGATCGATCCCGTAACGGTGCTCGACCAGATGCGCGTGCGCGGCGTTACGAAGGACTCCTCCCAAAGCTACCTGATGGAGCTTATGCAGGTCACGCCGACGGCGGCAAACGTCATGAAATATGTGGAGAGTTTGCGCGAGCAATCGCTGCTCCGCGAGCTTTTGAAGGTCGGCAACGAGATTGCCCAGATGGTGCAGGAGGGCGCGGGCGAGGCGGATGACATGCTCGAAGCCGCCGAGCGGAAAATTTACGCGCTTCGGCAGGGGCGGACCGTCGGCGGCCTTGTCAAAATTTCAAACGTTATTCAGGACGTTTACAATCAGATTTCCGAGGCCAGCGCGGGCGAGGCGAATATCCCGGGCCTTTCGACCGGTCTTACGGATCTGGACAGTACCATTCTCGGCTTGAACAAGAGCGACCTCGTTCTTATTGCCTCCCGACCCGGTATGGGCAAAACGAGTATCGCCTTGAATATCGCGCTGCACGTTGCGAAGACCAGTGGCAAGACCGTCGCCGTTTTTTCGCTCGAAATGTCGCGCGAACAGCTCGCGACAAGACTTCTCGCGGGCGAGAGCCTTGTTGACAGCCAAAAGCTTTTGACGGGTCAGCTTTCCTCTCCGGAATGGCAGCGCATTGGCGANNTCGTGGCGGAAATGAATTCGCAGTGCCGAAGGCTCGACAATCTTGGTCTCGTCGTCATCGACTATTTACAGCTCATGCAGTCGGCCGGCGGCAAGCAGAATTATTCCGGCGAAAACCGCACCCAAATGGTTTCCGACATTTCGCGCATGATGAAGATTATGGCGAAGGAATTGAATGTGCCGGTCGTCTGCCTGTCCCAGCTCTCGCGTGCGAATGAGTCACGTTCCGATAAACGCCCGGTCCTTTCCGACCTCCGCGAGTCCGGCGCGATCGAGCAGGACGCGGACATCGTCATCGGTCTGTACCGCGAGGGATACTACGACCGCGAATGCCAGAACCCGAACGACGCCGAGGCCATCATCCTCAAAAACCGCCATGGCGAGCTGAAGACCATTCCGCTCACATGGCTGCCGGAATACACAAGCTATGTGAACGCCGAAACGCGCCGGGACGAAGATGAATATTGAGTTCTGTGAAAAATACGATATGCTGCCGCGAAACGGCCTCATTCTTTGCGCTGTTTCCGGCGGCAAGGATTCGATGTACCTTTTGGAGAACCTGCGAATGCGCGCGCCGGAATACGGCTTTTCGGTCGCCTGCGCGCACTTTGACCACCGTTTGCGCGGTGCGGAGTCGGAGCGGGATCGGAAATTCGTCGAGGACTGGTGTAAAAAGGCCGGCATCCCCTGCCATGTGGGGGAGGGAGATGTGCGCGCTTATGCGAAGGAAAACGGTCTTGGCATCGAGGAAGCTGCGAGGAAGCTGCGCTATGCGTTCCTCGAAAAAACCGCTGAAGAAATTGGCGCGGCGCGCATCGCCACGGCGCACACGGCGGACGACAACGTCGAAACGCTTTTGCTTAATTTGGCACGCGGGGCCGGGCTCAAGGGCCTGTGCGGTATCCCGCCTGTGCGGGGAAAGCTAATAAGGCCGATATTGACCGTGACGGCGGCGGAAGTTCTGGACTGGCTCGAAAAAAACAATGTTCCGCATTTAGAGGATTCGACGAACGAAAACGACGACTGTGCGCGCAACGTCGTCCGGCACCGCATCATTCCGGTTTTGCGGGAGCTGAACGCGGGCTTTGACGAAAACGCGGTGCGCTGCATCGAAAATCTGCGGGACGACGAAGAATACCTCAATGCGCTCGTGGAAAAATTTTTGAAGGAAAACCAAAGCAAAAACGAAATTTCTGCATCCGCCTTTGCGATCCTGCCGGAGCCGGTTTCGGCGCGCGTTTTGCAAAAGCTCTCGCCGAAGGGCCTGAGCGCTTTGCATATCGACGCCGTGCGAAAGCTTGCCACGGGAGAAAACGCGCACGGAGCGGCGGATATCCCCGGCCTTCGTGTGACGCGGGACAGGGATCGGCTCCTGTTTGGGGTTTCCAAAAGCGCGCCGATCGAAAAGCGGGTGCTTCTGCCGGGCAAAACGGTGGCTGTGCCGGAGGCAGGCGTTTTGGTTTCGTGCGAATTCATAAAGAATTGTTCCGAAATTCATAATTCATTTAACATTTTTTGCTTTAAAAGTGATAGCATTTGTGATACGATATTTATTAGGTCACGTTTAGAGGGCGAAAGAATTCGCCTAAGCGGGCGCGGGTGCACAAAAACCCTCAAGAAACTCTTTTCCGAGGCGGGCCTTAACGGCCCTGCGCGCGACGCCATCCCGGTACTGTGCGACGGGGAGGGGCCGATTGCAATTTTCGGATTTGGCATCGCGGAGCGCTGCGTCCCGCAACCGGGAGACGACGTGCTGCGTGTCGAGTTGCGGCCGCTGAAACAGGATTATACGCTATAAATATAGAGATAGATAACAGGGAGATAGACCATGGCCATGACGGACGATATTTTGAGAGTTCTGTTTTCAAAGGAGCAGATCGACAAGCGCGTTTCCGAGCTCGGCGCGGAGCTGACAGAGAAATTTAGGGGCGAGGAGCCGCTTTTCATTGGCATCCTCAAGGGTAGCTTTGTTTTCATGGCGGACCTCGTTCGCTGTGTGGACCTCAAAAGCTCGGTTGACTTTATGGCGGTTTCCTCTTACGGCAGCGGGACCAAATCCTCCGGCGCCGTCAAGATCATGAAGGATCTCAACGAGGATATTGCGGGCCGCCACATCGTTATCGTCGAGGACATTCTCGACAGCGGCGTAACGCTCAATTACCTCTGCGGCTACCTGCAAAACCGCAAGCCTGCCTCCATCACGCTTGTGACCCTTTTAGATAAACCCGCGCGCCGCAAGGCGCCCATCCACGCCGATCTGGCCGGCTTTGAGGTGCCGGACGAGTTCGTTGTGGGCTATGGCATGGATTACGCGGAAAAATATCGCAATCTCCCCTATGTCGGCATCTTAAAGCCGGAAGTATATTCGCATTGATCTTTCTCCCGTTTCCCAGCGGAACGGCCCGGTACGCCCATTAACGCAAAGGAAGTGATTTCAGCTTGAAACAAAACCGCAACACAGCCAGAGACGTTGGATTTTACATCCTCATTCTCGTCATTCTTCTGGCGGCGATCTTTTCCATGACCTCGCAGAGCACAACGACGAAGGAACTCAAGACCTCGGAGCTGTATGACCTTTTTAAACAGGAAAAGGTGGAAACAGTGACAGCGATCGGCAATGAGCTGACTTTGGAACTGCGCGAGGAATATAACGGCAGCAAGACTATTACGACGAAGGTCGATGCGATTGACCATTTCCGTTCGGACATGGGCGACACGATCAAGAAACAGCAGGAAAAGGGCATTCTCAAGTGGTACGACTATAAGCCGGCATGGACGGCTCCATGGTGGGTCGCGATTTTGCCCTATCTCGGCGTCTTTATCATCTTCGGCATACTCTATTATGCGATGATGAAGGCGGCCTCGCAAAACGGCGGGAGCGGCAGCGCTGCCCGCTTTGGCCGCGCGCGTACGAAGCTCGGAACGGACGAGAAAAAGCACATTACGTTCAACGACGTCGCGGGCGCCGAAGAGGAAAAGGCGGAGTTGCAGGAAATCGTCGGTTTCCTGCGCAACCCGACCGCCTACACCGCGATGGGCGCGCGTATTCCCAAGGGCGTTTTGCTTGTCGGCCCTCCGGGAACAGGTAAAACGCTGATCGCGAAGGCGGTCGCAGGCGAAGCCGGCGTGCAGTTTTTGTCCATTTCCGGCTCCGACTTTGTCGAGCTGTATGTCGGCGTCGGCGCATCGCGTGTGCGCGACCTGTTCGATCAGGCGAAAAAGATTGCTCCGGCCATCATCTTTATCGACGAGATTGATGCGGTCGGCCGTCAGAGAGGCTCCGGCCTTGGCGGCGGGCACGACGAGCGCGAACAGACCTTGAACCAACTCCTTGTTGAAATGGACGGATTCGGGAATAATGACGGCGTCATCGTCATGGCTGCGACAAACCGCGCGGACATTTTGGATAACGCGCTTCTGCGTCCCGGCCGCTTTGACCGCCGGGTCTATGTGGGACTTCCCGATGTGCGCGGCAGGGAGGCCATTTTGAAGGTTCACGCGCGCGGAAAGCCTTTGGGCGACGACGTCGATCTCAACAGCATTGCGCGCGGAACGCCCGGCTTCTCCGGTGCGGACCTCGAAAACCTTTTAAATGAGGCGGCCATTCTGGCCGTCCGGCGCGGCAAGCGCTTCATCACGAACGGCGAGATCGAGGAGTCTATTCGCAAGGTCCAGCTTGGCCCTGAGAAAAAAAGCAAGGTTATGTCCGAGCGCGCAAAAAAGCTCACGGCCTATCACGAGGGCGGACACGCCATCGTCGGCCACTTCCTCAAAAACACAGATCCCGTTCACTATATTACGATCATCCCGCGCGGCCCCACAGGCGGCGTTACCTACTTCCGCCCGAAGGAGGATATGGAGAATTTCCAGTCCTACGGCGAGCTGTATGACGATATCGTCGTCGCACTCGGCGGGCGTGTTTCCGAAAAGCTGTTTTTGGACGACATTTCGACCGGCGCCTCCAGCGACATTCAGCAGGCTACGCACACCGCGCGGTCTATGGTGACGCAGTACGGCATGTCTAAAAAGCTCGGCCCCATCAGCTTCGAGGAGGCCGGACACAGCATCTTTATCGGCCGCGATTTCGGCCAGACAAAGAGCTATTCCGAAGAGACCGCCGCCATTATCGACGAAGAGGTCAAGCGCATTTTTGACGAGGCANNATCACGCCGACCTTCTGCGCGGCGTGGCAGAATATCTGCTCGCACACGAGAGCATGGACGGCGAGGTTTTTAGGTACTACTGCGAGCACGGTGAGCTTCCGCCCGAAAAGAAGACCACGGAGCAAAAGACCGACGAGCCGAAGGCCGAAAAGTCCGCGGACGACAACGTCTCCGCCGAGGAAATCAGCTCAAGCGAGCTTGAAACGGGTGCGCCCGCACAATCGGAAGGCACAAAAAAGCCGGAGACGCCGGCAGCGCCGAAGCCGGACGATAAACCGGACGGCGGCAAATCATAACCACAGCAAAGGGCGGAATTTCTTCCGCCCTTTTCGCCGGATATCCGGCGCTATACCCGTTTATACGAAAGGATCGATAAAACCATGAAGCTTGGCATTGTCGGACTGCCGAATGTCGGCAAAAGCAC
>DEMY01000004.1 GCA_002359425.1 Clostridiales bacterium UBA2658
TCTGGTCCGGCTGCTGCCCGTAGCCGCGCGGGTCGCGGTCATGGGCGCTTCGGTCATAGCCGCCCTGCGCGCGCGGGTTGCGGGCGTCATATCCGCCGGGCTGGCGGCTCCGGTCATAGCCGTTTTCGGGATGTCCCGGTAGCGGCTCATCTTCCATGCTCATTGCCCATTCAAGCTCTTTATCCTTTTCTCTGGACGCCTCGTCCGCCGGTTCGCCCTGAAAAGTCGCTCCGCAGAAGGGGCAGATTCCAAGCGTTGCGTCGATCTTTGCGCCGCACTTTTTGCAGATGGTCGTGCGCATTCCAATTCTCCCTTCAGCGCCGCCGGCATATTCCGGCGCGCCAATATCCTATGATAGTCCATTTTAACACATGCGCCTTGCATTTTTCAATATCCGTCTTGCACCAGCGTAAAATATTAGCGGTTCGTTCACATTTGTGGTAGAATAATCGCAAGCGCCTCTTCTCGGCTTGTCGAAAAACTCCGAAGCGGTTTTTCGATAGAGGGAATACGCTGTGCTCTACACCTCAGTGTCCGCCTACAGCGAACACTTCAACGCTCGCTCAACGAAAAGTGTTTTCCTCCAACGTACATACCGCCGGGGAAAACGGATCTGATTTTATTCGCGCCTGCTGGCGCGAACCCCGCGAGGCTTTTTCGACAAATTGTATCGTTTTGATTGGGGATCTGACAAACATGAAAAAAGCACTTGTCACCGGCGCGTCCAGAGGGATTGGCGAATCCGTCGCCCGGGCGCTCGCGCGGGACTGATATTTCGTATGTATCAACTATCTAAGCAGCCGCGACCGGGCCGAGGCGCTCGCCTCCGAGCTTGGCGGCGCCGCCGTGTGCGCGGACGTTGCGGACGACGAGCAGGTTTCCCGCATGTATGACGAGATTGGGGACGTAAATGTTCTCGTCTGCAACGCGGGAATTTCTGAGTATGGCCTGCTCACCGGGCTTACGCCCGCACAGTGGCGGCACATTTTCTCCGTGAACGTTGACGGAACATTCCATTGCGTCAGCCGCGCGCTGCCCGCAATGATCCGCGCGAAGAGCGGCGCGATCGTCACGACCTCGTCCGTCTGGGGCGTTCACGGCGCGTCCTGCGAGGCGGCGTATTCGTCCTCCAAGGCGGCAGTCATCGGTCTGACGCGCGCGCTTGCAAAGGAGCTTGGGCCGTCCGGCATCCGCGTCAACTGTGTAGCCCCCGGCGTCATTGAAACCGACATGATGGCGGACTTTTCCGCCGGGGACAAAGTCGCTCTCTGCGAGGAAACGCCCCTGTGCCGCCTTGGAACGCCCGATGAGGTCGCAGAGCTTGTGGCCTTTCTCGTCTCCGACAAGGCCCGCTTTATCACCGGGCAGGTCATCGGCATAGACGGCGGTTTCGCTCTGTAGACAGGCCCGCGCACCGGTGCTATAATGTCCTCAATACGCGAGCAGAAAGGAATAAGGCAATGAATATTCAGGAACGGTTTTTGAAATATGTAAGCTACGACACGCAGTCCAAAGAGGACGCAGGCGTGGTTCCGAGCACAGAAAAGCAGTGGGCGCTCGCAAAGGCGCTTGAGCAGGAGCTGCGCGAGCTTGGCGCGCAGGGTGTGAAGCTCGACGAGCACTGCATCGTGACCGGGTATCTCCCCTCGAACTGCGAAAACGACAAAGCCACGGCGCTCGGACTTATAGCCCACATCGACACCTCGCCGGATGCTTCCGGCGAAAACGTGAAGCCCCGCATCGTAGAAAACTACGACGGCGGCGTCATCGCCCTAAACGAAAAAAGCAATATGGCGCTTGACCCGGTGCGTTTTCCGATGCTCCGCCGTCACGTCGGTGAAACGCTCATTACAACAGACGGCACAACCCTTTTGGGCGCGGACGACAAGGCCGGCGTCGCCGAGATCATGCAGCTTGTCGAATATCTGCGGGATCATCCAGAAGCAAAGCACGGCAGGCTCTGTATCGCCTTCACACCGGACGAGGAGGTCGGCGGCGGTGAGGAAGCTTTCGACCCCGCTTCCTTCGGCGCGGATTTCGCTTATACGCTGGACGGGGACGAAATGAACGAGATTCAGTTTGAAAACTTCAACGCGGCCAACGCGGGCGTTTTCGTGACCGGCAAGAGCATCCATCCGGGCAGTGCAAAAAACGTTATGGTTAATGCCTCCCTCGTGGCGCTTGAGTTTGCTTCCCTTTTGCCGTCAGCCGAAACGCCGGCGCATACAGAGGGGTATGAAGGCTTCTACCACCTGCATAAAATGACCGGTGCGACCGAGGAAGCGGAGCTGCAATACATCATCCGCGACCATGACAGAAATCAATTTGAGCGTCGCAAACAGTTTATGCTTGAGACATGTGCATTTATGAATAAGAAATACGGCGAAGGCACCGTCGAGGTCGTCATTAAGGACAGCTATTTCAACATGCGCGANNGAAAAAATAGAGCCGCATATGGAGCTTGTGGAGCTTGCCGAAAAGGCCATGCGGGACGTGGGCGTCGAGCCGCAGATTGTCCCCATCCGCGGCGGTACGGACGGGGCCAAGCTCTCCTTCCGGGGTCTCCCCTGCCCAAATCTCGGCACCGGCGGCGGCAACTACCACGGCCCCTATGAGTTTGTTTCCGTCACCGCGATGGGAAAAACCGTCAAGGTGCTTG
>DEMY01000003.1:0-386 GCA_002359425.1 Clostridiales bacterium UBA2658
CGAACCTCGCGGATGAAGTCATCAAGTCCGTCCTGTAAAAGCGGCTCGCCGCCGGAGATACAGACCCCGTCGAGCTTGCCTGTGCGGTTTTTGAGAAATTCGAGGACATCGGAAACCGGGATGCGCTCGGCTTGGGCCACGTGCGTCACAAGCGACGCGTTGTGGCAGAAAGGACAGCGCAGGTTGCAGCCGCCCGTGAAGACGGTCGCCGCGAGTTTTCCCGGGAAATCAAGAAGCGATAATTTTTGTAATCCACAGATTTGCATAATAGTCTCCAAACGTCTTTTCTTCTAATAGTATTTTACTCCACCTCCGTATAGATTACAAGCGTTATTTCTTAAAAAATCATATATCTTGTAAACAGGAACGGAAGTGCTAAAAATAAA
>DEMY01000003.1:543-9564 GCA_002359425.1 Clostridiales bacterium UBA2658
AGCAGTTTGACGACTATACGCGTTATTCCATTTTCACCGGCGGGGGACTTAGGGTGGCGCGCGCTTTCCTTGCGCCGGAGCCGCTTGGGGCGGTCTGCGACAGCCTCATCTGGTCCCGCTTTGCGGAAAAGCTGATTTGGGCGGTCGGCATTATTTCGGGGCTTTACGCCGTTTCCGGCGTCGCGCTGCATGCGGTATTCCGCCGGCGCTTTGGAACTGGATATGTGTTTTACGTTGTCTACGCCCTGCTGCCGCTGGGCTTTGAGGGGAGCTACTGGCTTTCGGCCTCGACGCGCATCATTCCGGCGCTTTTCTTCGCGGCGCTCGCCCTGCTGTTTTATGACCCNNGCGTTTCAGTTCGTCTGCTTCTGCTTTCACGAACAGACAGCTCTGTTTTCGGCGGCGGCGACGGTCGTTGTGATGCTCGCGGTTCCGCAAAGCGAGCGGCGGCGCGCGCAGGGGGGCTGGCTTTTTCTTGCCAACGGTTTTTTTGTCTTTTTGCTCACGCGGCTTCTGCCCGCGGGCGGGGACAGCGGAAAGACGCTGGCGTTTTTAAATCTGCACCCGTGCGGGAGTCTGAAGCAAAACCCGGCATGGGAACAGATCGCTGCGGTCTTTCAAAAGGGCGGCGCGGGAACGCTGGGCAAGGGTCTCAAGCGCGGCTTTGAGTTTTTAGCCGTTGAACCGAACTATATTTATATCCTGTTCGTTCTCACGCTGGCCTTTTCGTTTTATATTGCCGCGCGGAACACACACCGGACGAACGTCCGCTTTTTCGCGGAGCTTTTTTCGGGGCTGCTCCTCGCCGCCGCGCCGCTCGCGGGGTTTTTTATTTTAAAGGCACCGGACTTTTCGGTGCGCAATGCGGTTCCGGCCTTCTGCGGGCTGGCGCTCATGGCGGACGCGCTTTCGGATCTCGTTTTCGGTAATTTGCGGGACGGGGAGAAAAAAAGCGCCGTCTTCGCGGCGGTGCTTGCGGCGCTGTGCTGCGTTTCGTCCGTCAGCGAGCTGCACGATTACCGGGCGACGACACTTTCGGACACGCACATCTGCGTTGCCGCTGGACAGGCGCTCGCGGAACTGCGCGCCCCGGTCGGTGAAAAGCGCGAAGTCCTGCTCCTGAACGTCGCGCCGAGCTGCCTGAAGGACGGGAACTTTTTCTACCGCGAGCACGACTACGGCGTTACATCAAGCGCGGAAGCGATGACGAACACCGTCGCGGTTCTCGAAAAGCGCCACGCCATTTCGGAGAGCTTTTTGCTCACGCCCGTCGCTGACGGAAAGGCGTTTTCCGCATCGGATGCGGCGCTTTCGGCTGCTGCGGCCTATTGGTATGACGGAACGGCCTTTGCCCCAGTCACGCTGAAAACGGAAGCCTCCGGCTGTCAGATTTCCGGCGCGGACGGGACCGTTCGAGGAACGCTGACCAAAAACGGGGACGAAAACTGGGTTCTGAAAGCAAAATAGGGTGAAAAAACGCGGCAGCCAAACGAACTGCCGCGCTTGCCTCTTTTATTCGATAATGCTTTCGATGATGAATGAGGGACGGTGCTTGACCTCAAGATAGATTTTGCCGACATATTCGCCGACGACGCCGAGACCCGTGAGTCCGAGGCCGCCGAAGAGGATGACGAGGAAGACCAAAAGCTTTGTCCCCGTAAACGCGCTGCCGCAGCCGGCCTGGATGAGAAAAACAATGAGCAGAACCAAATCTGTCAGGAGTGAACCTGCTCCGCACCAGAAGATCATGCGCATGGGCTTCGCGCTCAGCGATGTGATGCCCTCAATAGCAAGACTCAGCATTTTTTTGAGCGGGAACTTGCTTTCGCCCGCGATGCGCTCGCCGCGTTCGTACTCGGCTGTGCCGGTCTGATAGCCAAGCATGGGGACGATGCCGCGCAGGAAAAGGTTCACCTCGCCGTATTCTGAAAGGGCCTGCAGCGCCGTTTTGCTCATAAGGCGGTAATCCGCGTGGTTGTAGACGATCTCGCCGCCAAGGCCGTCGATGAGCTTGTAGAAGGCCTGCGCGGTGTTGCGCTTGAAAAAGGTGTCCTTCTCGCGGGAGCAGCGTACGCCGTAGACGATTTCGCAGCCCGCGTAGTATTTTTCGAGCATCTCGTCAACGGCGTTGACGTCGTCCTGTAGGTCGGCGTCCATCGAAATGGTGATGTCTGCGCGGTCCTTCGCCGTCATGAGACCGGCCAGAAGCGCGTTCTGATGGCCGCGGTTGCGGGACAGGCACACGCCGCAAAAGAGCTTGTCCGCATTGTGCAGCTTGCAGATAAGCTCCCAGGTGTGGTCGGACGAGCCGTCGTTCACAAGCATGACGCGGCTCTCCTCGGAGATAATGCCTTTGTCCATGAGTCCGCGCATCTTTTCACGCAGAATTTTGGAGGTTTCGGGCAGCGCCTCCTCCTCGTTATAGCAGGGCACCACAATATAGAGTATGCTGCCGCGCTTCTCGTTTTTGAGCTGTTCCAAAGTTTTCATCCTCCAGAAATATGTCCAGCCGCATGCTGCGAGCCGAACAATGATTCGACGGAACCAAATCCGCCGCTGTTTTTTCCTTTTTAACGGCTTTTGCAGACCGTATATGCATATTATAATGCCGAAGCCTGACATTTGCAAGCGAACCGGCGAGGTTTTTGGCCTGCACGCCGCCGATCGATAAAAAACTGACGCAAATGTTCATCAAATTCTATGAATTTTCGCAATACAAGAATTTTTTCGTCATTTTTGTATTGAAAAAGCTTTCGTTCGGGGATACAATGTGTAAAAATGCAATCCGGCAAATTATTCCGGCGGGAAGACAGGAAGAAAAGCATGATCGACATCATTCTGGTGGAGCCGGAAATTCCGGCGAACACGGGAAACATCTCGCGCACCTGCTCCGTCACGGGCGCGCGGCTGCACCTCATCGAGCCTTTGGGCTTCGACATTTCGGACAAGGCGTTAAAGCGCGCCGGCTTGGATTATTGGCAGTATCTCGACGTGACGGTGTACAAAAACCTCGACGCGTTCTTCGCGAAAAACGGGGACGAAAACCTCTGGCTTGCAACGACAAAGGCCCCCCGGTGCTACGCCGACCCCGACGTTTCGCTTCAGGGCGACGTAAAGCTCATGTTCGGCAAGGAAACGGCGGGCCTGCCCGAATGGCTCCGAGAGCGCTACCGGGAGCGTTGTATCCGCATCCCGATGAAGGAGGAAACGCGCAGTCTGAACCTTTCAAACAGCGTCGCTATCCTGCTCTACGAGGCGCTTCGCCAGCAGGATTTTCCCGGACTGAAGGGCACGGGGCTGATGGGGCATAATAGTTAGGNNGGAATTACGAAAAAAAGACGGTCAAAGACGTAGACGTTCGGGGAAAGCGCGTTTTACTGCGCTGCGACTTCAACGTTCCGCTTGACAAGGAAACGGGAGCGATCACGAGCGACAAGCGTATTGTCGCCTCGCTTCCCACAATACAATACCTGCTGGATAACGGTGCGCGCGTTGTGGCGTGCTCCCATCTCGGCAAGCCGAAGGGCGAGGTGAAAAAGGATCTGAGCCTGACGCCGGTGGCAAAGCGCCTTTCGGAGCTTTTGGAAAAGCCGGTTGCGTTCACAGACGCGGATGTCGCGGGCGCGGAATCGAAAAGGCTTGCGGACGGCCTCAAGGACGGCGAGATTTTGCTGCTTGAAAACCTCCGCTTTGACCTGCGCGAGGAGAAAAACGACCCCGAATTTGCAAAGCAGCTTGCGTCTTTCGGCGAGATTTTTGTTTCGGATGCGTTCGGCTCCGCCCACCGCGCGCATGCCTCGACGGAGGGCGTCGCGCACTTCCTGCCTGGCTACGCGGGCTTCCTCATCGAANNCATTGCCGGCGGCGGCATGGCCTACACCTTTTTTAAGGCGGAGGGCAAAGAGGTCGGCAAGTCTCTTCTGGAAGCGGACAAGGTCGAGCTTGCAAAGGGTCTTATGAAAAAAGCCATGGACAACGACGTCATGTTCCTTCTTCCGGTGGATGTTGTTGTTGCGGACAGGTTTGCAGCCGACGCGGAGAAAATGACCGTCGATACGAGCGAAATTCCCGCGGATTGGATGGGCATGGACATCGGCTTCGAGACCGTCGAGCTGTTCAAGGCCGCCATCCTAAAGGCCGGCACCGTCGTCTGGAACGGCCCGGTGGGTGTTTTCGAGTTCCCCGCGTTTGCGGATGGGACCAAGGCGATTGCGGAGGCTATGGCAGAGTCCGAGGCCGTTACCATCGTCGGCGGCGGGGACAGCGCGGCGGCTGTCGAGCAAATGGGCTTCGCCTCGAAAATGACGCATATTTCGACCGGCGGCGGCGCTTCGCTTGCGTTTTTAGAGGGCAAGGAACTGCCCGGCATCGCCTGTCTGCAGGACAGATAAAGGGAGGATATGAAAATGAACAAGAAATACCGCAAAGCCATCATTGCTGGAAACTGGAAGATGAACATGCTCCCGACCGAGGTGAAGCCCTTTACGGAGGAACTGCGTCCGCTGCTCCCGCGCCAGAAGACCTGCGAGGTCGCGCTGTGCGTTCCACACACGCACATATCGCCCTTGCGCCGCAGTCTCAAGGACAGCCGCATCGCGGTCGGCGCGGAAGACGTCAGCGTTCACGACAAGGGTGCTTTCACGGGCGAGGTAGCGGCGGATATGCTCGCGGACCTCGGCGTACATTACGTTATCGTCGGCCATAGCGAGCGCCGCGCGAACCACGCGGAGAACGATTTTATGGTCGGCGCGAAGGCGGCGGCGGTGCTCGAAAAGGGCATGAACCCCATTATCTGTGTCGGTGAAACGCTTGAGCAACGCGAGCGAGGACTCACGATGGAGCACATCGGCTATCAGGTCCTCGCGGCGCTCTCCGCTGTGCCGGACGAAAAGGTGCGCCAGTGCGTCATCGCCTATGAGCCGATCTGGGCCATCGGCACCGGAAAAACGGCGACGCCGGAGGAGGCCGAGGAGGTCTGCGAGGGCATCCGTGCCATCATCCGCTCCCGCCACGGCGCGCGCGTCGCCCGCAGCGTCAGCATCCTTTACGGCGGCTCCATGAACGCTAAAAAAGCAAAGGAGCTTCTATCCATGCCCGACATTGACGGCGGGATCATCGGCGGCGCGTCCTTAAAGCCCGCCGACTTTGCAAAAATTATCGACGCCGTTGCGGAAGTATCCGAGGAGGACTAAGCGAAATGAAAAAAATTCCCACAGCTCTCCTCATTCTGGACGGCTGCGGTATCGCCCCGCCAAACGAACAAAACGCCGTCTCCCGCGCCTACACGCCCAATTTGGACAAACTGATTGAGACCTGCCCGAACACTCAGCTACAGGCGTCGGGTCTCGCTGTCGGATTACCGGAGGGTCAGATCGGCAACAGCGAGGTTGGTCATACGAACATCGGCGCGGGCCGCGTCGTTTTTCAAATGCTGCCACGCATTTCAAATGCGATTGCGGACGGCTCTTTCTTTGAAAACCGCGCCTACACCGCCGCGATGGACGCAGTCGGGGACGGAAACGCCCTGCATCTCTGCGGCTTAGTTTCGGACGGCGGCGTGCACAGCCACAATACGCACCTCTACGCGCTTTTGGAAATGGCAAAGCGCAAGGGTGTTGAAAGAGTGTATATCCACGCCTTTTTAGACGGACGCGACGTTTCGCCGGAAAGCGGCGCCGGATATATGCGTCAGTGTGTTGCAAAATGCGCGGAGCTTGGCATTGGCAAGGTCGCGACCGTACAGGGCCGGTTTTATGCCATGGATCGCGACAAGCGCTGGGACCGTGTCGAGCGGGCCTACAACGCCGTCGTTTTTGGCGAAGGCGAGCAGAACCCCGACCCGGTGGACGCCATTGAAAAAAGCTATCAAAAGGGCGTAACAGACGAATTTGTCGAGCCGGTCGTCTGCGACCCGGACGGTACGATCAAACCCGAGGACGGCGTCATCTTCTTCAACTTCCGCCCGGACCGCGCGCGGGAGTTGACTTACGCCCTGACCCAGCCGGATTTCGATGGCTTTGCGCGTAAAAACGGCCTTTTCCCGCTTCATTTCGTCTGCACCGCACGGTACGACGAAAAATTAAAGCTCCCGGTTGCCTTCCCGCCAGAGCAGATTGAGGACACCTTCGGCGAGTATGTCTCCAAACTCAAGCTCACACAATTGCGCATTGCGGAAACGGAAAAGTACGCCCACGTCACCTTCTTCTTCAACGGCGGTGTTGAACGCGTTTTCGAGGGGGAGGACCGCATTTTGGTTCCGTCCCCGAAGCAGTTCCCAACCTATGACCTCATCCCCGAAATGAGCGCAAACGAGGTCACCGACAAGTGCGTCGAGGCCATTTTGAGCGGCAAGTACGACCTGATCGTCTGCAACCTCGCAAACTGCGACATGGTCGGTCACACCGGCAAAATGGCAGCGGCGATCAAGGCAGTCGAAACCGTCGATGCCTGCGTCGGGCGTATCACGGCGGCGATCTCTCAAATGGGCGGCACGACTTTTGTGACCGCCGACCACGGCAACGCCGATTGCATGGTCGATGAAAACGGCGAGCCGCATACCGCGCACACCACGAATCCCGTTCCCCTCATCATCAGCGGGGCGGACGTGAAGCTGAGACCGGGCAAGCTTGCCGACATCGTACCCACCATGCTCGAGCTTATGGGCATCCGCAAGCCCGCCAAAATGACGGGCGAGAGCCTTATCATTAACGAATGACTATCCGAAAAGGAGTGCTGAACCATGCTGAAAAACAACTATCTTGAGATCGTGGACGTCCGCGGCCGCGAAATTCTGGATTCGCGCGGCAATCCCACTGTTGAGGTGGAGGTCGAGCTTTGCGACGGGACCATCGGCCGCGCCGCCGTCCCCTCCGGCGCTTCGACCGGCGCTTTTGAAGCCTGCGAGCTGCGCGACGGGGACAAATCCCGTTACGGCGGCAAGGGCGTCCTCAAAGCCGTCGAACACGTTAATAACGAAATTCGCGAGGTTATGCTCGGTCTGAACGCTGCCGATCAGGCTTCCAACGACCGGCTTCTCATTGCGCTTGACGGAACGCCGAACAAGACCCGTCTCGGCGCAAACGCCATTCTGGGCGTGTCGCTTGCCTGCGCGCACGCTTCGGCGGAAGCCTACGGTATGCCGCTTTACAGCTACCTCGGCGGCGTGAACGCGAAGGTTTTGCCGGTGCCGATGATGAATGTTTTGAACGGCGGCGCGCATGCCTCGAACAGCGTTGACATTCAGGAATTCATGATTATGCCCGTCTCCGCCGAGAGCTTCACGGAGGCCCTGCGTATGTGCGCGGAGGTGTTCCACACCTTGAAGAAGATCGTCCCCGCGACCGGCGTCGGTGACGAGGGCGGCTATGCGCCCGATCTCAAAACCGACGAGGATGCCTTGAAAGCGCTGGTCGAAGCCATCGAAAAGGCCGGCTACAAGCCCGGCGAAGACTTCAAGATCGCCATGGACCCCGCTGTTTCCGACTGGTACGACGAGAAGGACGGCTGCTACCACCTGCCGAAGCGCGGCACTGTCATGACGAAGCAGGATATGGTCGATATGTGGGTCGGCTTCTGCGATAAGTACCCGATCATCTCCATTGAGGACGGCATGGCCGAGGAGGACTGGGAGGGTTGGAAAATGCTCACCGATGCTCTTGGCCACCGCATCCAGATCGTCGGCGACGATCTTTTCGTCACGAATTCGACCCGTCTCAAAAAGGGCATCGATATGGGTGTTGCAAACGCCATCCTCATCAAGCTCAACCAAATCGGCACACTCACCGAAACGCTCGATACCATCCAAATGGCGCAGCGCGCGGGCTATACGACGATTGTCTCCCACCGCTCCGGCGAAACGGACGACACGACCATTGCGGACGTATCCGTCGCCATAAACGCCGGCCAGATTAAAACCGGCGCGCCCAGCCGCATCGACCGCGTTGCGAAGTACAACCAGCTGCTCCGCATTGAGGATGCGCTTTTCGATGTTGCCGAGTACCCCGGCATGGCGGCTTTCTATAGCATTAAAAAATACTNNGCTGCCAAAACTGTTTTCGCAGTTTTGGCGGAAATAAGTATAAATGGTGCCTCCGAAGGTAAAAATACCCTCGGAGACACCATTTTATTTCTTTTTCGGCAAGGAGGTTAAAGTAAAAATGGACGAAAACAAAAGCTCCGGCAGAAAACCGAAGCGGTTTTTCGACGGCAAGGGCTTCTACATAGCCCTCGTCGCCTGCGTGGCAGTGATCGGCGCTTCGGCGTGGTATCTGTTCGGCGCAGGGAAGGCTAATGTAGAACAGGCGGCAATGCAAAATGAGATGTCGGCGGTCACGGCCGCGCCCGCTCATGACCCGGACATGGCGGCCCCGGACACGACCGTCGGCGACGATGCGCAGGCGCAGCCGAGTGCCCCGGCGGACGACAAAACGCTCAACAAGCAAACGGACGAGGCCGAGACCGGAAATTTTAACGACAGCGTTGAGACCGCATCCCAGCCCGGTTATGTCTGGCCGCTGGACGGCAAGATTGACGTACCGTACACCGTCACGTCGCTCCAGTATAACAAAAAACTCGGTGACTGGCGCACACATGACGGCGTTGACATTGCGGCCAAGGTTGGCACGAAGGTATCCGCCGTCGGCGCGGGACAGGTCGAAAGCGTCGAGCGCGACGACATGAACGGCATGACCGTTATCATCGCGCACGCGGGCGGGCTTAAGAGCATTTATGCAAATCTCGAGGGCGNNTGAACCATCGGCTCTGTCGGCACCACCGCTCTTGGCGAAACCAAGGAAAATGCGCACTTGCTATTCAAAATGACGCTCGACGGACAGAGTGTCGATCCGAAGGAATATCTTCCCGCAAAAAAATAATAAAACGAACAAAAGCCCGGGGCTGTTCAAAATAAGCAGCCCCGGGCGTTCTTTCTGCAATTGGCGGAGGAGTCACGGCAAAGCGCTTACGTTTTCTGTTCCTCCGCGAATAGCGCGGTCAGACGAACAAGCACCTTGACGGTTTTTC
>DEMY01000002.1:0-235 GCA_002359425.1 Clostridiales bacterium UBA2658
AGTCCTTGGCGGAGGGTCCGTCAACGGTGCGCTGGGTTGCCGTTGCAGAGTGAACGGTGGTCATAAGGCCGCTTTCAAGACCGAAGGAATCGTGAATGACCTTGGCCAGCGGCGCCAGACAGTTTGTTGTGCAGGAGGCGTTGGAGACGATCTTCATGTCGGATTTGTAGGTCTTTTCATTGACGCCCATGACGAACATCGGCGCGTCCGCAGACGGAGCGGAGATAACGACCTT
>DEMY01000002.1:472-1114 GCA_002359425.1 Clostridiales bacterium UBA2658
TCTCATAGAAATTTCCTCCTAAAAATATATCTAAAATTTCGCCGTGGAAGCGGTGCTTGAAAACGCTTATTTGTCGACGCTACGGGTGAACGAAACGCCGTCCTTGTGCAGATATACGTCCAGCGTGACGCGGTCGGCCCGGATGAGACTCTGCGTGTATTCATAAATCATGCCCGTTTCCGTGCGCGTCCGGCGCTGGACGGAAAAGGCGCAGCTCCCCTGCCGGCAACCGAGCATTTCGGCCTCCTCCCGGCCCAGAACGACGGCCTCGTAGGAGTCCACCGCAGAAGCGGGCGCAATGCCGACCTCATATAAAAGGCTGTAAAAGCTATGCGTTTTTAAAAGCTCTCTCGTGAGCTTGGGGTAGATATACTGCGGGTAGAACGATGTTTCCAAAATGAGCGGCTCTTCGTTCACATTGCGGATGCGGGTGAAACGGTAAACAAGCTTGTCCGCCGAACTCAGTTCAAGAACCTTCATTATGTCCGGCGTCGGGGGAATCACCTCAAATTCGATGAGGGTTGACGAAGGCGTCAGCCCCATGGAGCTGATCTCGGACGTAAAGGAATAGACATTTTCCGTCTTGCGGCGCATCTTCGGCTCCGCGACGAAGGTGCCTCTTCCCTGCTTGCGGACGACGAG
>DEMY01000002.1:1215-7924 GCA_002359425.1 Clostridiales bacterium UBA2658
AGCACGGACAGAAAATTTTACAAGCAAAATTTATGCGGCTTCACAATGCTTCCTTTCTGCATTCTGTCGAAACGGCGCAAAAACGGTCGATGTGCCAAAATGCTTTGCCTGCTTTTGTGATTTTCGCTTGACAAGGGGGCGAAAAACTATTATAATTGCAGATGCTAAAGCCATTGACGATGGCCCTTAAAGCGCCGAAAGGCGTATTTGGAGGGAGGGAAACAGAATGTCAGAAGTACGCGTCAAAGAGAACGAATCTCTGGACAGCGCTCTTAAAAGATTTAAGAGAAGCTGCGCAAAATCCGGAGTTATGTCGGACCTCAGAAAAAAGGAATACTATCAGAGCCCGAGCGTAAAGCGCCGTAAAAAGTCCGAGGCCGCCAGAAAAAACAAGAACAAGCACTACAACTAAGCCTCCTCGGTTTAAAAAAAGAACCAACGATCCCGTCTCGCAAGAGACGGGATTTTTGCAATTGCAGTACAGAGGAAATGCCTATGGCCAAAACTTATCTTGCCCGCGAGGCGGATTTAAATTTAAAAAAGACTTTTGAATGCGGTCAATGCTTTCGCTGGGACGCGCGCGAGGACGGCGCTTTTTATGGCGCTGCCTACGGACGGGCGCTGAAGCTCTGGGAAAAGGACGGCTTCGTTTTCTGCGACGCGCCGGAAAAAGACCTTTCNNCCGATTTAGACGCGGACTACGGAGCGCTTGCACGGGCCTTCACCGCCCCTGCGTATCTGCGTGAATGCGCCGCCTTCGGTTCAGGCATCCGCATTCTGCGGCAGGAGCCATGGGAGGCGCTTTGCAGCTTTCTCATCTCTCAGTGCAACAACATCCCGCGCATCAAGAGCATACTCCGCGCGCTATGCGAAACCTACGGCACGCCGCTGGAACAGGGGCTTTACAGCTTCCCGTCCCCTGCCCGTCTGGCGCCGCTGTCGGAAGCCGACCTCGCCCCGCTGCGCTGCGGCTATAGGACAGCTTATATCTTAGAAGCCGCGAAACGTGTCGACGAAGCTTCATTCCGTCTCGACGAACTCGAAAAGCTGCCGGACGAAGAAGCATTTTTCAAGGTGCAGGAGTTGCCCGGCATCGGGGCCAAGGTCGCAAACTGCTTT
Organism: Clostridiales bacterium UBA2658; assembly: GCA_002359425.1. Lineage (GTDB taxonomy): Bacteria > Bacillota > Clostridia > Oscillospirales > Oscillospiraceae > UBA2658. The sequence continues at coordinate 2,335 of DEMY01000002.1, forward strand.
CTGCTTTACGGACAGCACCGCATGGCCCGCTTTCCTGTTGACGTCTGGATGCGCCGCGCCTTGGACGGGCATTTTCCACCGGACTTTGACCCCGCGGCCCTCGGCCCCGGGGCGGGCCTTGCGCAGCAATACATATTTTATTACGCACGCGAGCACGGAAAGGCCCCAAAGCGGGAAAACTGTAGTTGCAGAAAATCGTAACGCGGTCAATTTCTACGGAAATCCAAAAGATTGCTGCGAAACCCGCAATTCGCCGTTGACAGTCTGTCCGCGGATGGAGTACAATAGCAAAAATCAAAAAAGGGAGCGAATCATATGGAAATGGACAAGCCTTACGCGCAGCGCTTCATCGGAGAGGGGTTAACCTACGACGACGTGCTTCTGGTTCCGGCCGCAAGCGACGTTTTGCCGGCGGACATTGATCTTTCGACGCATCTCACAAACAAGATCGCGCTCAAGATTCCGCTTATGAGCGCCGCGATGGACACGGTCACGGAGTACCGCATGGCGATCGCCCTCGCAAGGGAGGGCGGCATCGGCGTCATCCACAAAAACATGCCCATCGACGCGCAGGCCGAGCAGGTCGATCTCGTCAAGCGCTCTGAAAACGGCGTTATCACCAACCCGTTCTCGCTGACGGCGGACCACACGCTGGGCGAGGCGGACGCGCTCATGGCAAAGTTTCGCATTTCCGGCGTTCCCATTGTAGATACGGACGGCACTCTGATCGGCATCATCACAAACCGCGACATGAAGTTTGAGGAAGACATGACCCGCGCCATCGCGGACGTTATGACGAAGGATCACCTCATCACAGGCCGCATCGGCACAACGCTTGAGGAAGCCAAGNNNCCATCGGCGCCACGGCGGACGTTCTTGACCGCGCGGGCGCGCTTGTTGACGCGGGCGTCGATGTTCTTGTTCTCGACAGCGCGCACGGCCACTCCCACAACATTTTAAACAGCGTCTCAAAGGTGAAAAACGCATTCCCGGACGTTCAGCTCATCGCCGGAAACGTCGCCACCCCGGAGGGCACGGAAGCGCTCATCAAGGCGGGCGCGGACGCCGTCAAGGTCGGCATCGGCCCCGGCTCCATCTGCACAACACGCGTCGTCGCCGGTATCGGCGTTCCGCAGATGACGGCAGTTTTGGATTGTGCCGCCATGGGCGAAAAATACGGCGTTCCAATCATAGCCGACGGCGGCATTAAATATTCCGGCGATATTGTCAAAGCCATCGCCGCCGGTGCCTCCGTCGTCATGCTCGGCTCGCTGTTTGCAGGTTGTGAGGAGAGTCCCGGAGAGACCGAGGTCTATCAGGGCCGCTCCTTCAAGGTCTACCGCGGTATGGGCTCTCTGTCCGCCATGGCCAAAGGCAGCAAGGACCGCTACTTCCAGCAGGACAACAAAAAGCTCGTTCCGGAAGGCGTCGAGGGCCGCGTCCCCTACCGTGGTNNACCAAGGAAGCGCCGAACTACACAATGAACCCGCAGAACTGAAAGCAATCGAGCGCCGGAAAACGGAACTTGCCCTTTTTCCGGCGCTTTTTGTATTTTATCTTGCAGAAACGTACGGAAATGTGTATAATATTAAGACTTGTAATAATGCATGAATTTTCAAGGGAGGGTATTTTCCATGGATGACAAAATTGCGAAGCTGCGCGAAATCATCGCGGGCAGCGACAATATCGTATTTTTCGGCGGTGCCGGTGTTTCGACAGAAAGCGGCATCCCCGATTTCCGCAGTGTAGACGGACTCTATAACCAGAAATACAAATATCCGCCCGAGCGAATTTTGAGCCATGAATTTTTCGAGGACAATCCCGAGGAATTCTATAAATTTTGCCGCGAAAAGCTTTTCGTGACCAGCGTGAAGCCCAACAAGGCGCACCTTCGTCTCGCCGGGCTGGAACGCGAGGGCAAGCTCCGCGCCGTCGTTACGCAGAACATCGACGGTTTGCATCAGGGGGCGGGCAGCAAAAACGTCCTTGAGCTGCACGGAACGACGCACCGCTTCTACTGCACGCACTGCGGCAAAGAAATGTCCGAAGAGGAGGCATGCAAGTCCACCGGCGTCCCCCGCTGCTCCTGCGGCGGCGTCATCCGGCCGGACGTGGTGCTCTACGGCGAAGGTCTGAACGAGCGCGTTATCACGGAGTCCATCATGTACATCTCCCAGTGCGACGTTCTGATCGTCGGCGGTACGTCCCTGAATGTCTACCCCGCCGCCGGTCTCATCAACTACTATCGCGGCCAAAAGCTCGTTCTCATCAACAAACAGGCAACGCCGTATGACAGCAATGCCGATCTCATCATTCACGACAAAATAGGCGAGGTGCTCGAACAGGTATGACAGACAGAATAGACGTTTTAGGCGTCGGCTTCGACAGCGTCACGATTGACGAGGCCATCGCGCGCGGCATGACGCTCATGGCGGAAAAAAGGGCGGCTTACGTCGTCACGCCAAACCCGGAGATTGTGATGCTCGCCCGGGAGGACGCGGCGCTTTTAAACGCCGTCGAAGGCGCGGCGCTGGTTTTGCCGGATGGCGTCGGCATCGTAAAGGGCGCGCGCATTCTCGGAACGCCTTTAAAAGAAAAAGTCCCCGGCATTGACTTCGCGCAGGGGCTTTTCGCAAAAATGGCCGAAAGCGGCAAAACGCTCTTTCTTTTGGGCGCAAAGCCCGGCGTCGCGGATGCGGCGGCGGAAGCCTTAAAAGCCCGCTTTCCGGGGCTTGCGGTCTGCGGCACGAACGACGGCTACTTTCAGGATAACGCGCCGGACATCGAAAAAATAAACGCCGCCGCCCCGGACCTTCTTCTGGTTTGTCTCGGCGCGCCGAAGCAGGAGCTGTGGATGCAGGAGAATGCGTCAAAGCTGAACGCCGGCCTGATGGCGGGTCTTGGCGGCTCGCTGGACGTCTTCGCGGGCGTCACGGAGCGCGCGCCGGAGGGCTGGCAAAAGCTTGGCCTTGAGTGGCTCTACCGGCTTTTGAAGGAGCCAAGCCGTGCAAAGCGTATGTCAAATCTTCCGAAATTCGGCTTTGCCGTGATCGGAAAGCGGATAAAAGGGTAATAATCAAAGGAGAGTACCATGGCAAAAGGAAAGCTGATCGTTTTAGAGGGCATCGACGGAAGCGGAAAGTCAACACAGTTCCAGCTTCTTACAGAAGCGCTCGCAAACGAGGGCCGTGATTTCCGCAAGGTCACCTTCCCCCGCTATGACAACAGCTCCTCCGCCCTGCTGCGCTCCTATCTGAACGGCGAGTTCGGCGCGAACCCCGGGGATGTGAGCGCCTATGCGGCCTCGACCTTCTTTTTTGTTGACCGTTACGCCTCCTACAAAATGGACTGGGGCGCTTACTACGAGGGCGGCGGAACGGTCCTCTGCGACCGCTACACGACCTCGAACGCCATCCATCAGGGCGCAAAGCTCGAGAAGACAGAGCTGCCCGCGNNCTTTTGGAATGGCTCTATGATTTTGAATTTGGCAAAATGGAACTTCCGAAACCGGATGCCGTCTTATACATGGATACGACTCTGGAAGCCTGTCTTTCCCAAATGCGCCGCCGGCAGGCGGCGACGGGTACGCATGGCGACATCCACGAAACGCACGGCGATTACCTCCGCGCCTGTCTGGAAACGGGACTTTGCGCGGCGGATCAGCTTGGCTGGATGAAAATCAGCTGCATCGAAAACGGCGAAGCGCGTTCCATCGAGGCCATACAAAAAGATATTTACAAAGTCGTGAAAGGAGTTCTCGACTGATGGTATATATTATATTAGGTCAGGGCTTTGAGGAAATCGAAGCCGTCGCGCCCGGCGACATTCTCCGCCGCGGCGGAGTCGAGGTGCGTTATGCGGCCGCGGGCGACACGCTCGCCGTTCCCGGCAGCACCGGCATCACCGTGACGGCGGACATTCTCGCAAGAAACATTGCCCCGGCAAAGGGCGACACAGTCGTTATCCCCGGCGGTATGGGCGGCGTCAATACGATCAAGCACGACGCCGAAACGATGGATATGATTTCCTCCGCCGCCAAGAATGGCGTGGAGCTTGCCGCGATCTGCGCGGGTCCGTCGGTTCTGGCAAAGCTCGGTTTACTGGACGGCCGGGATATCACCTGCTACCCCGGCTGTGAAAAGCTCATGGGCAAGGCGCGCTGCCACTGTGACGAGACGACTATGCAGGACGGCTCTCTCATAACGGGCCGCGCGCCCGGCGCCGCTTTGGATTTCGGCTATGCGTTGCTCGCTCATTTAAAGGGCGAGCATGTGAGCGAGGACGTGCGCGAAGGCATGTGCTACCGCGTATGACCGAAAAAAACGCTTTCCGCGCGGAAATCAAAGCGCGGACCGCAAATCTGTCCCTCGTCTATCTTACGGACAGCGATCGGGGCATTTTGCAAAATGTTCTGGCTCTGCCTGAGTTTCAGTCCGCACCGCGCGTCTTTCTCTACATCAGCTTTGGCCGCGAGCCGGACACACGAGCGCTTATCGAAAAATGCGCAGCACTTGGAAAATCCGTTGCCGCGCCCACAAATCTGCGCGAGGGACATATGGATTTTGCCCTCCTTACCCGCCCGCTCACAGAGCTCCCCTCCGGCGTATACGGCATCCCGGAGCCAACGCCGGAAGCTCCGCTCGTCACGCCTGAAAAGGGCGACCTTGTGCTCGTACCGGGGCTGTGCTTCGACAAGTCGTTTTTTCGGCTCGGCCGCGGCGGTGGATATTACGACCGCTTTCTTGCGACCTGTCCAGCTTTCAAAGCCGGACTGTGCCGCGAAGCCCTTGTAGTAAAAGCCGTTCCCCGAGAGACGCATGATGCACGCGTAGACTGTCTTGTAACCGAACAAAAAACTGCGAGGCCATAAAGGCCCCGCAGCAGAATTTCATTTAGTCCGCTTTTCAGCAGCAACGGTTATCGCATCCGCCGCCGCCGCATCCGCCGCCGCATCCGCAGCCGCATCCGCCGCCGCCACTGCAGCAGCAGGCGAGGACAACGATGATAACGATTACCCAAAGGCAGCCGCTAAAACCGCCTCCGCATCCACATCCACACATTCTATAAAACCCTTTCTCCGCGCGGGATTTCTTATCGCCGCTCCGCGCGGGGAGCGGCTTTGTATCCGGTGTTTCACAAGGCCAAATGCCTTACGCCATATCTTATGCCCCTCCCGCCCCCGGTGTTCCTGAACGCGGAAGCGTGGCAGTTCAATTCCAACATGTTAGGAGTTTGCCGATGTCAGAGAGAAATTACAGGGATGAGACGCCCTCTGGAAGCCACGATCTCGACGAGCTACGGAAAAATCTCGGCTATCGCCCAGCAGATGTTCCGTCGAGACCCAGCCGCGTCCCCGCTTCCGGCTCCGAGCGCGTCCGTTATGATGCCCCGGCTGGTTCAGAGCGCGGTGCAACGCCTCCGGGTGCGGACCGCGTCCGTTACGATGCGCCGACAAAGCCGCAGCGCGCCGCCCCGTCTGCACAGGACCACCCGCGCTATCAGCAGCCTTCCCCGGCGGGCGCGGGCCGTGTGCCGCCGTCCGGTTCCCAACCGCCACATTACAGCGACGCGCCAGTCTCCAAAGGACGGG
>DEMY01000080.1 GCA_002359425.1 Clostridiales bacterium UBA2658
TGGGATAAGAGCTGCTGCCCCTCCGGTGTGAGCGTCGCGCCGCGGTTCGTGCGGGCAAAAAGCTCCCAGCCAAGCGTCTGCTCGAGCCGGTTTATGGACCGGGTGACGTTCGGCTGGTTGCTGCCGAGCGCATTTGCCGCTTTCGTAAAGTTGCCGTATTTTGCAACGTAGTAAAAAATGCGATAGTATTCGTAATTGACGTTCACGCCGCCACCTCCATTTGCAGATATGTCTATTTGATATCACCCATATGTCAACAATACCTTTTACATATTTCACAATTGATAGTATAATCATAAATTGTTACATTAACAAGTGTCAATTGCTCAATTACGATGCGGGGAGGTGCGGACGGTATGAGCGGATTAAAATCTGTAAGGTCCCGGCACGGACAGATGTCCGAGGCNNTTTTTGACGCTGTCCGGCGGATTGCAGGACGCCTATTCCTATTGCGTCCGCGGCGGCGTTTTTGCAAACGCGCAGACCGGAAACATTATTTTAATGAGCCAGCGCTTTTTTGACGGAGACTGGGGCGGCGGACTCTGGTTTCTCATTCCGTTGCTTTCTTTCGTTTGCGGCATTTTTGTAGCGGAGCAGGTACGTGCGCGCTACAAAAGGCTCCGTACCGTGCACTGGAGGCAGCCCATTGTGCTGGGCGAGATTGTCCTTCTGTTTGCCGTGGGTTTCGTGCCGTCCTCGCTGGATTTTATCGCGAACGCACTCGTTTCGTTTTCCTGTGCAATGCAGGTGCAGACATTCCGTAAAATGAAAGGCTGCGCCTATGCAAGCACCATGTGCGTCGGCAATTTGCGCAGCGGTACCGCGTCTTTCAGCGCATATCTGCGTACAAGGGACCCGGCGCTTTTGAAAAAAGCGGGGCAGTATTTCGGCGGCATCGTCCTTTTCGCGCTGGGCGCGGGCGGCGGCTGCCGTCTGGCGGCGCTCTGGGGACAGCGCACGATCTGGGTCTGCTGCGGCCTTTTGTTTGTGAGCTTCGCGCTTATGTTCATCCGCGAGGATGGTGCTGAGGTGCCTGACACGCCGCGCGCCGCCATCCGCGAGCTTCGTCTTGACGCCGCGCACGCGGAAATCTGCACAGGAGTGGAAGAACTGCGAAAAAAGGAAAGGATGCAGGCGTGAAGTCCCGTCAAAAGACCGTTCCCCTTTTCTAAAATCCGGTGATCACGGTGATTTTGAAACGGAAGGACGACAAAAGATCGGATCTGTCGTGTTTTCACAGGAAATTTACAATTTATTGCGCGTTCTGCTTGCAAACATTGCGGAGATGTGTTACTGTATCTTCAGCGGGACAAAACAACTGAATAAATCGCACTGTGACTTCGCGTAAGACTGTCGTTTTAGTTGGCGGCAGGCGCGAAGATGAGGGAATCCGGTTGGAGTCCGGAACGTGCCAGCCCTGTAAGCGTGAGATTGCTGCCTGAGCATTCAGAAATGCTCAAACGTGAGTTCGTCATTGGGGAGACCTGAGAAGGCGGGTAAGCAGTCGCAGAGGACGAGAGTCCTCCTATCGTAAGTCAGGAGACCTACTTTGCGTGAAAACGATACACACCTAAGGAAAAAAGGTGTGTCACTTGCACAGGAACATTGGCTGTGGCAGATGAGGGAATCATCTGCGACGGCTTTTCTTTTTTTGTCTTATGACTGCGAAAAGGAGAGATGGCCGCCGCTGCCGCCGCCAGAGCATGTGAAGATATGATTCTGCATCGTTTCCAGATTTGTGCGAAGTTCGGTTGCCGGGAACCAATGTGCAATGATTCATCCGGTAATGATAAGCCGCTTTCCCGCGAAGATGGCCGTGAGCGCCGTTATGCCGCCGCCATATATGTACATGACCCCGCAGGCTGGCGAGAGCCGGTCTTCCCCTTGCAGTCAGTATACTGCTGCATCGCTCCGCAGCGACGAAGTTGCGAGCGAAGCATCCGATATCCCGTGAATAGCTATGGAAAAGCAAAGAGAGCTTTTTCATCTCCGAATATCTGTAAGCGACGTTAGCGCAGAGGGAGAATATGGGTACAGCCTTTCGGAAAAACAAGCTTTCCGAAGGTTCTTTGCACAGCAGTGCAGCCCCTCCAATTCGGAAACCGGTACGCATGGGAAAAGAGTCTTTGTCAAGTCCCCCTCAGACGAATGAGGGGGACTTCTCATTTTACAAAAATCCCACAGTGGAATTTTAGGGTTTATCGCTCTGTGGGGCGATGTAAGGTAACGTCTTGAAGGAAAAAATCCCACGGGACGTTGGATTTTGAAAATTTTGCCGGACAGGCCGGACAACTCACCGCAACCGGCAAAATTTCTATTGCACAGTAATCGAACGATTGAATGTAAAAACGGAGCATGAGAGCGATGCGGGCAAAGGCTGCCGCTCAGGAGGAACGAAAAAAACGAGGGAATTTGGCTGTCTGCATAGTTGAGCACGATGCTTTTCGTTTAAATTGCCGAAACGGAAAGTCGAAAAAAGAAAGGCCTTGACAGTTCCCCAGCGTCGGGAATATAATGACGATGCTCAAGTGATCATGGTTTTTTGCGAAGTAGTAAGGGCCTGACCTTTTTTTGAGCACGAATAATGGATGCGACGAAGCGTCCTGAACAGGAATGTTCAGGACGTTTTTTGTGTTTTTCCTAAAAAAATTCTCCGTATTTGTTCAGCCGGGTAATGATGCCCGAGGCTGACTTTTGTATGCGAAGGAGGGTAAGAATGATCGTTAGTCAAGTCATCGGCCATGACTGGGCAACAAAAAAAGAAGAAGGACTAACCGGCTTCAAGCTGATGGTGGTGCAGGAAACGGAGACGGCGAACGGAAACGGCAGCATTTTTGTTGCGGCGGGTGTGTANNGGAATTGGCGATCAGGTGCTCGTCGTAACGGGGAGCACGGCGCGTAAGGCGCTGGGTTCCGACAATTGCCCGGTGGACGCCACGATCGTCGGCATCATCGATTCCCTTGAAATCGACCGGGAGAAAGCGAGCATGAAGGCATGAGTATCATTGACCAGATCTTTCAGGCAGGCGTCGTTGGCTGCGGCGGCGCGGGGTTTCCGACCCATGTGAAATACAAGGGTCAGATCGAGCAGCTCATCGTAAACGGCGCAGAGTGTGAACCGCTCCTGCGCACGGACCGCTACTTAATGCGTACATACGCCACCGAGCTTGTTGAGACGCTTGCGGCCCTGAAATCCGAGCTGAACATTGAAAAGTGCACCATCGGCCTCAAGGAAGCATATTCGGACGAGATCAAGGCGCTGCGCGCCGCAATTGAAAAGACTGGCGCGCCGGTCGAGTTGCACCTGATGCCGAGCTTTTACCCCGCCGGCGACGAGCAGACGCTGGTGTACGAGGTAACGGGCCGCGTCGTTCCTCCCGCGGGCATTCCGATGGACGTCGGCTGCGTCGTTTCAAACGTTGCGACCGTGCTCGCCATATCGGATGCGCGGAAGGATGTTCCTTTTACGCACAAGTTCCTCACCGTAACGGGCGAGGTAAAAAGCCCCACCATTCTGCGCGTTCCGCTCGGAACACCGGTCACGGAATGCATCCGGCTTGCCGGCGGAGCGAAGCTTTCGGACTACTCCGTTTTGCTTGGTGGCCCCATGATGGGCAAGGTCATCACCCGCGAGGAGGCAGAGGGCCGAACCGTTATCAAGACGATGTCTGGCATCGTTCTTCTGCCGGAGGACAGCATCGTCGTCCAGCGCGCTGAGACGTCCGTTGAACGTATGGTGAACCGCGCTCGGGCGGCCTGCATCCGGTGCAGCCAGTGCACGGATCTCTGCCCGCGCCACCTGCTGGGACATCCCCTTGAGCCGCACCGCATCATGCGCAGGCTCGCACTTGAGGAAAGTCTGGATACCATTCCGTCGGAGGACCCCGTTTTGAAGAGCGCGCTTTTGTGCTGCGAATGCGGCGTTTGCGAAATTATCGCCTGCCCGATGGGGCTTCTGCCGCGGCGCGTTAACAGCGAAATCAAAAAGCGTCTCGGCGCTGAAAAGATTCGTTACCCGAAAGGGGAGGGCCAGACGGAGGTGCACGAATTCCGGGACGAACGCCGCACTGCCACTGCTCGCGCCGTCGCGCGTTCAAACGTTCAGGATTATCAGTCTTACAAGATTACGAGCTTCCTCGAAGCGGACCCGCAAAGCGTCTGCCTGTCGCTGAGCCAGCACATCGGCGCGCCGTGCAAGCCTGTTGTCCAAACTGGCGACACCGTTTCGGAAGGACAGCTCATCGCCGCCTGTCCGGAGGGCCAGCTCGGTACAAACCTGCACGCGAGCATCGGCGGCAAGGTCACAGTAGACGGCAAGTCGATCACGATCACCCGCTGAGGCGGAGAAAAGGAGTTTTGAACTATGGTTAATGCGATTGGCTTTATCGAGCTTTCCAGTATCGCAAAAGGTGTCGAAGTAGCCGATGCCATCCTCAAGGCAGCGGAATCGGAGCTTATCTATTCCAAGGCCACTTGCCCCGGCAAGTACACGGTTCTTTTTAAGGGCGACGTTGCCGCGGTGGTAGCCTCCGCCGACGCCGGGCTTGCCGTCGGAGGGCCGCTCGTCGTTGACTCCGTTGTGATTCCGCGCGTACATCCGCAGGTCATTCAGGCCATTGGCCTTGGCGCGGTACCGGATCGCTGCAATGCTGTCGGCGTTATGGAATTTTTCAGTATCACCGCCGCCGTTTACGCCGCCGACGCAGCCGTCAAGGCGGCTGAGGTGGAGCTGATCGATTTGCGTCTCGGCACGGGCATCGGCGGCAAGTCCTTCGCGGTCGTTACCGGCGAAGTTTCCGCTGTGAAGGCGGCCATCGACGCCGGCGTCAAGACCGGTAGTGAAAAGGGCCTTCTCGTTGCGAACGTCGTTATTCCGAACCCGCGCCCCGAGGTGTTTACCTCGCTTCTCTAATTTCCACGGGTGCCGGACAGGATGGTGAAAAGCCGGAAGGCGGCGGGTTGAAAGAAATATAAAAAAAGCCGTCCGCTCTCTGAGCACGATGAGCGAAGCATGCTCGCCGAAAAAATTTTGAGCATCCGTCTTGACACGGTTGGGTATTTCTGATAAAATCGTTAAAAATAAAAGCGACAAAAATCTACAAAATAACGAAAACCAGCTTTGAAGTTCAGGACGCCGTCAGTCTTGCTCCTCAGCGGTGAAAGCAAGCATGCAAGAGCGAAGCAGCTCCTGAATTCTTCGGATTCGGGGGCATTTTGCTTTTTTATTGAAAAAGGGGTGTGTTTCCTTGAAAGAATTTGAAGGAAAAGAGCGAATCATACAGGAATTTGTACCTGGCAAGCAGATAACGCTTGCACATGTAATTGCAAGTCCTGTGCCTGATCTTTATAAAAAAATGGGCCTTATTGACGGCCATGGGGCCATTGGCATCTTTACAATCACGCCGAGTGAGGCCGCCATCATCGCGGCGGATGTTGCCTCGAAGGCCGCCGATATCTCCATCGGCTTTGTGGACCGCTTCAACGGCTCACTCGTCATCAGCGGCGATGTCGCCGCGGTCGAAGCGGCGCTGAACGACGTTATGCGCGTGCTGTGCGGTAAGATGGGCTTTGCCTCGGCCCCGATCACGAAGACTTGAGTCTATGGAAATGAAAAAAAAGCGGCCCATCCTCATCGGCAAAACGTCAGCCGGAAAAACAACATTGTGTCAATGCGTTAATCACGAGGCTTTGAAGTATCATAAGACCCAGTCGATTCAGCTCGTCAACGACCAGATGATCGACACGCCGGGCGAATATCTTGAGCGCCGTTCCTTCTGGGATGCGCTTCTCGTAACGGCGGCGGACGCGGACGTTATCATGCTCGTGCAGGATGCGACCGAGGACACCTCAATGTTCCCGCCCGGCTATGCGGGCCAGTTTCCGAAGCCGGTCGTCGGCGTTATTACAAAACGCGACACTGCCACGGACAAGCAAATAGAAGATGCCAGAAAATATTTAGAGATAGCCGGGACCAAAAACATTTTCCCCGTCAGCAGTATGACAGGGGAGGGCGTTGCGGATCTCGTGGGGTATCTGGACATTCTCTGACGAAAGAGGAGGTCAGAATTTGGAATTAAACGACAAAAACGGCCGTACGACCGTCATCATTGCGGATGATGAACCGATTACCAGAATGGATATCAAGGAGATATTCATTACCCATGGCTACGATGTGGTCGCAGAAGCGTCTGACGGCTTCGATGCTGTCGAAAACTGTAAGAAGTACCACCCTGACCTCGTTTTGTTGGATATTAAGATGCCGCTGGCAGACGGGCTTTCGGCCGCAAAGATCATAAACGAAGATCATCTCGCGGATACGATCATTATGCTCACTGCATACAGCGATAAAGAATTTGTTGAGCAGGCGAAGCTGAGCTGCGTGTCCGGCTATATTGTGAAGCCGATCGACGAAAAATCGCTCATCCCCAGTGTGGAGGTCGCGGTTGCGCGCAACCGCGAGATAAACAAGCTCCGTAAAAATATTGAAATCATGACGGATCGCCTTGAAAACCGCACAGTCATCGAAAAGGCCAAGGGCCTCATCATGCAGGAACAAAGCCTGTCGGAGCAGGAAGCCTACGACTATATTCGGGAGCTTAGCCACATGAAAAACATCTCGATGCGCCGTGTTTCAGAAATAATTCTTGCAAGGGCAGGTATGTGAGCCATGGCTATGTCGATCATCAAACAGCTCTGCAAAAAATATACGGACCTGAACGACGCGGATATTGCAATCATAGAAACGATGAGCCGCTTTCTCCAGCCGGTCGCAAATCTTGTCGATGCGGACATTTTCGTTGACTGCCCGGGCCGGGACGGGGACGCCATCGTCGTTGCCGAAGCAAAGCCGGCGGATGTTCCGTCCTCTTATAAAAAAACGGTCGTCGGTATGTTGGCAAAGCAGGAAAACGAGCCTGCCGTGGCCCGGACGTTCCGGCTCGGCGTTGGCACCAAGGAAATGAAGGCCATCACCCAGGAAAACGGGATGACCATCCAGACGGTCGAAGCGATTCGGAACGGCAACAAGATCATCGGCGTTCTCATTCAGGAAAAGCGTCTCGACGAGCAGCGCGAGCTGAGCGAGCGCAAGCACTTTTCCCAGCAGAGCGATGAGCGCATCGCCGTCGCGCTCACGCACATGGCTTCCGAAGGCAACTGGCTCACGGAATGCATCGACGAAGCCATCGTCATGGTGAACCACGAGGGCATCGTGAGCTTCCGAAATACCCTCGCAAAAGAGCTTTATCTGACGCTGGGCTACGTTGAGGACGTGCTTGGCCAGCCCTACAAAAACATTCGTCTCGTCGGGGAGACGAGCGAGACCGTCCGTGAGATTAATGGCTACACTGTGAAACAGGCGACCGTCAGCGGCAGAGTCCTTACGCTTCGCCGCGTACTGCTTAATACGCCGGATATGTCCTTTGCTATCGTCATTCAGGATGAAACCTGGCGCTGGGAGCAGGAACAGGCGCTAATTCTGAAATCTGTTGCCATTAAAGAGATGCACCACCGTGTCAAGAACAACCTTCAAACCATCGCCAGTCTTCTGCGTCTTCAGATGCGCCGGACGGAGAACTCCGAAACAAAGGAAGTCCTCGGCGAGAGTATGAACCGCATTCTCTCCATCGCGAGCACGCATGAGGTTCTGTCCCAGAGCGGCGTGGATGAAGTCATGCTGGGCGCGGTCATCAATAACATTCGCTCCAATACGTTGCGTTACTTTGAAAGCCCTCGCGCTGCGGACATCTCCATTGAAGGGGACGATTTCGCGGTCGATTCCGATATAGCGACCTCCATCGCGATGGTCGTAAACGAACTTTTNNACGCCTTTCATGGCCGGAACGAAGGTCTGGTGCGTATTGTCGTGACACATGGGGATCTGTATTCCACGATACAGGTCGTGGACAACGGCGTCGGCTTTAATGTCGATGCGATCGGCAAAAACTCGCTCGGACTGTCCATCGTGCAGACGCTTGTGAAGGACAAGCTCAAGGGCAACCTCGAACTTGAGTCCAGCCCGGAGGGAACGAGCACGGTGTTCACCTTCCGCAACAAGCTGATTTGACAAAAGCGCAAAATTAAATATCCTTTTCCGCGACGCAGCGGGGAAGGGTGAAAAACGGTGCGATGCAGCCCGGATGCAGAGGATATCTCTGCGCCCGGGCGCTTTTTTATAGTTTTTTAAAAAATCTCGCAGGAAAGCGGGTGCATAAGAAAATGCATGAAGTAATCTTATCTGTCGGCATTGATATCGGGACCTCAACAACGCAGCTCATTTTCAGCCAGCTCACAATTGAAAATCGCGCGACCAGCTACACGGTACCCCGGATCGACATTGTAGACAAGCAGGTTGTCTACCGCAGCAAAATCTATTTCACGCCGCTTAAATCTCCGACGGAGATCGATGCGGAGGCGGNNCCGCCGCCGGAAAGACCCCGGCGGATCTTAGAACAGGCGCCGTCATCATCACGGGCGAAACTGCAAGAAAACAAAACGCGAACGAGGTTCTCAATGCCCTCTCTGATTTTGCAGGCGAATTCGTCGTTGCGACCGCAGGGCCGGACCTCGAGTCCGTTCTCGCCGCGCGCGGCGCGGGAGCCGATAAATTCTCCAAGGAAAACCGCACCGTCGTCGCGAACATCGACGTCGGCGGCGGCACCAGCAACATCGCTGTCTACCAAAAGGGCGTTCTGCGCGGGACCTGCTGCCTCGACGTCGGCGGACGGCTCATTAAAATTGAAAACGGAAAGATCGTTTACATATATACGAAGACGCAGAAGCTCGCCGCCGCGCACGGGATATCCATCTCGGTCGGCGACCGAGCGGACGAAAAAACGCTCATGAGCGTCTGCCGCCTCATGGCGGCTCAGCTCGCGCAGGCTCTTTATTTGGCAGAGCCGGGCAGCGAACACAGCACGCTTTATACAAACGACGGAAAACCGCTGTCAAGAGAACCGGCCATAAAGGCTGTGACCTTCTCCGGCGGCGTGGCCGACTGCATCTATCAGGACCTTGAGGGCGACCCCTACAGGTTCGGAGACGTCGGCGTCCTGCTCGGCAGGGCAATCAAGGAAGACCCGGATTTTAAAAAGGTCGAGCTTTACAAAGCTTCGGAGACCATCCGGGCAACGGTCGTGGGCGCGGGCGTCCACACGACCGAGGTCAGCGGCAGCACCATCCATTATGAGCGCGACCTGCTCCCGCTGAAAAACATCCCCATTTTAAAGGTGCCGGAAGAGGACGAGACGCCGCTGGAGGCGCTCACGGACTCTATTAAAAAGCAGATGCCGCTATACAAACCTGAAGGGAAGGTCGAGCAGATCGCGATTGCGCTGAACGGAGAAAAGCACAGCAGCTTTGCCGAAGTCCAGGCGCTTGCGAAGGCAATCGTGCAAGGCGCAGAGGAGTTGATAGAAAGCAAATACCCCTTAATCATTGTTGTGGAGAACGATATCGGAAAGGTGCTGGGCAACGCCCTGAACGTCATGCTGGACTTCAAAAAAGAGGTCGTGTGCATCGATGGTATTCGGACGATGAGCGGCGACTATATCGATATCGGAGAACCGGTAGCGGGCGGACAGGTGTTGCCCGTTGTGATTAAAACATTGATTTTTAATTCCTGAGACAAAAATAAGAAAAGAAGGTGAACTAGCTTGATTCTGAAGACAAAACTGTTTGGCCACACATATGAGTTCAAAGACGTATGCGAAGTTATGGCCAAGGCAAACGAAGAGAAATCCGGAGACAAGCTGGCAGGTATCGCCGCGCAGTCAGCCGAAGAGAGAGTAGCCGCTAAGGTTGTTCTTTCCAACCTGACGCTCAACGACCTGCGAAACAGCCCCGCCGTCCCTTATGAGGATGACGAGGTTACCCGTATCATCCAGGACGACGTCAACGAAACCATCTTTAGTCAGTATAAGAACATGACCCTTGCAGAGTTCCGCGAATGGCTGCTTGATGTTCAGACGACGACGACTATGATCCGCCATGCATCCCGCGGCCTCACTTCCGAGATCGTCGCTGGCGTCTGCAAGCTCATGAGCAACCTTGACCTCATTTATGCGGCCAAGAAGATGCGTGTCACGGCGCACTGCAACACAACAATCGGTTTGCCCGGCACATTCTCATCCCGTCTCCAGCCGAATCACACGACCGACGACCCGAAGGGCATCATTGCTTCCGCCATGGAGGGCTTCTCCCTCGGCTGCGGCGACGCGGTCCTCGGACTCAACCCGGTTGACGACTCTGTTGAAAGCGTCGCACGTATCCTAAAGATGTTCGACGAATTCAAGAACAAGTGGGAGATTCCGACTCAGATTTGCGTTCTCGCGCACGTCACGACCCAGACCGCCGCTGCCGACAAGCTCGGTGCGCCGATGGATCTGATGTTCCAGTCCATCGCAGGCAGCCAGAAGGGAAACGAGGCATTCGGCCTGACAGCGAAGATGCTGGACGACGGCCGCGCGATGATGCTCTCCCGCGGCACCTGCACCGGCCCGAACGTCATGTACTTTGAAACCGGACAAGGCTCCGAGCTTTCCTCCAACGCCCACAACGGCTGGGATCAGGTCACCATGGAAGCCCGCTGCTACGGCTTTGCAAAGCGCTATCAGCCGTTCCTCGTCAACACCGTCGTCGGCTTCATCGGCCCGGAATACCTATACGATTCCAAGCAGGTCACGCGCGCCGGACTCGAAGACCACTTCATGGGCAAGCTAACCGGTATTCCCATGGGCTGCGATGCCTGCTACACGAACCACATGAAGGCCGACCAGAACGATATTGAAAACCTTGCGACGCTTCTTGTAGCCGCCGGCTGCAACTACATTATGGGCGTACCGGAGGGCGACGACTGCATGCTGATGTATCAGTGCACAGGCTACCATGAGGCTGCCACGCTGCGCGAGATATTCGGCCTTCGCCCGACAGCGGAATTTGACGCCTGGCTGGAGAAGATGGGCTTCTCCGAAAACGGCAAGCTCACGCCCAAAGCGGGCGATGCTTCCGTGTTCATGACGAAGTAAGAAGGGAGGCGTAATGAATATGGATGAAAAAGATTTAAAAAAGATCATAGAACAGGTTCTGGCGGAAATGCATGTTGACGCAGCCGCCGCTCCCGCTGTAGCGACCGCCGTTGCGGCTGCCGCTCCCGCGGAAAACGCGCCTGTCGTTGAGGAAGGCTGCCTGCCGGACATCACCGAGATCGATATCCGCAAGCAGTACCTCGTCAAAAACCCTGAGCACGGCGAAGAGTATGCCGAACTCAAGTTTAACGCTCCGTGCCGTCTCGGCATCGGCAAGGCGGGTGCGCGCTACAATACGCTCCCGCAGCTCGAGTTCCGCGCGGCGNNCCCTGAGATGATCGAAACGCTCGGCCTTATGACCGTTCAGACTCAGTGCGACAGCAAGGATGTCTACCTGACTCGCCCGGACCTTGGCCGCTCGCTCTCCGACGAGGGCGTTGCGCTCATCAAGGAAAAGTGCAAGAAGAACCCAACCGTTCAGGTCTATGTAGCGGACGGCCTTTCCTCGGCGGCTGTCGCAGCGAATATCCCCGACCTTTTGCCCGCCATCATGCAGGGCCTGCAAAGCTACAAGATCGACGTCGGAACGCCGTTCTTTGTAAAATACGGCCGCGTTGCCGTCATGGACGAGATATCCGAGATCACCGGCGCGGACGTCACCTGCACGCTCATCGGCGAGCGCCCGGGCCTCATCACTGCCGAGTCCATGTCTGCCTACATCGTCTACAAGGCAACCGTCGGCATGCCGGAAGCACGACGCACCGTCGTTTCCAATATTCATAAAGCCGGCACAAACCCCGCTGAGGCCGGCGCGCATATCGCAGAGATCATCAAGATTATGCTCGATAAAAAAGTAAGCGGAACAGATTTGAAGCTGTAATAAGCAGGGAGGTAAACCATGAAAAGAGATCCTATTCCCGCACATGTGCTGGCAACCCGGCTGATCCCGAACGTCGCTCCCGATCTAGCGAAGGAGCTGAACCTGACTCCGGATCAGAAGTCTCTGGCCCTCATTACTGCGGACTGCGATGATGTCACCTACACCGCGCTCGACGAAGCGACGAAGAAGGCTGACTGCAAGGTCGTTTATGCAAAGAGCATGTACGCCGGCGCTGCCAACGCGAACACGCTGCTTGCGGGCGAGATCATCGGCATCCTCGCGGCCCCGAACCCGGCGGAAGCCAAGGCTGGCCTCGACGCGTGTATTGACGTGATCGAGAACGTCTGCCACTTCGTTTCCGCAAATGATTCAGACGATATTTGCTACTACGCTCACTGCATCTCCCGCACAGGCTCCTACCTGTCCGAGGGCTGCGGCATTGCCGAAGGCGAAGCGATCGCCTACCTCATTGCGCCTCCGCTCGAAGCCATCTACGGCATCGATGCAGCGCTGAAGGCTGCCGACGTCAAGATGTGCGTTCTGTATGCGCCTCCTTCCGAAACGAACTTCGGCGGCGCGCTTTTGCCCGGCACACAGTCCGCCTGCAAGTCCGCCTGCGACGCGTTTGCCGCAGCTGTGGAAGCGGTCGCCGACCAGCACACCGTCTAAAAACGGATTTTCCGGACTTAAAACCGGAAAGCACATACGGAGGTATATATGAGAGCTTTGGGAATGATCGAGACGCGGGGACTTGTCGCCTCCATTGAAGCGGCGGACGCCATGGTCAAGGCGGCGAACGTCACGCTCCAGTGCAAGGAGCACGTCGGCGGCGGACTCGTGACCGTCATGGTCCGCGGCGACGTCGGCGCTGTGAAAGCGGCGGTCGATGCCGGAGCCGCGGCGGCCGAGCGTGTCGGAGAGCTGATTTCCGTCCACGTGATCCCCCGTCCGCACACGGAGGTGGAAGAAATTCTTTCCGTGAGCGGCCCCGAGGCGCCCTCCTCTCCGCCGGAGCCCCCTGCGCCCGAGCCGGCCCCGGAGCCATCCCAGCCCGAACCTGAACCCAAATCAGAACCCGAGCGCACAGCGCCGAAGGCTGAGAAGCCGGAGTTGAAAGCGTTGAAGCAAGGGCAGGGAATGGTGGCCCCCGATCCCGGCACTGTTCAGAAAACGACAGAAGAACTGGAAAATATGAAGGTGGTCGATCTTAGGAGACTTGCGCGCGATAGCGGGCTCAATTCCATGACCCGCAAGGAGATTCGTTTCGCGCAGAAGGATCAGCTGGTTGAAGCGATCAAGCGCTTCCAGAAAGACCAACTCGCCGACGCCATCAAGCACTTCCAGAAGGGCCAGTGAGCATACAAACACATATTCCAATAGGAGAGTATAGCAATGCAAATTTATGATAAAGATTTACTGTCCATTCAGGAGGTCCGGGCGCTCGTCGCTTCCGCCAAAAAGGCGCAGAGCGAGCTTGCCCAGATGTCCCAGGAGCAGGTGGACAAGATCGTGAAGGCCATCGCCGACGCAGGCGTTCGCAACGCAAAGCGTCTGGCGGTCATGGCTCACGAGGACACAGGCTTCGGCACCGTTGATGACAAGATTATGAAAAATATCTTCGCCAGCCACGGCGTCTATGAAAACATTAAGGACATNNCGCAACGATGAAAAGAAATACCGCATCATTGCTGTCCCGGTCGGCATCGTCGCCGGACTCATCCCGTCTACAAACCCCACCTCCACGGCCTTCTATAAGGCGGAAATCTCAATTAAAGCGGGCAACGCGATTGTCTTTTCCCCGCATCCGAGCGCAGTGCGCTCCATCATGGAGACCGTCAAGGTCATTCGTACCGCTATCAGCGAAGCCGGTGGCAACGAGGATCTCGTCTCCTGCATCACGATCCCCACGATCGAAGCAACGAGCACCCTCATGAGCCACAGCGATGTGAACCTCATCCTCGCGACCGGCGGCTCTGCAATGGTTCGCGCGGCCTACCAGTCCGGTACTCCGGCTATCGGCGTCGGCCCCGGCAACGGCCCGGCCTACCTCGAAAAGACCTGCGATTTGCCGCTCGCCGTAAAGCGCATCATGGACTCCAAGACCTTCGACCACGGCCTCATCTGTGCCTCCGAGCAGAGCGTCATCTGTGACGAGAACATGGCTTCCGCTGTACAGGCCGAAATGGAGAAGCAGGGCGCATACTTCCTCTCAGAAGCCGAGAGCAAAAAGCTTGGCTCGTTCATTCTCCGCGCAAACGGCACCATGAACCCCGCTATCGTCGGCCACAGCGTTGAAAAGATCTGCGAGCTTGCGGGTCTTACGACTGTTCCCGCCGGTACCCGCGTTCTCGTCGCCCATGAGGACGGCGTCGGCCGCGGCCATCCCTACTCCAACGAAAAGCTCGCCCCGATCCTTGCGTTCTTCACAGCGAAGGATTACAAGGAGGTCTGCGAGCGTGCGGTCGAGCTTCTCAACTACGAGGGCGCGGGGCACACCTTCTCTATCCACACCAAGAACGATGAGATTGTCGATTACTTCGCACAGCGCGTTCCTGCCTCCCGCGTTCTTGTCAATACCCCCAGCGCCCTCGGCGGCATTGGCTGCACGACCGGCCTCGCTCCTGCGCTTACGCTTGGCTGCGGCGCTGTCGGCGGCTCGGCAACGTCCGAAAACGTCAGCCCCATGCTGCTTCTCAACCAGCGCTACGTCGCCTACGGCCTCCGCGAAATCGAAGAGGTCCGCAAAGAAGTCGCCGACAGCGTCGGCTCTGCGTGCGAGACATCTGCTCCCTGCGGTAGCGTTTCGGCGGGCGATGTGGAAGCGATCGTCAAAGAGGTTCTTGCAAAGTTACAGGCATTTTAATTCCCGTTTAGAAGCGATTAAAGGAGGAACACACTATGTCCAATATTACTGAAGCACTCGGCATGATCGAAACCAAGGGTCTTGTATCTTCCGTTGAAGCGGCCGATGCCATGGTCAAGGCGGCAAACGTCCACCTTATCGGCAAGGTCCATGTAGGCGGCGGCCTTGTGACCGTTATGGTTTGAGGCGACGTCGGCGCTGTCAAGGCGGCGACCGAAGCAGGAGCCGCAGCCGCCGAGCGCGTGGGCGAGCTTATCTCCGTCCATGTCATCCCGCGTCCGCATGAGGAAGTTGAATACATTCTTCCGAAACTTGAAAAGGGAACCAGCATCGACTGAGCCTTCCCACTAACGTAAAGGAGCGTACTACTATGTCTAACATCACACAGGCACTCGGCATGATCGAGACCAAGGGTCTCGTTGCCTCCGTTGAAGCGGCTGATGCTATGGTCAAGGCCGCAAACGTCGAGCTTATCGGCAAAGTCCATGTAGGCGGCGGTCTCGTAACCGTTATGGTCCGCGGCGATGTCGGCGCTGTCAAGGCGGCCACCGATGCAGGCGCTGCTGCTGCCGAGCGCGTTGGCGAGCTTTTCTCCGTGCACGTCATCCCGCGTCCGCACGCAGAAGTCGAATTCATCCTTCCCTCTCTTGAGAAGTAATTGGAGGACGCTTTTCGGCTAATACCGATCAAAAGAGGTGAAGCGTTTGAAAGCGATAACAGAGGAACAGCTCAGATTTGAGCTGCGAAACACCCAGCCCGACATTTTTTACATCCCGGAGGGCAAGATCCTGACGCCCGCCGCCCGCGAGTATCTACAGCAGCGCAAGATCAAGATCGGAAACGAAATCCGTGGCGGACACGCCGTCCCGCAGATGCAGACGCCGGAAAACGAACCGGCGTCCGCCCCTGCGGCGGCCCCGGAAGCCACGCCTGCACCCGCCATGCCCAAGCCGAAGTATATGGATTATGAGTCCGGCGCGTTCTATTTTGACAAACCGGAGCACATGACTCAGCTCGTCGGCAACAAGCTGGTGGCAAAAGATCACCCGCGCATCGCCTTTCGCGGCAAGCTCGATTCGCTTCAGGCGCTGGTCGTTCTCGATCAGGCTATGATCGCGGATAATAACGGCAGCAGAAAACTCATCGACGACCTTTCGGATATCCTCGGCCTTCTGCGCGAAATGATGCGCTGTGAGGTTCTTGACGAGCCTTTCACAAAGGAAACTGTCATTGGCTTCACGCACGAGGAAATCCGGGCGCGTTCGCACGATCCGCAGAAATTCTTCGGCATCAAGCAAATGTCCCTGCCGGAATATACCATGGGGCGCGACTATGCATTACTTAACCAGTTGCGCGCCGCTATCCGCGAGACGGAGGTGGTGGCGGTCGTCGCATTCCGCGAGGGCGGACATTACACCAGAAGCGACATCGTCGAGGAACTGAACCGTCTGTCCAGCGCCCTGCACGTGATGATGTGCATGTATCTGGCCGGTCAGTACCAGTAAAAAGGAGCAAACAAATGAACGATATCGTTGAATCGGTGCTGGAGTCCATTCCCAAGGCGGGACTTGTGGTTGCGGAGGTTTCCGCGCGGCATGTGCATCTCACACAGGCCGATGTAGAAGCGCTCTTCGGCCCCGGCGCAACACTGACGCCGAAGCGCAGGCTTTCCCAGCCCGGACAGTTTCTGTCCGAGGAGCGCGTGACGCTGGTGGGACCCAGAGGCCGCAAGGAACGCGTGGCAATTTTAGGACCGATCCGTGCAAAGACCCAGATAGAATTATCCAAAAGCGACTGTGTTGAGCTTGGCATCGACGCGCCGGTCCGCGAGTCCGGCGACGTCGATGGCTCCGGCCCCATCGTCATCGAAGGGCCGAAGGCAACGCTTGACTTAAAACAGGGCGTCATCATTGCGCATAACCACATCCACTTGACGCCCGAAACCGCAAAGGTCATGGAGCTCCATGACAAGCAGCGTGTGTGCGTGGAACTGCTGACAGAGCGGCCTG
>DEMY01000079.1:0-6328 GCA_002359425.1 Clostridiales bacterium UBA2658
GACCATTGGCCGCGCCGCGCGAAACGCGGAAGGCACAGTCATCATGTACGCAGACAGGGAGACGGCGGCGATGCGCGCCGCCATCACGGAGACGAACCGCCGCCGCGAAAAGCAGGACACTTACAACAAGGAACACGGCATCGTTCCCAAAACCATCGTCAAATCCGTCCGCAACCTTCTCGAAATTTCGGGCAGCACGGACGAGGGGAACGAAAGAAACGATATTGGCGTCAAAATGACGGCTTCGGAGAAAAAGCTGCTTCTCGTAAAGCTCGAAAAGCAGATGAAGGAGGCGGCAAAAATGCTCGAATTCGAGTACGCCGCAGAGCTGCGCGACCGCATCATCCGCCTGCGCGGCGAGGAGCCGGCCAAAGGAAAGGAAAAAACATGAAGCTGATGATCCTCGACGGAAACAGCATTATAAACCGCACGTTTTACGGCATCCGTATGCTGAACGCCCCGGACGGAACACCGGTGAATGCGGTGTACGGCTTTTTGACCGTTCTGCACAAGCTCCTTGAGGACGAAAAGCCAGAGGCATTGTGCGTTGCTTTCGACCTCAAGGGGCCGACCTTCCGCCACGAGCAGTTCGAGGACTACAAGGCCCAGCGAAAGCCGATGCCGGACGAGCTTGCCGTTCAAATCCCGCTGATGAAAGAGGTCCTCGACGCGGCGGGCGTGAAGCGGCTCGAGCTGGAGGGCTACGAAGCGGACGACCTCATCGGCACCGTCGGGCGCGTTTGCAGCGAGAGCGGCGACGAGTGCATGATCGTCACCGGTGACAAGGACAGCTTTCAGCTCATCTCGCCGAAAACGCATGTTCTGCACGTCAAGTCCCGTATGGGCAAGACCGAAACGACGGACTACACGCCGGAGGTCTTTTTTGACGAATACGGCTTTACCCCGGAAAAAATTGTCGATCTCAAGGCCCTCATGGGCGACGCGAGCGACAACATTCCCGGCGTCAAGGGTGTTGGCGAGAAGACCGCGATGGACCTCGTCCAGCGCTTCGGGACGGTTCAGAATATTTATGAGCATCTCGACACGCTTGACATAAAAGACAGCGTCAAAAACAAGCTCCGCGACGGGAAAAGCGACGCGGAGATGTCATATTCTCTCGCCACGATCGACGTGCACGATCCCATCGAATTTACCCCGCGCGCGTGCGTTTTTGTGGGCGGCTTCAACGGCGCTTATGAAATTTTCCGCCGTCTCGGTTTCCACTCGCTCATTGAAAAATGGGGCCTGACGCCAGATGAAAACGCGCCCGCCGCAACCGTTTCCAAAACGCTTCCGGCAATTGAAGTCCACGGCGCGCAGGAGCTTTCAAAGCTCACGGAAACAGTGAAAAGCGCGGATTCCATCGCAGTCGTTTTGCTCGAAGATGGTCTTGACGCCATAGAGCTATGCGACGGAAAAACGGTCTACACCATCCGCTGGGCCAACGTCGGGGACGGCTACAACGATTTTCTCAAAGCACTTTTTGCGCCCGATATAGAAAAGGTATCGCACAATTTGAAGGACCTCTTGAGGCTTTTAATGGGCGAGCACATTGGAGCGGGCGGTTTTGTCTTTGACACGGCGCTCGGCGCATATCTTCTTGACCCGACCGAGAGCGGCTATCTGCTGCCGCGCATTTCGCAAAAATATCTTGGCGAGGAAAAACAGGGTGCCGAGGCGGTTCTTGCCCTTTACCCGGTGCTGCAAAAGCGCGTCTTAGACGAGGGCATGGGCCCTCTTATGGAGAACATCGAGCTCCCGCTCTGCGAAGTTCTGGCTGACATGGAGCAAACAGGCTTTCTCGTTGACCGGCAGGCGCTTTATGACTACGGGCAGGAGCTGTCTGTCGGCATCGACGCGCTGCAAAAGGATATTTATGCTCTCGCGGGCGAGGAATTCAACATCAATTCTCCAAAGCAGCTCGGCGAAATCCTGTTTGAAAAGCTCATGCTCCCGGCCGGAAAAAAGACAAAGTCCGGCTGGTCAACGAGCGCGGACACCCTCGAAAAGCTCCGCGACAAGCACGAAATCGTGAACAAAATCTTGGAGTTCCGCCAGCTTTCAAAGCTCAAGTCCACCTACGCGGACGGGCTGGGCAAGGTCATCGGGCCGGACGGGCGCATCCATACAAGCTTTCAGATGACCGTCACGGCGACAGGGCGGCTCTCGTCCACCGAGCCGAATTTGCAGAACATCCCTGTGCGCACAGAGCTGGGCGCGGAGATACGCAAAATNNCCCGCGCAGCAGCGTTCTGGTGGACGCCGACTACAGCCAGATCGAGCTGCGCCTGCTTGCGCACATCAGCGGGGACGAGACGATGCAAAGGGCCTTCGCGGACGGAGAGGACATCCACGCGGTAACGGCCTCGCAGGTCTTCGGCGTGCCGCTTCCAGAGGTCACAACGCTCCAGCGCTCGCGGGCCAAAGCCGTAAACTTCGGCATTGTCTACGGCATCTCGGCCTTCTCGCTCGCGCAGAACATCCACGTTTATCAAAACGAAGCCAAGGAATACATCGACACCTACCTTCAAAAGTACAGCGGCGTCCGGAAATATATGAAGGACATCGTCGCGCAGGCAAAAACGGACGGCTATGTCACCACGCTATTCGGTCGCCGCCGCCCGCTGCCGGAGCTAAAAAGCGCGAACTACAACATCCGCTCCTTCGGCGAGCGTGTGGCTTTGAACACGCCTATTCAGGGCACGGCGGCGGACGTCATAAAGCTCGCAATGGTTCACGTCTGGCAGCGTTTGAAGCGCGAAAAATTACAGGCAAAGCTCATTTTGCAGATCCACGACGAGCTGATCGTCGAGTGTCCCGAGGCAGAGGCCGACAAAGTCAAGGCCATTCTCGCCGAGGAAATGGAAAACGTCGTCCACTACTCCGTCCCGCTCACGGCGGACGCAAAGGCCGGCAAAAGCTGGAGCGACGCGAAATGAGCGAAGTCCATTTTATCGACAAATCGGGCCGCACCGTAATCCTCACGGACGTTGCACCCCGCCATCTGGACGGCGTACAGGCCATTGAAAACGCTTGTTTTTCGCCTCCGTGGACGCGCGAACAGCTTGCGCATCAGATGACAGGCGAGCGAAACGTCTTCCTCTGCGCGGAGGATGAAACTGGTGTTCTCGGCTATGTCGGCCTGATGACCGTTTTGGACGAGGGTTACATTTCAAACGTCGCCGTCGCCCCGGAAGCGAGGCGGCGCGGCATCGCGGACGCGCTTTTGGACGGACTCGCAGCGCGGACAAAAGACACGCTCGCGTTTCTGACGCTTGAGGTCCGCGCGTCGAACGCTCCCGCCANNGAAAAGCACGGCTTTTCGGTCGTGGGGCGGCGCAAAAACTACTATGAGCAGCCGCGGGAGGACGCCCTCCTGATGACAGTCTTTTTTAAGAAGGAAGAAACGCAATGCTAATCATGTCAATTGAAAGCACCTGCGACGAAACCGCCGTCGCCATCACGGAGGACGGTCGCCGGGTGCTCACGGATCAAATTTTCTCGCAGGCCGACCTGCACGCCGTTTACGGCGGGGTCGTGCCCGAAATCGCCTCGCGCTCGCACGTTGAGGTCATCGCCCAGCTCTCACAGAGGGCGGTAGATGTTGCGGGCATCGAAAAAAAGGACATCGACGCTGTTGCCGTGTCCTACGCGCCGGGTCTTATCGGCGCGGTACTCGTCGGCGTGAACTTTGCCAAGGCCGCCGCCTACGCGCTAGGCGTGCCGCTCGTTCCGGTGCACCACGTCCGGGGACATATCGCCGCCAATTACATCGCTTTTCCGGAACTCAAACCGCCGTTTCTCTGTCTTGCCATTTCCGGCGGCAATACGATGCTCGTCGATGTGCGCGACTACACGGAGCTGCACGTCATCGGCGCGACGCGGGACGACGCAGCAGGCGAGTGCTTTGACAAGACCGCGCGCGTTCTGGGTCTTCCCTACCCCGGCGGCAAGCATGTTGACGCGCTGTCCAAGGCGGGCAATGACAAAATGTATCAGCTCCCGCACACCAAGGTTGAGGGCAATCCCTATGACATGAGCTTCTCCGGTCTCAAGACCGCCGTTGTGAACCTTGTCCACACGTCCGAGCAAAAGGGCGAAAAAGTTGACCGCGAGGACCTTTGCGCTTCTTTTTGCCGCGCTATGAGCGACAGCCTTGTTCCGCGCACGATGAAGCTCGCAGAGGAGTTGGGCTACGATCGAATCGCAGTGGCGGGCGGCGTCGCCGCAAATTNNCGCCGCCGAGAAAGCGGGCAAGCAGCTTTTTGTGCCGCCGCTGTCCCTGTGCGGGGACAACGCCGCAATGATCGGCTGTCAGGGCTATTATGAATACAAAGCGGGTCACCGCGCGGGCACGGACTTAAACGCCTACGCGACGATGGAGCTTTAAGGAGGCGCAGCATGGTACACATCACCCATTCCGAAGCGGAAACGGAAGCGTTCGGCGAGGAATTCGCCGAAAAGTTGCGTCCCGGCGATATTGTGGCACTCTACGGCGACCTCGGCGCGGGCAAAACCGCGTTCGTTCGCGGCATGGCGCGCGGGCTCAAAAGCCCGAACCGCGTCACAAGCCCAACCTTCACCATTGTGAACGAATATGAGGGTGAAATTCCGCTTTTCCATTTTGATATGTACCGTCTCGGCGGGGCCGACGAGCTTTTCGGCATCGGCTGGGACGACTATCTCGCGCGCGGCGGCATTTGCGTCGACGAGTGGAGCGAGAACGTCGAGACCGCCTTTGACGGCTCGGAATACGTCGTAAACATCGAAAAGCTCGGCGAAAACGACCGGAAGATCACCGTTTCCGGCCCGCAGGAGGGATAATTATATATGCGAATTTTAGGCTTCGATTCCAGCGCAAGAACCGCATCCGTCGCTGTTTTTGACACGGATGCGGAAGAAGGGCTCATTGGACAGTATTTTCAAAACTGCGGCCTTACCCACAGCCGCACGCTTCTGCCGATGGCAGAGGACCTGCTGCGAAATCTCGGTCTCACCTTAAAAGACATCGACCTTCTCGCCTGCTCGCGCGGGCCGGGGTCTTTCACGGGCGTGCGCATTGGCGTTTCGACCGTCAAGGGACTCGCCTTTGCAGACGACAAGCTAGTCTGCGGCGTTTCGACCCTGCAGGCCATGGCTTACAACGGCGTTACGGCGCATGAGGGCAGCGTCATCTGCTGCGCGATGGACGCGAGAAGAAACCAGTTTTACAATGCGCTTTTCACGATGCGGGACGGCGTACCTGTCCGTCTTTGTGAAGATCGGGCAATCGGAACCACAAAATTAGTCGAAGATATAGAAAATTTAAATAAACCTGTTTTTCTTGTTGGAGACGGCGCTCGTTTATGCTATAATGCTTTGAACGATTTTAACCTCCGCGTTGTTCTCGCCCCACAACCCGTGCGTTACCAGACCGCGTGGGGCGTCTGCATGGCAGCTTTACGGGAAAAGCAGGTTCCGGCAGGCGAACTGCTTCCGGTCTATCTGCGGCTGAGTCAGGCGGAAAGAGAACGGCAGGAGCGTGTATTTGGAAAAAAAGAGATTAATTAAAGGGAGATCATTATGGGTAAAGTGACAGTTTTTGACCATCCGCTCATCCAGCACAAGCTTTCGATCATGCGCGACAAGGACACCGGCGTCAAGGAATTCCGCGAACTCGTTTCCGAGGTTGCCATGCTGATGTGTTATGAAGCCACACGCGACCTGCCTCTGGAAGAGGTTCAAATCGAGACTCCTGTCGCCCCGGCGACCGTCAATCGTCTCGCAGGCAAGAAGCTTGCGGTCGTTCCCATCCTCCGCGCCGGTCTCGGCATGGTGGACGGCATGCTCACAATGATTCCAAGCGCAAAGGTCGGTCACATCGGTCTCTACCGCGACCCCGAAACGCTTCTCCCCGTCAAGTATTACTGCAAGATGCCGAAGGATATTGCCGAACGCGACGTCATCGTTGTTGACCCGATGCTCGCAACCGGCGGTAGCGCAACGGCGGCCATCACATTCCTCAAGGAATACGGCTGCAAGCACATCAAGCTCATGTCCATCATCGGCGCGCCTGAGGGCATCAAAAAAGTCCAGGCTGAGCACCCGGACGTCGATATCTACGTTGCCGCTCAGGATGAAAAGCTCAATGAACACGGCTACATTATTCCCGGTCTCGGCGACGCCGGCGACCGCATCTTCGGCACCAAATAAATTCAAAAAAGCCCCCGGTTTCACGCTTTCGGAACCGGGGGCTTTTTTATGCGGCCGCCTCACTCCTTAAAGTGAATGTGGCTGTTGATGTGGTCGATGCAAAAGCAGTGGTAGCCGGCGCATTTGGAGCAGAATT
>DEMY01000079.1:6428-7258 GCA_002359425.1 Clostridiales bacterium UBA2658
CCGAGCCATTTTATCTTCATCGGAATGATAAAGAAAAACAGCACGATCTCCTCAGGGAACAAGGTTGCAAACGCGAAGAACAGCGACAGGTTCAGATAGCTTGCGTCGATGCCGATAGGAAGATCGGTAATCAGCCACATGAGCGTTGCAAAAAGAATGTTAAAGGCCATGCCACAGAGATAGAAAATCGTAAACTTGCCGGGTCCCCACTGGCCCTCCAGTGAACGGCCTATGAAGTAATAGAAATACAGCATAAAGAGCAGCCAGATGCCGCCTTGCTCTGGAATAAAGATAAAGGTGACAAGCCGCCAAATCTCCCCGTGCAAAAAGACCTTTGGCGCCGAAAACGCTAGCTCGCCTATGAGGATATGGTTCGTATCCATCGCCCCGAAGAGCCAGACAAGCAGGTTTCCGATGATGACGTACATCATCAGATTGTGGATGCCGAAATTTGGGTGTGTATAGCAGAAGCGGTCAACACGCCGCATGAAGCTTTTCATGACCGATAATTCCTCCGTTTCGGATGTGAGTACATTAGTTATACCCTTTTTCCCGCCGCCTGTCTATGCATTTTTTGTAAATCTGCTACGACGACAGGAAAAATGTTTGCACGAAACGAAGATAGGGCTTTAAGTTCCGGGAAATGTGTGCTATCATAACAAAGTATCTGTATCTTGCCACAGGATATTGTGGCCGACGTTCTCTGATACCCCCGCTTTTCAGCGGCAAAAAAGCGCCGCATTATAAATAATTATATTTAAAAGAAAACTATTACCCACGAAAAGAGGCAAACAAACCATGCAGAACAAATTTACAAACCGCGTATTTAC
>DEMY01000079.1:7355-7587 GCA_002359425.1 Clostridiales bacterium UBA2658
AAATTACAACGAACTGCTATGTGGACATTCCCGCCGTTGTCCGCAAAACCGTCGGTGAGATTGGCTACACAAACCCCGAATTCGGCTTTGACAACAAAACCTGCGCGGTACTCACCTCCATTGACGAACAGAGCGCGGACATTGCCGTTGGCGTCAACCAGTCCTTCGAGTGCCGCGAGAGTGCGGAAAAAGCCTGCGATCTGGACGACACCGGCGCGGGCGATCAGGGCAT
>DEMY01000079.1:7626-9527 GCA_002359425.1 Clostridiales bacterium UBA2658
TGGCTCCGCCCGGACGGCAAGAGTCAGGTCACCGTTGAGTACGGCCCGGACGGCAAGGTCGCCCGCATCCCCGCCATCGTCGTCTCCACGCAGCACAGCGCGGATATCGACATCAAGGACCTGCGCGAGGCCGTGATGGACACGATCATAAAGCCCGTCATCCCCGCAAACCTCATCGACGCGGACACGAAATACTTCATCAACCCCACCGGCCGCTTTGTCATCGGCGGTCCGGTCGGCGACTCCGGTCTCACTGGCCGCAAGATTATTGTCGATACTTACGGCGGCTACGCCTGTCATGGCGGCGGCGCGTTCTCCGGCAAGGACCCGACAAAGGTAGACCGCAGCGCCTCCTACATGGCCCGTTACATTGCAAAGAACATCGTTGCAGCCGGTCTTGCAAAGCGCTGCCAGATCGAGCTTGCTTACGCTATCGGCGTTGCGCACCCGGTGTCGGTTCTTGTTGACACGCAAGGCACAGGCGTCGTCTCGGACGAGCGTCTCGGTGAGATCGTCCGTGAAGCTTTCGACATGCGTCCGGCAAAGATCATCCAGAAGCTCGACCTGCGCCGCCCGATCTACCGCCAGACCGCCGCTTACGGCCACTTTGGCAGAACGGACGTTGACCTCCCCTGGGAGCACACCGACATGGTCGAAGAGCTCCGTGACCGCGCGAAGAAATAATGGAATTTGACGAAAATCGCGAGGAAAGCGAAACTCGTGAGGAACGCGACGACCGCGAGGACCTCATTGAGGGCAGAAATGCCGTCATTGAAGCCCTCCGCGCGGGTCGTCTGCTCGACAAGGTCTATATTCAAAAGGGCGAAACGGACAAAACGCTCGGCCACATCGCGTCCCGCGCAAGGGACGCGGGCGTCGTCGTCGTNNCCCGGCGCAAGCTCGATGCGATGAGCCGAACCCACGCGCATCAGGGCGTCATTGCCCTCGCCGCCCTGCGGGAATACTGTGCGGTGGCAGACATCCTGAACGTCGCCAAAGAACGGAATGAGCCGCCTTTCATCATCATGTGCGACGAAATTTCCGACCCGCACAATCTCGGCGCCGTCATCCGCACAGCCGAGTGTGTCGGCGCACACGGGGTCGTCATCCCGAAGCGCCGCAGCGCGGGTCTCACGTCCATCGTTGAAAAAACAAGCGCGGGAGCCGTCGAGCACATCGCGGTCGCCAGAGTTGCAAATCTCGCCTCGGCAATCGAGGAATTGAAGGCTGCCGGCGTTTGGATTTACGGCACGGCCGCGGACGGAGCAAATCCGCTCTGGAAAACGGACCTCACCGGGCCAGCTTGCTTTGTCATCGGCTCCGAGGGGGCCGGAATAGGCCGGCTCGTGCGCGAAAAGTGCGATTTTTTAGTCAGCATCCCGATGAAGGGAAAGGTCTCGTCCCTCAACGTGAGCGCCGCCGCAGCGGTGCTGCTCTATGAGGCGCTGCGCCAGCGCGGCTGACCTTTTCCGCGAAATATGGACCGCCAAACGGAACNNCCTTTCCAATATGGTGCAATATGAAGCATAACGGATACGATGAAAACCAAATATCGGACGGCTCCGCAGATGTCTCCATGGATTTTTCTGTCGAAGACATCATCGCGGAGGTCAAAGCTGAGGAGTCCGTAACAGGCATCTCAAGGGAAACGCCGGAGTCGGGCCGCCCAATCATGTTTAAGGGCGGCAGTTCCCCCTTCACGGAGGCGGAACTGCACAGCGACTTTGCGTCCGCGCCCCCTACCATGGAACCGCCGGCACAGGAGCCGCCCGCGGCAGATATGGACGCATTTTCTGATGCGTCCGCTTCTGAAGCGGAGCGTTCCGCGCCGGGAAGGCACCGCAGGAGCGAATTTGCCCGCTATAAGCGCGGCTTTGCCGATCTCAAGCAGGCCGTCATGG
>DEMY01000065.1 GCA_002359425.1 Clostridiales bacterium UBA2658
CCGCATCGGCTCCGCCGGCGGTGTCGGCGAGGATGTGAAGCTGCGCGATGTTGTCATCGCGATGGGCGCTTCCACTAACTCGAATTTCGCCGCGCAGTATGAATTTCCCGGTCTTCTGTGTCCGCTGGCAGACTACGGCCTTTTGAAGGACGCGGTCGCGGCGGCCGAGCGCATCGGCGCGCATCCCTATGTCGGTCAGGTCTTCACAGCTGACCAGTTCTACAACGCAAACGCCAANNACGGCCGGACTCTACTATACGGCAATGAAGTGCCACAAAAAGGCGCTGAGTATCCTCACGATCTCCGACCACATCTTCACCGGCGAGGGCCTTTCCGCCGAGGATCGGCAGAACAGCTTCACCGAAATGATGGAGATTGCGCTCGAGACCGCATGGAAATCCATCGACTGATGAAGTAACAGGGCAGCCCCCGCATCTGCTCCCGTCTTTTCAGTTGGCAGACATGATGCCCGTGTCTGCCATTCTGAGCGCAGCGACAAATCTCCTCCCGTCTTTCGTCTTTCGTAAAAAACGAGGGACGCCGGACGGGGGAGATTTTTCGTCGCTTTGCTTAATAAAGCAAGCGGAACGGCGCTTCCCAAAAAGGAAAGAAGTTTTCATGAAACCAATTGACTACGAACACTTTGCCCGCTTTCTCGCCCCGAACACACTCACAGCGCGCGGAGATGAGCTGTACTTCTGCCTCCGCCGCGCAGACCTTGACGACAACGACTACAAATCCGATCTCTACGTTTTTAAAAGCGGCGAGCTTCGCCAGCTTACGTCCTCCGGGGACGTAAGCGCCTATTACCTGCTTCGGGACGGCATCGTCTTTCCTGCTTTGCGNNGCGCAAAAGCAAAGACAAGGAAACTGTGCAAAAGGGCATTCCGCTGACCGTCTATCAGCTTCTTCCCTACAACGGCGGCGAGGCACGCGAATGGCTGCGGCTACCTTACGCTGTCGAAGACATCCGCTTTCTCTCTGAAAAGCGCTTTTTCTTCACGGCGCGCTTCTCCCTTGCCTATGACGCGGCGCTGAAGGAATGCGGCGGCGACGCGGAAAAGGCCGCGGCACAGGTCAAGGCGGACGAGGACTACCGCGTTTTGGACGAAGTTCCGTTCTACTTCAACGGACAGGGCTACATAAACGGCACGCGCGGACGGCTCTACCTCTATGACAACGGAAAAATTGAAGCGCTTACACCGGAAAAGACCGCTGTCAATCTCATGGCCGTTTCGCCGGACGCAAAGACGCTCTGGTATAGCGCCGCCGAATTTGAGGGCCTGCTGCCGGAGTTTGACCGGCTCTATGCGCTCGACACAAAAACGCTCAAGACGGAAGACGTTTCTGTCTCCGACCATGCGGAGCACCGCGGCGTAACGCCGCTCGCGGACGGGCGTGTCGCTATCTTTGCCTCGATCGCTGAAAAACACGGCATAAACGAAAACCCCAATATCTATCTTTGCGAAAACGGCGCCTGCCGCCTGCTTTACGGCGATGGCGAGCACTGCTTCAACGATTCGCTCCTGAGCGATATCAAAGCCGGCCGTGCGCTGCCGGAGGCGGCTCTCGCAAAGGGCGGCTACGTCTGGAAGCACGACACGCAGGACGACCGTTCCCTGCTTCTGCGCATTGATGTTGAAACCGGCGCGATTGAAAACGTGACGCGGGAGCATGGCGCAATCTCCGAAGTCGTGTTCTATCAGGACGGCTTTGCCATCGTCGCGCTGCGCGGACTGCGCGGGCCGGAGCTTTACGCCGTTTCGATGGACGGAGCCGAAACGCAGCTCACGCATCTGAACGACGCGCTCTGCGCGGAATACGCCTGCTCCGAGCCGCAGAGCTTCACCTTTAAAAACGAACGCGGCACAGACATTCACGGCTGGGCCATTCCGCCGGTGGGAATGGAAACGGGCAAAAAATAGACGACCATTCTGGACATCCACGGCGGTCCGAAATGTGCCTACGGCGACTGCTATTTCCATGAGATGCAGCTCTGGGCAAGCCGGGGCTATGCGGTCATTTACTGCAACCCAACCGGGGGTGACGGCAAGGGCGACGAATTCATGGACATCTTCGGTGACTACGGCGGCGTTGATTACCGCGACGTCATGGCCTTCTGCGACGAGGCAGCGCGTCGCTTCAGCTTTATCGATACGTCGCGCATGGGCGTCACTGGCGGCAGTTACGGCGGCTTTATGNNGTCATCGGCCACACGGACCGCTTCAAGGCCGCGGTCTCTCAGCGGAGCATTTCAAACTTCCTGAGCTTTTACGGCACCTCCGATATTGGCGTCAATTTTTCCCCGGACCAGACGCACGGCGACCCTTGGAACGATACTGAAAAGGTGTGGGCACAGTCGCCGCTCAAGTACGCCGACAGGGCAAAGACGCCGACGCTTTTTCTCCATTCCGACGAAGATTACCGCTGTCCACTCTCCGAAGGGCTGCAAATGTTCACCGCGCTCAAGGCCCACGGCGTTCCGGCCCGTCTGTGCATATTCAAGGGTGAAAACCACGAGCTTTCCCGTTCCGGCAAGCCAAAGCACAGGGTTAGAAGGCTCAAAGAAATTACCGATTGGTTCGACAAGTATCTGAAAGCGGAATAACGCAGCTAGCGAATCGCCTTTTTATCGGGGGGGTGNNCCCGTTTTTCAAATCAGGGAAGCCGAAATCGTCTGTTTTGTACGTTTTGACGATTTTTCAAAGTCTTCATTTCGATTTCGCTATTTAAATACCCGAATTTTACAGGGTGCGGCAGTTTCTGTTTGACATATGCGCTTTAAATCGTTACAATAGGTTTGTAAAAAGCGATGACCGGGAAGAAGTAAGCCGGTCTTCTTCCATCAGAGAGCCGCCGGATGGTGAAAGGCGGTTGGAGGGGATCGGGTCGAATACATCCTGCGAGCTGTGCGCTGAAAGAAGCTCCGCTTTAGTAGGCCGCATCGGGGACGCCCGTTACAGCGCCGGGGTATCGCTTTGAGCCGTACCCGACGAGGCCGCTTTCGCGAGGAAGCGGTAAACCGTAGTGGTACCGCGGAAATGCATTTTTCCGCCCTCTGGAATTTTTATTTCGGAGGGCGGTTTTTTCGTGCCCTCCAACGAGAGAAAGGGTCTGGTTATTATGGCAGTCAAAATCAGTATGCTCATCGTCTTTTTCGCAATTATGATCTTCGTCGGTCTCTATTGCCGGAGACATGCGACCGACGTCAACAGCTTTGTCCTCGGCGGAAGAAACGTCGGCCCGTGGCTTACGGCGTTTGCATACGGCACTACATACTTCTCCGCCGTCATTTTCGTCGGCTACGCCGGGCAGTTCGGCTGGAAATATGGCGTTGCCTCTACATGGATCGGCATCGGCAATGCAATTCTCGGCTCGCTGCTTGCATGGGTCGTTCTCGGTCGCCGCACAAGACTCATGACGCACCACTTTGACAGCGCCACGATGCCGGAGTTTTTCGGCGCGCGCTTCGACAGCGAGGCGCTCAAAGTGACGGCGTCGCTTATCATCTTCATCTTCCTCATTCCCTACACGGCTTCGCTCTACAACGGGCTTTCGCGTCTGTTCGGAATGGCCTTTCACATTGACTACACGGTCTGCATTATCATCATGGCCGTCCTGACCGGCATATACGTTATCGCCGGCGGTTACATGGCTACCGCTATCAACGACTTCATCCAGGGCATTATCATGCTCGTCGGCATTGTCGCCGTCGTTCTGGCAACTCTTAAAGTGAACGGCGGCCTCGCTAGTTCTCTAAGCGCGCTGTCCCACGTTTCGGACGAAGCTGTTTCCTCCGAACCCGGCATTTTTGCCTCTCTCTTCGGTCCAGACCCGCTGAGCCTGCTCGGCGTTATCATCCTCACCTCGCTCGGCACCTGGGGTCTGCCGCAGATGGTCCAGAAGTTCTACGCCATCAAGAGTGAGGACGACATCTCCAAAGGCGCTGTCATTTCAACACTTTTCGCCATCGTCATTGCGGGCGGCTGCTACTTTCTTGGCGGCTTCGGACGGCTCTTTACAACGCCGGACGCAGTAAAGGCCGGTGGCTACGACTCCATTATCCCGACCATGCTTTCCGGTTTTTCCCCGGTTCTCATCGGTCTCACCGTTATTCTGGTGCTTTCCGCTTCGATGTCTACGCTTTCCGCCCTTGTTATGGCGTCCTCCTCGACGCTGACGCTCGACTTCATCAAAACGCTCTTTGCAAAGGACATGAGCGAGAAAAAGCAGCTTTTTACCATTCGTCTTCTCATCGTTGCCTTCATCCTGATTTCCGTCATCATCGCAGTCTTCCAGTATAAGACGAACGTCACCTTTATCGCGCAGCTCATGGGCATTTCGTGGGGAGCTCTCGCAGGCTCGTTCCTCGCACCTTTCTTCTACGGGCTGTACTCGAAGCGCGCGACCAAGGCCAGCGCCTTTGCCTGCTTTGCGTTTGGTTCCCNNCGAAGCGCTTTTCCGAAGCTTTTACAGTCCCCCATTAACTGCGGCGCTTTCGCAATGCTCGCGGGCTTCGTCATCGTCCCGATCGTCTCCGCTTTTACGAAAAAACCGGACAAAAAACTTGTCGAGAGCGCTTTCGCCTGCTACGACACCAAGGCCGTTGTCACAGCACAGTATTCGCTCGATGAGCTAAACTCTATGATATAAAATATAAAAGGACCGCGGCAGTCTTCCTGCCGCGGTCCTTTTATATACTGCATATTCATTCAAAAAGCTTCGGCTCCGGCTCTGGCTCGCCGCCATCGCCTCCTCCTCCGCCGCCCGGCTTTCTGAGGAAGCTCAGCTTCGTGTCGCTGATGACGTACNNATTCGCCAAAGAGGACGGAAAACAGCGTTCCAAAAACGGCCTCAAGCGTCATAATAAGAGCCGTGGTCGTCGGCGGCGTGTGCTTCTGGCCGAACATCTGCAAAATAAAGCACAGCGCCGTGCAGGCTACGCTGAGATAAACAATGCTCCAAATGCCGCCCGTTGAAATATTCGTAGGGAACGTGTCCGTGATTGCCGCAAAAACCCAGCAGAGCACCGCCGCTGTCGCAAACTGCACAAAGGTGAGGATGGGAACGCTCCGTCCCTCGATATACTTTGCGGACATGACAATGTGCGCTGCGTAGAAAAAGCCGCAGATAATGGTTAGCGTGTCGCCGAAGCTGACGGAAAAATTCTTTTGCAGCGCCACCAGCGCAACGCCGCCAAAGCACAGAAACGCCGCCGTGACATTGTACCCGTCCGGCTTTTTCTTTTCGACCGCCCAGTTGAGGAAGGGCACCACAACGCAGTAGATTGCCGTGAGGAAGGCGTTTTTGCTCGGCGTTGTGAAGCGCAGTCCGTAGGTCTGAATCACATAACCTAAAAACAGCAATACCCCAAGAACGATGCCGTTTTGGATGTATTGCCTGTCAATGTTCTTCATTTGTTTAATGAAAAAAAGGAAAATGAGCACAGCGGCGCCCGTGAAGCGGAAAGCCAGCAAATAAAGCGTTGGAACCTCATCCAGCGTGTTTTTTTGCATCAAAAACGACGTGCCCCAGAAGAACGTCATTACAAACAGTGCCAGACGCCCCAGAACGTCGTAGCGATCCTTGTATTTTTTTACCATACTCTTTTCCTTTCTGTCCCATACTGCGACCGGAAGGCCGGGCGGCGTTTCAGCCGCCCTTTGCGCTCACAGCTTCTTCATATTCTGTGAAGCTGCGCGGAGCATGAGCCTTTTTGTGCCGCAGTCAAAGCGAATTTCAATCAAATAGTCGCCTCCCATCGGGCTCATTTTCTCAATGACACCCTCGCCGAAGGCGGTGTGTGCGACGCGGTCGCCCGTTGCGTAGTCCGCCGTCTTTTTCGGGCGGCTGTCCGTGAGCGGACGGGACGTGCGCGCGGTGCCCGGCTCTTTGGATGTGCCGGCCGCTTTCCAGCCGTTTGTCTCCCGGCCACTGTCATCCCAGCTCCATGAGCGTGTGCCCGCTCCGAAGCTGTCGTTTCGCGGGGCCTCGCAGCGCTCTATGTATTCCTCCGGAATCTCGTCCACAAAGCGGGACGGGTTGTTACTGCTGGATTTGCCAAAAATCATGCGCTGCCGGGCGCAGGAGAGCGTCAGTTTTTTGCGCGCACGCGTGATGCCGACGTAGCAGAGCCGCCGCTCCTCCTCCATCTCCTCTGGCTCGCCGATGCTGCGGATTC
Organism: Clostridiales bacterium UBA2658; assembly: GCA_002359425.1. Taxonomy (GTDB): domain Bacteria; phylum Bacillota; class Clostridia; order Oscillospirales; family Oscillospiraceae; genus UBA2658. The sequence goes on from DEMY01000065.1 coordinate 6,182, forward strand.
CGGGGAAAAGTCCCTCCTCAACGCCGACAATGAAGACGTTGTCGAACTCCAGCCCCTTCGCCGCATGCATCGTNNACATCGAGGCTGTCGATATCCGTATATAAAGCGACCTCGTCCAAAAATCCCGCGAGGTGCTCGTCCCCGGACTCTTTCATGTAGCTTATTATGTTCGTTTTTAGTTCGTTTACGTTTTCGATGCGGGCGTTGTTTTCATCCGACGGTTTCAGTTCAAGCGCCCGGATATAGCCGGACTTTTCGAGAACCGCGTCAAAGAGCTGGTCGAGGGGCGTTTCCTCCTCCATCGCGCGCAGCTCCTCCATCATGTTCGCAAACTCGCGCAGACGAACGGATGCGCGCGCAAGGTCTGGGTATTTTTCCGCGTTTTTAACGACCTCGTAGAGCGGAACTCCCTCATCTGCCGCAAGGGCCTGCGCCGTTTCAATGGTCTTGTCGCCGATGCCGCGCGGGGGGCTGTTAATGATGCGCGCAAGACGAAGATCGTCCTGCGGCATTGCGATCACGCAGAGGTAGCCGAGTACATCTTTGATTTCCGCCCGGTCGAAAAAACGCGTGCCGCCGATGATGCGGTAAGGAACGCCGCTGCGCTTGAATGCGTATTCAAGCTTGTTCGTTTGGGCGTTCATGCGGTAAAGCACCGCGTTTTCGCGCCAGTTGACGCCGGCAGCGAAGCTTTCCATAATCGTATTCGCGACGTACTGCGCCTCGTCGTTTTCGTTCTGGGCGACATAGAGCGTGAGCTTGTCGCCCATGTCCTTGTCTGTCCAAAGCTCCTTGCCCTTGCGCTCGGTATTGTTGCGGATAACCGCGTTGGCAGCGCTGAGAATGTTGCCGGTCGAACGGTAGTTTTGCTCGAGCCGGATCACGCGGGCATTTTTAAACGCCTGCTCAAAGCAGAGGATGTTTTCGATGGTCGTACCACGGAATTTGTAAATGCTCTGGTCGTCGTCTCCAACGACACAAATATTGCCCCTGTCCCCCGCCAAAGCGGCGGCAAGGCGATATTGGAGATTGTTCGTATCCTGATACTCGTCGATGAGGACATAGCGGAAACGGCGCTGGTAATAGTCGCGCACGTCGTCGTTCGTCTCCAAAAGTAAGACCGTGTTGTAAATGAGGTCGTCAAAGTCCATTGCGTCCGCCTCTTTGAGCCGCTTTGCGTAGGCGGCAAAGGCTTCGCCGATGCGGACTTTGCGGACATCGTTCATCGCGCGCGCCTGCGTTAAAAAGTCCTCCGGCGTCTGCATGGCGTCCTTCGCACGGCTGACATAGCCCAAAACCGTTTTCGGCGGGAACATCTTATCGTCGAGATCGAGATCCTTCAAAACATGCTTCATAACCGAAACGCTGTCGCCGGTGTCGTAAATCGTGAAGCTGCGGTCATATCCCAATTTATCGGCATGGCTGCGGAGGATGCGGACGCAGGCGGAGTGGAAAGTCTGCGCCCAAATGTCGTTCGCCTCGTCGCCGAGCATGTTGATGAGCCTTGTCTTGAGCTCGCCGGCCGCTTTGTTTGTGAACGTGATGGCGATGACGCGCCACGGCTCGACCGGGTCAACGGCACACAGGCGGCGGGCACGCTCAAGCGCGGGGCTTTTCCCGTCCTGCGCGGCAGCTTCCAAAATTGCGAGGTCATCTTCCCCTGCGCCCGCGGGAATTTCGTCCGAATCGCTCGCGCGGCCATAACGGAGGAGATTGGCGATGCGGTTAATGAGAACAGTGGTCTTGCCGCTGCCCGCGCCGGCAAGAAGAAGAAGCGGCCCCTCGGTCGTCATAACGGCCTCGCGCTGCATATCGTTGAGGCGGGAAAAGTCTCGCTCGATAATCGTTTTCCGCGCCTTTATATATCGTTTTTTGAATTCTGCGTCTGTCATTTATTCACCTGATCGGATATCTGATTATTGTCTTAATGTAGCATCCCGGTAAAGCAAAAAAGTCTATAACCGGGAGAAATGAAAAGAATTCGCAACATTTTTATTATACAAATAAATGCTGCGAATTACAAGGACAATATTAAATTTTGCAAGTTGTTTTTACTCCAAGAGCATTTCCCGCAAATGCTGAACCGCCTTTTTTTCGAGCCTCGAAACCTGTACCTGCGAAACGCCGAGCACGCGCGCAGTGCTCTCCTGCGTGAGACAGCGGTAAAAGCGTAGGGCGATAACGCTCTTTTCTTTATCAGGCAAACTGGCAATCGTCTCGCGCAGGGCGAGGTGCTCTACCAGAGAGTCCTCCTGCGCGCCGTCGCTGAGCACTTGCTCAAGCGTAAACCNNGCTTCTCCCGTCTCGCGTTGCAGCGACTCCGTCGGACCGACCGCCGTTTCTGTACTCGCGATTTCGGCGGCGTCGAAGCCGGTTTCATCGGAAAGCTCGGAGACGGTCGGCTCGCGGCCAAGTTTCTGCTCCAGGGCGTTGCGGGCCGTCTTTATGACCTGCGCCCGTTCCTTGACGCCGCGAGAAACTTTGACAGCGCCGTCGTCCCGCAAAAAGCGGCGTATTTCCCCGGAAATTTTCGGTACCGCATAGGTCGAAAACTGTGTGCCGAACGCCTCGTCGTAGCCCACCACAGCCTTTAGAAAGCCGACACAACCGAGCTGATAGAGGTCGTCCGGGTCCACACCTCTGCCAAAAAAACGGCGCGCGATGCTCCAGATCAGGCCGGAATTGTCCTCAATAAGGCGCTGGCTCGCCTGCCTATCCCCGGACTTTGCCGCGCGCAGATCGTCCGTCTGTTCTGCAGTCATAGGATCGGCGCCCTTTTGCGGATACGGCGCGAGAGAACAATGGTCGTGCCCTTGCCCTCCTTTGATCGGACGCGGACCTTGTCCATAAAGCTCTCCATGATTGTAAAGCCCATGCCGCTGCGGTCATCGCCGCCGGTTGTAAAAAGTGGCTCGCGTGCTTTTTGAATGTCCGGGATGCCGACGCCCTTGTCTTTTATCATAATCTCCAGGACATTTTCGTCCCGCACGCCGATGCGCATCCAGATAACGCCGACCTCATTCGGATAGGCGTGGACAATGCAATTCGTCACCGCCTCGCTGACGGCAGTCTTGATATCCGCAAGCTCGTCCAGCGTTGGGTCGAGCCGGGCGGCAAAGCTCGCCGCTGCTGCCCGGGCAAAGCTCTCGTTCACGCTGCGGCTCGGGAACTCAAATTTTATGTAATCGGTCTGTTTCATCTGTTCTCCTTTCATTCGACCCGCGAAAAGACCTTGACAATACGGTCTACACCCGAAGCGTCCAGAACGCGCAGAGGCTGGCCTGCCGGGTTTTCGACCCATGCGCGACCACCCATGTCCGCCATATGCCTGCCGATGCGCAGTATGACAGCGATGCCGGAGCTGTCCATAAAGCTCAGACCCGAAAGGTCAATGATGCAGTCCCGCGGCAGCGCGTCGTCTATTAACGTTTCGATGGTTTTCATCGACAGCTTGGCGTCGTGGTGGTCTAGCTCGCCCATAAAGCTCAACCGCAAAACGCCGTCCGACTCCTGTGAATACACTTTCATTTTTACGCCTCCATAAAAAGCCTGTGCACAGGCGAAAAGGTCAAAAAAGCAGCGCCGTGGTGCATGTCCACGGCGCTATTCTAATAAATTGTGTTCGTGTAATTTGTGCAAACGGGAGCGCTTTCAAAAATCAGCCAAGTTTTTTCAAACTCTCTGTGAGGTTTTCAACGAGCGCCCTCGCTTTTTCCATGCGCTCGCGCTCGGCGGCGACGACCTTTTCGGGCGCTTTGGCCAAAAACTTTTCGTTACCGAGTTTTTTGACCTGTCCGTCATATTCCTTCTGGGCCTTCTCAAGCTCCTTAGTAATACGGTCGCGCTCCTTGTCAAGATCGACGAGGTCCGCCATCGGCATAAACATCTTTGCGTCGTTCGTGACGGCCGAGACCATACCGGAGACGTCCGCGGGCATCTCATTCGTAATCGTGATATCGCCGGCAAACGCAAGTTTTGTGAGGAAAGCGCGCCCGTTTTCAAAAATCGTTGCCTTGTCTGTTACGATGACGAGCTGCGCCTTGCGGGACGGCGGCACGTTCATCTCCGCGCGGCGGGAACGGATGGACCTGATGGCATCCATCAGCGTTTCAAAGTCCTGCTCATCCTGCGGATAGGAAAGCTTTTCGTCGTATGCAGGGTACTTCTGTGAAATGAGCATGCCGCCCTCATGCGGGATGGCGCTCCAGATTTCTTCCGTGATAAACGGCATGAAGGGGTGCAAAAGCTTCAGCGTCTCGGCAAGAACATAGAGAAGCACCTTCTGCGCATTCGTCCTGCTCTCCTCGTCGTCTCCATTCAGGCGCGGCTTTGTAAGCTCAATATACCAGTCGCAGTAGCTGTCCCAGATGAAGTCCGAGACCTTCTGCGCGGCGACGCCGAGTTCAAAGGCGTCCATATTGTCGCTGACCTCTTTGACAACGTCGTTGAGCTTGGAGAGTATCCACTTGTCCTCTGTTTCAAGCTTTTCGGGCAGCTCGCACTTGTCGATCGTGAGGTTCATTAAAACAAAACGGCTTGCATTCCAGATCTTGTTTGCAAAGTTGCGCATGGCCTCGCAGCGCTCTGTGTAAAAGCGCATATCGTTTCCGGGGCTGTTGCCGGTGACGAGATTAAAGCGCAGCGCGTCGCAGCCGTAGCTGTCGATGATCTCCAGCGGGTCGATGCCGTTTCCGAGGGACTTGGACATCTTGCGGCCCTTTTCGTCGCGCACAAGGCCGTGGATGAGAACCGTGTGGAACGGCGGCTGCTTTGTGTGTTCGCAGCCGGAGAAAATCATACGGGCGACCCAGAAGAAGATGATGTCGTATCCCGTAACCAACGTGTTTGTTGGGAAGTAACGCTTGAAGTCTTCAGCGTCTTCATCAGGCCAGCCCATCGTTGAGAATGGCCACAAAGCTGATGAGAACCACGTATCCAAAACGTCAGAGTCTTGCTCCCAGTTTTCGATATCTTCAGGTGCTTCTATACCAACGTACATCTCACCCGTTTGCTTGTGGTACCAAGCTGGGATTTGATGGCCCCACCACAACTGACGAGAGATCACCCAGTCATGNNACCGTGATGTGGCCGCAGTCGTCGCAGGTCCATGCCGGAATCTGGTGTCCCCACCAGAGCTGTCGGGAGATGCACCAGTCGTGGACATTTTCCATCCAATTGGTATAGATCTTTGAAAAGCGGTCCGGGACGAATTTGACCTCGCCGTCATCCACAACGCGGATGGCCTCCTCCGCAAGCGGCTCCATCTTGACGAACCACTGCGCGGAGATCAGCGGCTCAACGTCGCTGTGGCAGCGGTAGCAGGTGCCGACGTTGTGCTGCATGTCCTCGACCTTGACGAGGTAGCCCTGCTCCTCAAGGTCTTTGACAATGGCTTTTCTCGCCTCATAGCGGTCCATGCCCTCGTATTTGCCGCCGAAGGCGTTTATACGGCCGTTGTCGTCGATAACACGGATAATCTCCAGGTTGTGACGCTGCCCGACCTCAAAGTCGTTCGGGTCGTGCGCCGGGGTCATTTTGACGCAGCCGGTGCCGAACGCCACGTCCACATAGTCGTCCGCAACAATCGGGATTTCTTTATTGACAAGCGGCAGGGTGCAGGTCTTGCCGACGATGCCGGCATAGCGCTCGTCGTTCGGGTTGACCGCGACGCCGGTATCGCCGAGCATCGTCTCCGGGCGCGTCGTTGCAACGACGACATCGCCGCTTCCGTCCGTCAACGGATAGCGGATGTGCCAGAGGTGGCCAGGCTTATCGACGTACTCGACCTCTGCGTCTGAAAGCGCGGTAACGCAGTGGGGGCACCAGTTGATAATGCGGCTGCCCTTGTAGATAAGGTCCTTTTCATAAAGGGAAACGAAAACCTCGCGGACGGCCTTCGAGCAGCCATCATCCATCGTGAAACGCGCGCGGTCCCAGTCGCAGGACGCACCGAGCTTTTTCTGCTGCTCGACGATGCGGTTGCCGTACTGCTTTTTCCAATCCCAAACGCGGTCCAAAAACTTCTCGCGACCGAGGTCATAACGCGTCAGGCCCTCGCCCCGGAGGACTTCTTCGACTTTAATCTGCGTCGCGATACCCGCATGGTCCGTTCCGGGGACCCAGAGAGTGGCATAGCCCTTCATGCGCTTGTAACGCACTAAGCTGTCCTGCCATGTCGCATCCATCGCGTGCCCCATGTGGAGCTGTCCCGTGACGTTTGGAGGCGGCATGACGATTGTAAACGGTTTCTTTTCGGGGTCACGTACACCGCGAAACGCACCCGCGTCCTCCCAAGCTTTGTAAATGCGGCCCTCGACCTCCTTCGGGTCGTAGACCTTAGACAATTCTTTCGGCATTTTTCTCACTCCATCTTTTTGTCTCTAAAAGAAAATGCGCCCTGATCGTAAATCAGGGCGCATCATTACGCTGTACCACCTGAATTCGCAACACAAGCTGCGCACTCGAAGCCCCATAACGCGGGCAAAACGCGCCGGTCTTTCCCCCGGCGGGCTTAGAAGCGACCAGCCCCTTCCGCGCGCGAAAGCTCACACCAGCCGCTTTCTCTCTTTGCCGCGCAATGGATAAAAGGCACCTCTTCGTCACTGCCTGTAACGAAAAATGAATATAGCATATTTTTTGAAAAAAGTCAACGCCGTCAAAGCGTTTTGGACTTTAAAATCAGATTGTTGGCGTTTTGATAGCCGAGCCGCCCATAAAACCGATCGTGCCGTTCATCATTTACAGCTTGGAGCTGCACAAGAAGCGCTCCTTTTTTCTTTGCGCGGCGTTCGATTTCCTGCATCAGCTCTGTGCCAAGGCCCCGGTTTTGATACTCTTTTGCAATGACGATCTCGATGAGATCGTAGGCAAAACCATCGTCATACTGCTCGAAAAAGCCAAGAACAAACCCGGCAGGCCTACCCTCATCCGTCGTCAGAAGCAGACCGTAAGCGTCCTCCCTGCTCACCATCTGGCGCAGGCGTTTCGTGACTGTTGCCTCAGTCCACTCGCCATCCTCCATGCTGTTGTAATATTCAATATAGAGCGGCGTCACCTTTTCGATGTCGCTCGCCGCAAACTCACTGTAAAGCATTCTTTTTTACACTCTCTTATCAATGAACTCGCAGGCGGAAAGCGCGGCGATATTCCCCTCTCCGACCGCTTTCGCGAGCTGATAGGGTTTACCGGAGCAGTCTCCCGCTGCAAAAACGCCGGGGATACTCGTTTTCATATCGCGGTCAGTTTTAATGTGCGTGCCGTCAAGCGCGATGCCGTTTAAAAAGCTTCCCGGCGCGATGGTATTGCGGAGGATGAAAACGCCGTCCACATCAAAAACGCGGCCCTCGGCTTCAACGCCGCTGACCTTGCCGTCGCCTAAAATTTTGTAGTTTTTTGCAAAGGTCTTGTCAAAGTATAAAACGTCGCAACCAATGGAGCGCAAAAATTCCGCTTCTGCCTCAGCCTCACTATTCAGGCCGATGACGGCAACCTTTTTGCCCTTGTAGAGCATCCCGTCGCAGGTAGCGCAGTAGGAAACGCCCCTGCCCAAAAGTTCTGTTTCGCCTGCAAAGGCCGACTGCTGCACGATGCCCGAGGCCAAAATGAGCGTCTTTGTATCGAAGAAGTCCGAGCCGACAGAGACGCCAAACAGCTCGCCCATGCGCATGGCGTTGAGCGCGCGCCCCGGCAGAACCTTGATCTGCGCGTCATCGAGCTGCTGCAGAAAGCTTTTCAGAATATCCGCACCGCTCATATTGTTGCAGCCGGGGTAGTTCGTAATCGCGTGCGCCTTCCAGAGTGTGCTCTCCTCGGCGCCATTCGAGACGACAAAGACGTTTTTGCCTCTGTTTTTCGCCGTAAGCGCCGCTGAGACGCCCGCCGGGCCACCGCCGATAATGATGATATCCGCCATGTGTCTATCCTCCGTTTAAAGCCATTTTCATTTGACAGTATGATACCACAGCTTTGCTCAAATAACAATTTCTTATTGTAATCATGCAGTAATTCGTTTATAATATCTCTAATTCATTAGAGAGAGAGACTGGTCAACATGGAAGAAACGACAAGCAATTTTATCCACGAATTCATCGACGAGGATCTTGCCCCCGGCGGACGTTTTGAAGGACAGGCTGTCTNNTATCTGCACATCGGCCACGCAAAGGCAATTTTCGTCGATTTTGGCACCGCCAAAAAGTTTGGCGGCATATGCAATCTCCGCATGGACGACACCAATCCCTCCAAGGAGGACGTCGAATATGTCGATGCGATCAAGGAGGACATCCGCTGGCTCGGCTGGGACTGGGGCGACCGCTTCCATTACGCTTCCGATTACTTTGAGGATATGTACAACTACGCAGTCGCGCTTATAGAGAAAGGTCTTGCCTACGTTTGCGAGTTGACGCCGGAGCAGACCCGCGAAATGCGCGGCTCCGTCGGCGTTCCTGCGCAGTCGCCTTACCGCGACCGGCCTGTAGAGGAAAGTCTCGATCTTTTTGCCCGCATGCGCGCCGGCGAATTTGAAAACGGCAAAATGACGCTGCGCGCAAAGATTGATCTTAGCTCCGGCAACTTCAATATGCGCGACCCGGTCATCTACCGCATCAACCATGCGGCTCACCACCGCACCGGCGAAAAGTGGTGCATCTACCCGATGTACGACTTCGCGCATCCAATTGAAGATGCGATGGAGGGCATCACGCATTCGCTGTGTACGCTCGAATTTGAGGACCACCGCCCGCTTTACGACTGGGTCGTCGAAAACTGCCCTGTTCCCGCGAAACCGCGCCAGATCGAATTTGCGCGTCTCGGCATCAACTACACGGTCATGTCAAAGCGAAAGCTCCGCCGTCTGGTTGAGGAGGGGTGCGTCTCCGGTTGGGACGACCCGCGCATGCCGACGCTCTGCGGCCTGCGCCGCCGCGGCTACACGCCGGAGTCCATTCGCGCGTTCTGCGAGCGCATCGGCGTTTCTAAAACGGATTCAACCGTCGAGTTCGCCTTTTTGGAGCACTGCCTCAGGGACGACCTGAACGAGCGCGCAAAGCGCGTTATGGCGGTTTTGGAGCCGATAAAGCTCACCGTTACGAACTACCCCGAGGACAAAGTCGAAGTATTCACGGTCGAAAATAATCCAAACCGCCCCGAGGACGGCACGCACGAGATCACATTCTCGAAGCACCTTTATATTGAAAAAGAAGACTTTCTGGAGACCCCCGTTCCGAAATACAAGCGCCTGTTCCCGGACGGCCCGGAATGCAGACTCAAGGGCGCATACCTCGTCACCTGCACCGGCTGCGTCAAGGACGATGCCGGAAATGTCACTGAAATTCTCTGCACCTACGACCCGGAGTCCTCCGGCGGCAACCCTAAGGATGGGCGCAAGGTCAAGGGCGCAACACTCCACTGGGTGAACGCAAAAACGGCGCTCGACGCGGAGGTCCGCATTTATGACAATCTGTTCTCCGACCCCGACCCGGACGCGGGCGACAAAGACTTCATCGACTGCCTGAACCCGAACTCCCTGCAAACGCTCACAGGCTGTAAGGTCGAAAAGAATCTTGAGACAGCAGCTTTTCCCGAAAGCTTCCAGTTTATGCGTGAGGGCTACTTCTGCGTAGATAACCGGGACAGCCGGCCCGGACACCTTGTTTTCAACCGCTCGGTCGCTTTAAAGGACAGTTTTAAGAAATAAAATCATGACGATGCAAAAAGGGCGCGTTTCAATAACGCGTCCTTTTTTGGTGCCTTATTTACATGGAAAAAGAGCTGTCCTTCTTGAAGGAGGAGCACTTGGTACCGTCGCTTGTCTCAGCCTCACCGTTGCCGCAGGAATCAATCTTCAGATCACCTACGTGGCACCTCTTTTTTTCGTTGTAGGTGCAGTTTTCAACGTCGCACTTGACCTGCGGCTTGCAGCTTTCGTCATTGTTAAACATTGTCTCAGCCTTCTTTTTTCGTATTTGATCGTCAACGGCGGTCAAAGTTAGTTTTACCGAATTTTAAAAAAATATAAGTGCGAAAAACCGGCCCGCATGAATCATCTTCACAGGGCCGGTCGTTCGTTAAGCATTCCGTTCCGTTTTTTTGCAGAACACCTTGCGCTCCACCCAGTCGAAAACGTGCATGACGGGCCGATACGCATTTGTCGTTTTAGAAATATGCATGCACAGCTCCGCAATAGCAATGCCGGAAAGCACGTCCGCTATGACGTGTTGGCGGACAAAAAGCGTTGACGCGCAGGNNTTTCGGGACGCGTTCGTTTCCGCGCAAGCCAATGAAGCACAGCCAGCTCACAAGGCAGTGGATGGACGGAAAAAGATCCGTCGGCGGATCGTGGGCAAAGACGGTCCGAAGCGCCGCGCTCGCAAGATCCGTTCCCGGAAGGTCTGGGCGAACGTTCGTTGTCGGCAAAAAAATGAAAAAGAAAGCACAAATAATACGCGTCAAAAAGTCCGCTGTGACAAAGCGAAACCAGTATTCCTTGCCCTGATGAGAAATATATATAAAATTGCCAAACCAG
>DEMY01000064.1:0-260 GCA_002359425.1 Clostridiales bacterium UBA2658
AGAGCGGACGGGTCTCGTCGGCAAAAACATGGAAGTTCATGCCGCGCTCCTTGCCGAGGAGGATGGGGCCGAGCGCCGTTCCGTAGCGCGAGGTGGCAAGCGGACCCGCGTTGCAGTGGGTGAGGATGCCGTCCCCGTCCTTGACAAGCTTGAGACCGTTTTCGGCGATGCGGTTGCACATTTCGATGTCTCCCGTGTGGATGGCGCGAGCCTCAAAGATGAGCCGATCGCGGATTTTTTCCACCGGACGGTCCTGAAAA
>DEMY01000064.1:324-5526 GCA_002359425.1 Clostridiales bacterium UBA2658
GAGAGGTAAGCCGCTTGTTTTTCAAGCTCGTCGCAGAAATCGGCACCGTTTTCGGCCTCGATCTGGCAGGAGAGCACATACAGGCAGTAGCCCGCGCAGATGCCGATAGCGGGCGCCCCGCGCACTTTCAGCTTTTTGATGGCGTCATACATATCCTCTGCCGTTGCAAGCTCTATTTCTTTTATTTCGTTCGGGAGAAGCGTTTGATCAAGAATATAGAGCTTGCCAGTGTGATCGTCAAATCTGATGTTGTCTAAAGCCATAGTCATTTCTCCTATCTAATGATGGTGAGATTATATACCGTTTCAGCACGCAAATCAACAGCGAGATGGAGCGGGGAGCGAAATGGACGCCTCTTGTTAATAGAGCAAAATTTCGTCACTCCATTTTGTAGAAACGTCCAAAAAATAGACACAAACGTGAAAATGTTTAATCAATATCTTGCGATTGTTGCAGGAGTAGAATATACTACGTTGTGTTAGCTTGTGGTTAACGAAGTGAAGAAAGCATTCCCCGCGCAACAATAATTTATTTGGGAGGTAAATGATGAAGGGGCAGAAAATGCTTAAGGTATGCAGCGTGCTGATGATTTTGGCATGCCTGTGTTCCATCTTTGCGGGAGTGACGGGTCTTCAGGACGTCAACGACACAAAGACCGCAAAGGAAGAGCAAAAAGCAGAGACACTCGAGCAGATCAAAACCCTCGAAGATGGCTCCAATACGCTGGAGTCCAAGCGCGCTGATTACGAAGCAGGTAAGAAGACGTATGACGAGGGCATGGCACAGTACGAGGAGGGTCAGAAGACGCTCACAGCCGGTCAGGCTGAGTACGACGCAGGCGCGGCACAGCTCGCCTCCAAGACGCAGGCGTACAACGAAGGCAAGGTTACATATGCAAACGGCCTGAAGGAGTACAATTCCGGTCTTACCACCTACAACAGCGGCGTTTCCCAGCTCGCCGCCGGTAAGAAGGAATATCAGGCGGGTCTCGCGCAGTACAACGCCGGAAAAGCACAGTATGACGCAGGTATGGCGCAGATCAAGGAGTATGAGACCGGCGAAGCCCAGCTCGCCGCCGCTAAAAAGCAGCTTGAAGACGGCCAGGCAAAGCTTGACGCCAACAAGGCCGAATACGAAGCTGGTCAGGCCAAGATGGCACAGCTGAAGCAGGCTCTCGATTCCGGCATGTCTCTTGAGCAGATCCTCGCTGCCGTCGGCATGACGAAGGCGGACTATGAAGCTGCTCAGGCCAAGATGAAGGAATACGAGGATGGTCTGGCGCAGGTTGCAGCCGGACAGAAAGCGTATGACGCCGGCGTTGCGCAGCTCACATCTAAAAAGGCAGCTTATGAGGCTGGCAAAGCGCAGCTCGCACAGAATCTTCCGACTCTGACCGCGGCAAAGACAAAGCTTGACGCTGCCGCCAAGACGATTGCGACAAGCGAAGCCGCTCTCGCCACCGGCAAGGCTAAGCTTGACGCTGCCGCCAAGCAGCTTGCAGCCGGCAAGGAACAACTCACTGCTTATGAGACCGGCAAGGCCAAGCTCGAAGCAGCCGCCAAGCAGCTCACTGAAGGCAAGGCCAAGCTCACAGCAGCCGCCACACAGCTCGCCTCCGGCAAGACGCAGCTCGCCCAGTTCGAGGACGGTGAAAAGCAGGTCAACGCAGGCTTTGCCAAGCTCGAAGAAAACGGCAGCATCAAGGCTAAGATCGACTCCGGCATGAATGCGATCGCTGCTGGCAGAGCCGTTGTCGACGAAGAAACGGCCAAGACGACCAAGGAGCTTATGGCCCGCATTTTCCAGTACGGTGCTATCCTTCTCATCGCTCTGTTCGGCATCATTGCTGGTATCCTCGGCCTCGGCGCTGCCAAGACCCCCAGCATCGGCAAGATCAAGGGCGGCGTCGTCCTTGGTATCCTCGCTCTCGCTTTAGCAATTGCGGTTAATGTCTATGGCGCCGTGAACACCTATTCCGCGTTCCCGGCACAGATGGGTGCAATGATTGCCGAAGGAGCCTTCGCGCTCCTGTTCGTCGTTGCGATCTTCCAGTATAAGAACGCGCTCGTCGCAATGCTCACTGCTGAATGATCTAATTGCATTCCATATAATAAAAAAGGGACGTCTTCGGACGTCCTTTTTTTATGTTTTTTGAGGCAAAAGCGGCTTTAAAAGCACTTTTCCGCACACAGAACTCCAATTTTTAAAACCAGCGCGTTTGTTCGTGTATATTTTGGAGCGCTTCGTTATTATGATCAAGTAAAGGCGTATTTGTCACGAAATCCATTTGCAGCTCACGCGCTTTGGCGCAAAAAAAGCCGGATGCGACGAATGAAAGGGGGTGGCGGCGTGTACTTTTATGTCTTTGCAGAGATTAATATTTTCTGCATCCTAATTTTACTGTTTATCCTTTTCAAAGTTAAGAGCAGCAACGACCAGCAGACNNAATCGCTAATCGCCCTTCTGGCGCTCAACGTGCTCTGGTCTCTGGTGGAGGGGCGCACCTCCTCGGCCATGCGGAGCTGCAATTACGCGATCAATGTCGTTTATCTCATCCTGACGGGTGTGGTCAGCTATTATTGGTTCCAGTTCACGGAGGGCAAGCTTGAAAGGAAACATACGCAAAACCTTGTTCTGCGCTTTATCCTATGCCTTCCAATGTTCTTTGCTGCAATCATTACCATCTCATCCATCTGGACGGGCTGGATTTTTTATTTGGACGGGAACAACCATTATCACAGGGGGCCTTATCATTTTGTCCAGTCTATTCTTTCCTACTTCTATATGCTTTTGTCGATCGTCAATGTTATTCGCGGCTATCACAGCGCGCGAACCTATGAGCAAAGGGCGCAGGTGCGAACGCTTGCTTCCTTTTTCGCCCTTCAGNNTAACATATTTTTGCCGGGGGTTCCGATTGTTTGGCCGTTTAGCTCGCTTTCGCTTCTGCTGGTTTTTTTAAACTTTCAGGAATACGCGATTTCGACGGATGGACTCACGGGTCTTAATAACCGCCGCCAATTTGATTGCCGCCTACAGTCGCTGGTAACAGAGACGCACAGGACGGAAACGGCCTTTCTAGCTCTGATTGATATTGACCATTTCAAGCAGATCAACGATACTTACGGACATTACGAGGGCGATTTGGCGTTGCAGGAGACGGCTGCGCTGCTCAAAAAAGCGGTGGGGCACAGCAATCTGTTCCTTGCGCGTTACGGCGGAGATGAATTTGCCGTTCTGGGCTACGCTGGTGGTGAAAAAATGGCCCGCGAAGCAGCGGAGACGATTTGCCGCCTTTGCTCTGAGCGAAACGCTGCCGCGAATACGCCTTATGACATCACAATGAGCGTTGGCTTTGCGGCCATTCTGCCCGGCGAAGAGAAAACTGCACCGGATTTGATTGCCGAAGCCGACCGGATGCTTTATTCGGAAAAATCCCTCCGCCGCGGCGGAGGACTCAGAATCAATTAAGCGAAAACAGAAGCTGATTTTCAATTTTGCTCCGTATATTAGGGGCTTTCAAAGCGGTATCAAAATTTCATGGTTCTAAACAGAGAATAAAAACGCCAGCTGAAATGGCCGCTCGGTTTTGCGCGTTGCTGCTATTTGATCAGGCCTTTAATGGTATCAACGTCGAATTTTGTGAGTTCAAAAGATGTTTCAAAGATGCTGCCGTCCGGCGTTTCAGCCTTGAGTGTAAACTGTGTTCCGCTCGTGATGGCGTTTTCACAGATTTCGTCACCGAAACGCACAAGATCTGGGTGTTCCTTCTTAAAAGTTTCGCCTTGCGACCTGGCGTTTTTCAGCTTGAGAATGTTCAGCTTTGCCATAGCTTTTTCGTCCTTTCTCTCCGGCGTTATGAATATCTGCCGATGTTCCCATCATACCGCGCGTTTCGACGTTTTTCAAGTGCGCAAAGATGAGGCTGCGCCGGATTTTCGGTTTTAGGCGCGCTTCTGCGCTCATAGGATGATACAAAGCTTTTGAGGGAGGAATGTCCTGTGAAATATGCATTTTACAAGTTCGGAAACGCTCTTTCGAGAAACAGGCGCGAGACGACTGTGCTGCTGGCTCTGTGCGTCCTGCTGGGCCTGCCGTTTCTTATCTGNNGACCTTCGACGCAGCGTGGGGTAATGTGAAATTGCGCTAGAGGGGGAGGAGAAGAAGAAACCGCGTTTGTGGTGCAAAAACTGCACCGATTGTTGCACGCTGGGTAAGATACACGAGCATGCATGAAAGATTTCATAAGGGAGGCGCTCATTTGCAAGAAACAGCGAAGGACAAAGAAAAGAAAAAAAATTGCCGTGTAACAAGAAAATTTGAAGGCAGCGCGACAGCGGAAACTGTGGTTGCACGGCTTATAAGGGCGCATGCCGAGCAGAAATAGGGCCGGAAAGGAGGAAAGTGCGGTTTGCAGACGGGTAGCGAAAGACGTTGGCGGACCGCCGCCTATTGCCGGCTCTCCAGAGAGGACGGCGATCGCGTCGAGAGCGACAGCATTGGAAACCAGAAAAAGCTCCTGCAAGAATATATAGGCGCGCACCCCGAGCTTGAACAATATGATTTTTACATAGACGACGGCTACACGGGTACGAATTTTGACCGGCCCGACTTTCAGCGGATGTTGGGGGACATCGAGGCGGGACATGCGGATTGTATCCTTGTCAAGGACCTGTCCCGGTTCGGGCGTGACTACATAGAGGCGGGACGCTATCTTGAACGCTGGCTTCCGGCGCATGGTGCACGCTTCATCGCAGTGACAGACNNCTGCGCGGGGGATACGATCTCATGGTGCCGCTCAAAAACCTTTTCAACACGCAGTACGCGCTTGATATCTCGCATAAGGTAAAAAGCGCGCTGGAGGCAAAACAGCGTCGGGGTGAGTTCATCGGCGCTTTCGCGAGCTACGGCTACCTGCGCGACCCAGAAAACCACAATCATTTGATTNNCTGAACGAGGAGAAAATACCTTGCCCCAGCGAATTCAAGCGCCTGATGGGGGAGCGCTATCACAATGCAAACCGCCTGCCGGAAACGAGCTACTGGACCTATGCAACCGTCAACCGTATTCTCAAATCAGAGGTCTACATCGGTAGCATGGAGCAGAGCCGAGACGAGCGCACACAGATGCACGGCCCGGCAAAACGAAAGGCAAAGGACGACTGGATCGTCGTTCCTGGAACGCACGAGCCAATTATCGAAAAAG
>DEMY01000049.1 GCA_002359425.1 Clostridiales bacterium UBA2658
TTATCGCGCTCATCATGGAGCATCCGGGAACGCAGCTTTATGCGATCGTCGCATTCGCCGTCTGCCCCACCCTCTACGCCGGTCTGAAAGTCGTTAAACCCAACGAAGCGCTGGTACTCACACTTTTTGGCAAGTATTATGGCACGCTTGCCGGCGCGGGCTTTTACCTCGTTAACCCTTTCTGCGCCGCCGTAAACCCGACCAAAACGCTCGCCGCAAAGGCCGCACAGGAGGAAAAGCAGCGCACCGACAAGAACAAGTCCGTGACCGACGGCGCTTCCGGCAAGGCCGTCTCCCTCAAAGTCATGACTCTCAGCAACGACTGCCAGAAAATAAACGACAAGCTCGGCAATCCCATCGAGATCGGTGTCGTCGTCATCTGGCGCGTCGTGAGCGCGGCGAAGGCCGTTTTCAATGTTGACAACTACATTGAATTTCTCTCCATTCAGGCGGACAGCAGCCTGCGGAACATCTGCCGTCTCTACCCCTACGATATCTGGGACGAGAGCGAAGGGGCGGACGAGATGTCTCTGCGAGGCAGCAGTCAGGAGGTCGCCGCAAAGCTGCGCGACGAGCTTCAGGAAAAGGTGCAAAACGCCGGACTTGAGGTCGTGGAAACGCGTATCACCCGCCTTTCCTACGCGCCCGAAATCGCGGCGGCGATGCTCCAGCGCCAGCAGGCCAGCGCCATCATCGACGCGAGAAAGCTCATCGTTGAGGGCGCGGTCGGCATGGTGCAAATGGCCCTCAAGGACCTCAGCGAAAACGACATCGTCGATCTCGACGACGAGCGCAAGGCCGCGATGGTCTCGAACCTTCTGGTTGTTCTCTGTGTGAACCAGGAGGCCCAGCCCATCGTAAACAGCGGCTCCATTTATTAAGATCATGTCTGCCGATAAGCAAAAAAAGCAGGTTCCGCTGCGTCTTTCCCCCTCGCTGTACGACAAAATCGCTGCGTGGGCGGAGGACGATTTCCGCAGTGTGAACGGCCAGATCGAGTTTCTTCTCACCGAGTGTGTCAAAAAGCGCTACGGTGCGGACGCGCTCGACGAAAAGGAGAAACAGGAAAAATAGCGACAAACGGACGGTGCTTTTCGCACCGTCCTTTTTCTATGCAAAACAATTGTATATTCCTGCCGGGTGTGATAATTTAAAAGAAAAAATTCTATTTTTCGGAGGAAACGCTATGACCAAGCCAAAACGAATCGTGCTCATCGTTATGCTCGCCGCCGTCGCAGCGGGTCTGTGCTTTGTGTTCCTGCGCGCGCATCCGCTTGTAGCCGACAGCGCAGATTTTGAAATACACAGCGTTGTCGACAACCGCGACGGCGCCTACAAAAACATTACGAGCACGGTGGACAAAGAAAAGCTAGCCGCCATCCTTAAAAAGTATTCCTACAGCGGCGTTCCCTTCACATTTGACAGCTATTCTCTGAACGACGTGCGCTTTGAGCTTGACTGTCTCTCCGGCGGCAAACCGCTCCATCTTGTTCTTGGCAAAAAGAGCTTTGCCTACGGCTTTGGTAAGCGCGCATACATAATCCGAAACAGCAGCACCCTTCTTGCCGAGATCGACATCCTCGTCAAAGATCCGTCCTGACGCTTTTAAAAAACAAAGCCGCGGCCCACGGGCTGCGGCTTTTTCATGTTCTGTTGTTATTTCAAATATTTGTCCAGCACCGCCTGCGCCTTTGCGCTGTCCGCGGTGACAATATAGACGACATAGCTGCCGCTTTGCTTTACAATCGCGTCGTCCAGCTTCGGCATCTCGCCGGGCGCGTAGGAGGAATAAATATCGCGCTGGGATTTGACGCGGGCCTTCGCGGCTGCGAGGAGTTTTTCCGCCGAAGCCTCGTCTGTGCACTTAAAAAGGCCGATTTCCTCGGTCGTCGCCTTTGTGGAGCAATAGACCTGACTGTCCGAAACCGTCGCAGCGTCTACACCATAGAGCTTTGCGGCAACATCGCTTTCAACGGGATTCAGAATGTCTGAAAAACCGCCGTTGTCCTTGAGATCGGTGGCCATGGCGGCGAGATCCAGATTTTTCACATTCGTTTTTCCGCCGCAGCCCGCAAGCGCGGTGGCCAGGAGGCACGCCGCAAGAATCAGAAACCCTCTTTTTTTCATTTCCCTCATGCCCCTTTTCCCGCATAATGTGTTTTTACATATTGAAGCCAGCTTTTATAAACATCGGCAGAAAAATGAATGCCGTCCGTCGTCTCGCTCGCGGGCAGATAGCCGGTGGAGTCGGAAAGCGCGGAAACAAGATCCATATAATAGCAGCCCTTGTCGACCGCAAGCTGGCGAAGCGCGGCGTTGAATTCCTTCACGTGTTCCATAGTGAAGGTGTCCCCGCCCTCGGATTTGTCCTGACTGATGGGCGTAAGGCCCATCACATAAATCGCGCAGGGCGGCTGGGCCGCAATGATCTGGTCGAGCATCTCGCCATACTTCGCGATAAACGCGGACTTTTCATAACCGATTTCGTTAATGCCAAGCTCAATATATATTTTCCCATATTTCTTCTGGGTAACGCCCTGCAGGATTGTCCCCTGCTGGCCGTTATCAAGAGAAATACACTGCTTCGTGTCAATGGCGTTTACGGACATACTGGTCGCCGGATAATAGTCGCAGGTCGTAAGACCCGAAAACAGGCGGAAGCCGTCCATCAAAGAGTTGCCCACAAACGCCGCGTCGGAGAAATAGTCGTCCCCGACGGCTTCCCGCTCCGTGAGGTCGGGACCTGCCGGCTTTGGCGAGGGGGACGGGCTGGGCGAAACGCTCTGCTGTGCCGTTGGGCTGGGGCTCTGCGATGCAGGGGGCGTTTTTTTGTTCCCACAGGAACACAGAAATGCGCTGGAGAGGATAACGGTCGAAAGTAAGACCGCCGTCGATTTTTGGAATTGATTACTAAACTTGGCCACGGCTGCAACAGGCTCCTTCTCTTTTTTGTCATGTTATGTCTACCAATGTCAACTAAATTCATTATAGATAACGGCTGGACTTAATGCAAGAATTATTTCGCAATAAATTAACTTTTCTTTGTCACATTTTCCATTTGAAATTTGGGCACTTTTTCAGGCACGTTTTTTATTCCCAAAGCCGGCTGGAAATCATGCCATCTGGCCGGGCCAGCCGTTTCCGAAAACCGTTCTCACCTTTTTCCCCGGCAATGCGCAAAAGGTGGGTTCCGAAAAATACCAGTTGTTGACCGCACCGCTATTCGATGATATAATATTATGATTTTACTGATCGACTATCTATATATATTATGGGGCTTTGTTATGTGGTTATCCGACAAATGGAAAGATTACGAATTGATTGATTGCTCAAACGGCGAGCGGCTCGAGCGCTGGGGGACCGAAATCCTTGTTCGACCGGATCCGCAGGCGATTTGGAAAACGCCGCGGCGCGACCCGAACTGGA
This sequence comes from Clostridiales bacterium UBA2658, assembly GCA_002359425.1. Lineage (GTDB taxonomy): Bacteria > Bacillota > Clostridia > Oscillospirales > Oscillospiraceae > UBA2658. Next base: position 3,427 of record DEMY01000049.1, read on the forward strand.
AGCGCCCTACGGCGCGGTACAGCCGCAGCGCCTCCGGTGGCGNNCATGAACTTTAAGCACACGGGCATTTTTCCGGAGCAGGCCACGAACTGGGACTTTGCAATGGAGAAGATCAAAAGCGCGGAACGTCCCGTCAGCGTTTTGAACCTCTTTGCATACACCGGCGCCGCCACCTGCGCCTGCGCCAAGGCGGGCGCCTCGGTCTGCCATGTGGACGCGGCGCGCGGCATGGTGCAGTGGGCGCGCGAAAACGCCGCTGCGAGCGGCCTTGCCGATGCCCCCGTCCGCTGGATTGTTGACGACT
>DEMY01000107.1 GCA_002359425.1 Clostridiales bacterium UBA2658
TGGCAGAGGGACTCGCGGACGCGGCCTGACCGCCTTCTATCGCATCCATGTCTGTAATGCAGCCGCGGATGCCGGGCTGGAGATAGACAAAGCCCGCCTTAAGGTAGGCGGAAACGCTGTCGTAGCCGTATTCTGTGGGGGCGGCGCAGGCCGCGTATCCCGGCGTGTTCACGGGGATGACGACGGGCGCGGTTGAGGCATTGTAGTTTCCGACCGTTCCCCCGGCTTTGACGGTGCAGGTATAGGTCCCGTCCGCGTTTCTGGTCCCGGCCATGTACGCGCCGGGGACATAGATGCCGAGCGTTTCATAGCGCTCGTCCTGCGGCGCGGCGCAGTAGGAAACGCCGATCNNGTGCCGATAGCCGCCGCCAGACGCGGCGGGCGAGGATACGGTTTTACCGCCGCAGGCGGCGAGGGGCAATAACAGCGCGGCGCTCAGAAGGAGAATTACGTTTGAAACCCACTTCATGTCAAGCCTCCTGTTTTTGTAATATGTGTCGAACGGCGGTATTTTTTATCCCTTGTGTATCTCGTCCATATCGCCGTGAAAATGCCAAGAAAGCGGCGAGGAACGTAACGACGCGTCCGGCGGCCGTCATGGGGTAGATATCGCCATAGGGCATCGCCGTCAGCGACTTAGCCATCAAAAGACCGGGTCATAGACGCGCTTTTTATGCCGCTTTGTCCTTCTCCGTTTAAAACTTCAGGCCCAGGTATTCAGGCAAAGACATAGCGGTCCTTGCCATTTTTTTTAGCCATGTAAAGGCACATATCGCAACGTTTGTATAAAGTCATATAATCCACGAAACTGCCGCGGTTGAAAACGCAGCCCACACTTATACTGACACGCAGTCCGTCTGCACCGGAAAAGGTCAGCGCGGCAATTTCGGCCCGCAGCCGGTCGAGTTTCTCCTTGCACAGGCTGCACTCCGTAAGTCCGGCAGCATACACGGCAAACTCATCCCCGCCCATGCGCATCACGACGTCCGCCGCGCGAAAGCTACGCCGCAGACAGGCCGCCACCGCAACCAGAACCTCATCCCCCACTATGTGACCGTAGCGGTCGTTGATCTGCTTAAAGCTGTCTATGTCCAAAATGAGGAATGCGCCCGTCGTTCCGTTTGCCAGAAAGCGCTTGATGCGCTCGTCCCCGCCGCCGCGGTTGAAGGTGCCGGTCAAAATGTCGTGTTCGGACTTTTCGCGGTAGTGCACGTAGGTCTCCACGCTGTCTATGCGCTCCTTCAGCGTGAAGTAGTTGATGCCCATCGCAACGAGCCAGTAGGCGGCGAGGTTCACCATATCATAACGGTACAACGCCGTATCCTTAGAATTGTAGCTGGCAACTGCATAGGCAGCGGCGGAAACCGTGATATAAAGGCCAATGCGCCATGGCTTGTCGAGGATAAAAAGCGGCATCACGCACAGAAACACCATAATGGCGACAGCGGGATTTTGCGGGTCCTGAAAGGTTCCCAGACAGATGGCCAGCGCCATAAGGGGAAACTCGATAAAATAAAACAAAAGCGTTACATGCCGCCGCGGCCTATACCAGAACATGAAAAGCATATGCAGCGCAAAAAAATAGAGGACCAAGTAGACTGTCATGTCGAAAAAACACGCTACGTCAAGCTGCGCAAGCTCCGCGACCGCGTTCAGTAGGGAAAGCATCAGGCCATAGGCAGTGAACGTGCGCAGCTTTTTAGCATTGCGGGCGTTGATTTCGTCTTTATAGACATCAAAACGCATATTGTCATAACCGATGGTATACAGTAGGCTCTTAAGCAAATCCCGCGCCTCCCCGCAGCAATAATGTTTTTGAGGGGTCCGCCATCAGCGCAGCCGTTCAATCATCACGACATTTTGCGCCGCTTGTCGTTTATTATACAGGCTCGGAACGCGACAGGCAATAACAATCAGATAAAGATTTGTCAAAAAAAGCAGAAAAACCGCAAAAAAGGCGCAGCTTGATTAAAAAATCCCGCTGCGTCTCTCTCTGCGAAGGATACCGAATGGCAAAGGATCTGCGGCGCAGACCGCTCCCGAACGCCCTGCGCCGCCAGTTCAAGACACGTCCATCCCGCCGGAAGACCCGCATGGATCGAACGGGTCTGCCGGAGCGCGCGGCGAGAAGCCTTCCGTGCGCCCACCGGCAGTCTGGACGAAGACTTGCCGGGCGGGTCTATATCGGTGCCGCTTCCGCTCCGTCCGCCGGTGGAAAAAACTCCAAACCATCGGCGTAGACCGCGGCGAAGCGAAGCGGCACGATATATCAAGAGGTATAGAGTATGGCGCTTATTTATCCTTGCGGAAATTTTCCGCACCGACAACGGATTCCATGTACTCGCTGATCTGTGCGCGCAGCTCGTTGTTGGACTTGTAGCGCGGGTCGATCGCGTCGACATCGACGTACAGGGTCGGGATACCGAACTTCTCCTGGATGTAGTCGGTGACGATCTTGCCGGATGCCCAGGTGTGCTTGCAGCCGACATGGCCCATGAAGATGGACACGTTGACGCCGTAGTCCTCGTACATCTTGTCGATGACCTTAAGCCAGTATTCAGTCGGGCCGGTCGCGCCGTGGATCATGGGTGCGCGGAGCATCATTTCGGCGGTTTGGCGCTTGATTTTTTCCCAGTCATTGAGATCATCCATGATGATGCCGTCCTGATAACCGAAGCCATCCATAACAGTAATGGCGCCATAGGTCTTCTCCATCCAGTCCATGATGCCGGTGTTCGACCAGAGCATGTTCTGCATGAGACATACGCGGTAGCGCTCCTCGGGGCAGCGGGTCGCCGTCATTCCCATGTCGATAAGCATATTGCCCATTTCAAGCTCCGTTTCAAGCATGGTTGCGACGGCTTCGGTGCCGGCAAGCGGTCCGATGATCTCGTTCAAAACGAGCATACGGCCCGGGAGGACGCAGGGCTTTTTCTTACGGAGGTCTGCGAGCTTGATGAGCGCGTCATAGGCGCGGTTCGATTTTTCGCAGATATCTTTGAATTTCTCATAGCGGTCGGCGTCCCACCTGAGACCCGTGAAGTCCTCCATCCAATGGACGAAGGTCTGGATCTGGTCGGCGACATACTGGAAGCCCTTCGCGTCGTGGCGGAAGGGGCAGTCAAAGGTAAAGCACGGGCAATCATAGAGGCGCTCCATGATGGGGTAGGCGATGCGGGACGAGTCGCAGGGCACGGTCGCGTGCACAAATGCGTCCACTGGAACGCCGAACTCGTGCTTGATGGCGACGCCGAGCTGGGCCTTGTCGATGGCGCACATGCTGGTCGGAGTATACTTCTCGGTCTCGTCGATGTAACGAGAGCAGAGGTCTTCCATGGAAGCGATACGGGTCGGAATGGTATCGAAGAAAAACGGCACGCAGTCGAACGCGCGGATGATGGTGACCGGCACGGGACCGCGGAAGCCGACGAGCTTCTTGCCGTTTTTGTGCGCGTCGCGGACCTCCTCCCAGTTGAATTTTTGGATATCAACCGTCCACATGATCTCCGGCATATTCTTGGCAAGCATGTGCTGGTAAATGCTGTCCACCTGCTCGCAGGTCAGGTCGACGAGGTTCACTGGCTTTGCCGGGTCAAAATTCTGTTTCTTTTCAGCCATGATTTTGTTTCCCCCTCTTTATTGCTCGATCATTTCGATGAAAGCTTCGGCGCGGATAGCAAGCTGTCCGGCGTTTGCCATCTGCTCCTCGCGCTCAACCTGTAGCATCGGAACGCCCGCGTCCTTGAGCGTCGGCTCAAGGTAGAACGCCTCGCCGCCCCAGCATTCGCAGTTTTGCATCTTCTGGTACACAACGCCCTGCACATCATATTTTTTGCAGGCTTCGACGATCTCCCGATGGATGGCAGGGCGGTTGTCGAGCATACGCGGGCAGG
>DEMY01000016.1:0-5500 GCA_002359425.1 Clostridiales bacterium UBA2658
GAAAGTTGAGTATGTACAAAACCTCGACGATGAGGACATCCGCCGCGTATGCGCTGGAGCTCTGTCGGACATCGAAGCAAATTTTTACAAAGCCAAAGAGGCGAGAGACGCTAAGGCTATGCGGTTTTATAAGCGCGAGTTTTCGGATGTGGTAAATTTCCAGCGGCAGTATTTAGGCATACTTTTTAGGCTCGATTCCGGGCCGCAAGCCGGCATGGTGTGGGACGGCCCAAGTGACCATTACATTTACGACGTTGAGGGCTATGACAAAGTACTTGCGGAGCTTAATGGAGCGGAGATTTGCCCATTCTGCAACCAACTGGTCCCAAAAGAAAAGAAGGAGGAAACACCATGAAACTAATCAGCAGCAGACGCCGCCCCCTACGCCGCGCCGCATCCCCCGCGGGCATCACGATCATCCGCGGGCGGAACATCACCGACGCAGAGGCTGCGGAAATGCTAGAAGCGCTATTCGAGAGCACTACATTAAAAAAGGAGGAACACCATGCCAAAACTTGATGCTGTCGCAGACCTCATCTTTCGGAGCGTCCGCAACGAGCCAAAGCTGACCCGCGCGAAAGTACGTGACTATCTCGAACTTTACGCAGACACCCGCGACGCAGAACGGCTGACAGAGATAAGTGTCGCCCTACCGAAGGCTGTCCCGGGAGGAGTACCCACCGATAAAGCCGCGGTCAAAGCCGGCGACACCAAGAAACAAGAACACGTCTTCACTGGCCGCGGCTCTGCCGAAAAGCGTGAAATCCACGACCGCTTGCTTGCCTACCGTGAGGCTAACGGCATCGGATGCCTTGCCCCGCTGGCCGCTGCCGCCAAAGGCGTATCACAAGAGGAGTTGCGCATGATGCTTGGCTCCGCGCCGGTGCCACTCCCAAAGTGGATTGCCGTCGGCAAGGCGCTCGACAAAATAGAAAAAGCCGCCCCCGGTGCTGGCACACCTGAGACGGCAAAACAAAACTAAGCTAAGGCGATTATAACCGCCAGAAAGGAAAAAGTCAATGAAAGCAACTGGAATTGTTCGCAAAGTGGACGAGCTCGGGAGGATCGTTCTTCCGATCGAGCTGCGCCGTACACTTGATATAGGTACCGCGGACTCTCTCGAAATATACGTCGACGGCGACGACATCATCCTCCGCAAGTATCAGCCTGGCTGTGCGCTTTGCGGCAGTATGGACGGGCTAGTAGATGTCGACGGCGCTGCAATCTGCCGCGAGTGTGCAGAAAAGATCAACCAGGCAGCGAAAGGAGGCAAAGCATAAATGTCAGTGAAAATCAATCAGCTTGAGGTAGAGAACGTCAAGCGCGTCAAAGCCGTTACGCTCACGCCCGCGGAAAACGGGCTGACGATCATCGGCGGAAACAACGGGCAGGGCAAAACGACGTTGCTAGACACGATAGCGTGGAACCTCGGCGGTGACCGCTTCAAACCGTCTGAGCCTGCTCGCGAGGGGTCTGTGCTGCCGCCAAGCATTCACATGGAGCTTTCCAACGGCTTAATTGTGGAGCGTAAAGGCAAAAACAGCGATCTCAAGGTCATTGATCCAAACGGCAATAAGGGCGGACAGCAAATCCTCAATGAGTTTGTAGAGCCGCTGGCGCTGAACCTCCCGAAATTCATGCAAGCCAGCAACAAGGAAAAAGCCGACACGCTCTTGCAGATTATCGGCGTCGGTGACCGGCTCCATGAACTCGAGCGGCAGAAGAATACATTATATAATAGGCGGCTCGAAATCGGGCGCATCTCCGATCAGAAGAAAAAATACGCCTCGGAGCTGCCGTACTACCCTGATGCGCCGAAAGACCTTGTCTCCGCATCAGAGCTTATCAAACAGCAGCAGGGTATCCTCGCGCGGAACGGTGAGAACCAGCGAAAGCGCCAACGCGCAGAAGCCTTCCGCAACGAACGAGACACCTTGAAGCGCCAGCTCGATGAAATCGCAGAAAAGTACCGCATCGCCTGCGAAAACTGCGACATCGCCGAAAAGTCTGCTCTGGATCTGCTTGACGAGAGCACCGAAGAGCTTGAGCGCAGCATTGAGGACGTTGACCGCATTAACATCAAGGTCCGCACAAACCTCGACAAGGAAAAGGCCGAAGCGGACTCTGCCGACTATTCCAGCCAGTATGACAGTTTATCCAACGAGATTGACGCTGTACGCAAGGCTAAAACTGATTTGCTCAACGGCGCAAAGCTCCCGCTGCCCGGCCTATCCGTCGAGGATGGCGAGCTGACGTACAANNAACAACGGTCACAAGTGGGATTGTATGTCCGGCTCCGACCAACTCAAGGTCTCCACGGCAATTGTACGGGCCGTCAACCCCAAGTGCGGTTTTGTGCTACTGGACAAGCTCGAACAAATGGATATCAAGACGCTCACCGAATTCGGCGCATGGCTCGAAAACGAAGGTTTGCAGGTCATCGCCACTCGCGTCAGTACCGGCGGCGAGTGCAGCATCATCATCAGTGACGGAGAAGCCGTTGAAGCAGGGCGAGCGCCCGATACGGGAATCCCCGTATCGGAAAAATCGGCAACAACTCACAACTGGAAGGCAGGCGAATTTTAATCTATGGAAATTATCAGAGGCATACAGTACGAAGCCTTAAAGATTGTCGTGTACGGCCCGGAGGGCATTGGCAAATCCACTTTTGCATCGAAGTTTCCCGATCCGGTGTTTATCGACACCGAAGGCTCTACGAAGTCAATGGACGTTAGCCGGACGCCGCCACCGACAAGCTGGGCCATGCTCAAAGAACAGCTTCAATATTTTCGGCAGAACCCTCATTTTTGCAACACGGTTATCGTCGATACGATGGACTGGGCCGAAAGACTTTGCAAGATCGATCTGTGCGGCCGGCTGAAAATCGGCAGTATGGAGGAAATGCCCTACGGCAAGGCTTATACATATCTCGCCGAGGAGATCGGCCGCGCGCTTGACGTCATGACGGACATCGTAAAGGCCGGCACGAATGTCGTACTCACCTGCCATGCCCGTATGCGCAAATTCGAGCAGCCGGATGAACTCGGCGCTTACGACCGCTGGGAACTCAAGCTTGAAAAGCTTGTTGCTGCGATGGTCAAAGAGTGGGCCGACATCATCCTCTTTGCCAACTACAAAACATCTGTCGTCAACGTTGACGGGCAGGGCGTCCAGAAGGGCAAGAACAAGGTGCAGGGCGGCAAGCGCGTCATGTACGCCTCGCATCATCCTTGCTGGGACGCGAAGAACCGCCACGACTTACCGGACGAAATGCCATTTGACTTTGAGGCTATTGCGCACCTGTTTTTTTACCGTGAACCTCCCGAGGGTAAGACCGAGCCAGAGGCAAAAGCGGAATTAAAAAGCGACATTGAACCTGGCGCACCAGCACCGAAGCCCACGTCCACAACTGCTTCGGAGACTCCGACACCGTCAGAACCCGAAACAACCGGCGAACAGTCCAGTTTTAAGGAGATGCCGGACAATGCTCCCGCAAAGGGTGACGGATGGGAAGGCATCCCCCGCAAAGTCGCCGATTTGCTGCGCGCGGCAGACATCGAGCCTTACGAGGTTGAAAAGGCTTGTAGCGTAACCAAAGACTATATGCCGCGCGGTATGCACATCAAGGACTATCCAATGGATTTTATTGACGGCTGCATTGTAGGCGCATGGGATCAGCTAAAAGCGATTATTCTCAGTGACCCGGACAGGGTACCTTTTAAATAATTATCGGAGGTAAAAATACATGGAAAATGAATTTGACAATCTCACCGGCTCCAACGGCGAACTCGACTGGGACAGCGAAATTGAAAACGACGGTGGATGGGAGCTGCTACCCGCCGGAGACTATGACTTCAAGGTCAAGTCCGTTGAGCGCGGCCGTTATGCAGGCGGCGCAAAGATGGGACCGTGTCCGAAAGCTACTGTTACTTTCGAGGTTAAGGATGAGGAAGGCAAACCTGCGGAAATTCGCAAGGACTTTTATCTTAACAGAACTTGCGAAGGTATTCTTTGCTCCTTTTTCACGTCCATTGGCATGCGCAAGCACGGCGAACGCGTCCGTATGAATTGGGGCGGGGCCCCTGGGTGTACAGGACGCTGCAGTATCGTCGTCCGCGATTATACCAAAAAGGACGGAACGCCGGGTCAGTCAAACGACATTAATACGTTTTATGAGCCGGAAGAAAAAGCCTCTGCGTCGGCACCCGCGCCGACTGAAAATAAAGGCTGGACCCCGGGTAGTTTTTAATGGAGCTGCGCCCATATCAGGAAGCGGCGCGGCAGGCGGTAAACGGTCAGTGGGAGGACGGCGTTAAGCGGGTTTTGACGGTCCTCCCGACCGGAACAGGTAAGACCATCGTGTTTTCTAAGATTGCCGAGGATCGGGTCCGTAAGGGCGAGCGTGTTTTGATACTCGCACACCGTGGAGAACTGCTCAATCAAGCCGCCGATAAGCTAAAAAAATCGACTGGGCTCGGATGCTCCGTCGAGAAGGCTGAGGAAACCTGCCTTGATAGCTGGTACCGCGTGACCGTCGGCTCCATCCAAAGCCTGCAACGCCCAAAGCGCCTCGCGCAGTTTGCGCCGAATTACTTCGACGACATCATCGTCGACGAGGCTCACCATTGCCTTTCGGACGGATACCAGACCGTGCTCAAGCATTTCGACAAGGCCAACGTCCTCGGCGTCACGGCGACGCCGGACCGCGGGGACATGCGTAACCTCGGCGAATACTTCGATGCATTGGCCTACGAATATAGCCTCCCGAAAGCTATCAAGGACGGTTATCTCAGCCCGATTAAAGCAATGACCATTCCGCTGACGCTGGATATTTCCGGCGTCAGTATGCAAAACGGCGACTTTAAGGCTGGAGATATTGACACTGCACTCGACCCGTACCTTTACCAGATCGCCGACGAAATGCTCAAATACTGTGCTGACCGCAAGACCGTCGTGTTTCTGCCACTGGTCAAGACCTCGCAGAAATTTGCCGCCATACTCAACGCGAAAGGTTTTCGCGCCGCAGAGGTCAACGGCAACAGCAGCGACCGCGCGGAAGTGCTCGCCGACTTCGACGCCGGTAAGTATAACGTCCTGTGCAACTCTATGCTTTTAACGGAAGGCTGGGACTGCCCATCTGTGGACTGTATTGTTCCGCTGCGTCCGACCAAGATTCGCAGCCTGTACAGTCAAATGGTTGGTCGCGGCACCCGCCTTTGCGACGGAAAGGACAGTTTGGTAGTCCTCGATTTTCTGTGGAATACAACAAAGTTGGAGCTCTGCCATCCGGCAAATCTCATTTGCGAGAGCCCAGACGTCGCGGCAAAGATGACCGAAAACATTGACGCAGCCGGCTGCCCGGTAGATATCGAGGAGGCTGAACAGAAGGCCAGTGAAGATGTCATTGCCCAGCGCGAGGAAGCTCTTGCGAAGCAGCTCGCAGAAATGCGGCATCGCAAAAAATCGCTTGTTGACCCACTGCAATTTGAAATGTCCATTC
>DEMY01000016.1:5518-23927 GCA_002359425.1 Clostridiales bacterium UBA2658
CAAAACTACTACTCGACCGGCTGTCCCTACGCCGCGAAGAGGGGCTTACCACACCTAAACAAATACGGTTCCTCGAGCAGAAGGGTTTTCAGCACGTCGGTACATGGCCGTTTGAGGATGCCCGCAAAATGATTGACCGCATCGCTGGCAATGGATGGCACGTACCTTATAATATCGACCCACACACCTACAACGTCCAGACAGGAGCGTAAAAAGCATGGAAGATTTAGACCTCCGCGAAGTATTACAGGCGATTGACCCTGTGCAGCTCGACTATCAGGAGTGGGTATCCGTCGGCATGGCCCTCAAGGAGGCCGGTTATACGGTCGCAGACTGGGACGATTGGAGCCGTGGAGACGCGCACCGTTATCACAGCGGTGAATGTGCCCGCAAATGGGACAGCTTTAATGGCGGCTCCGGTGCCCCTGTCACAGGCGGCACCCTCGTCCAAATTGCCCGCGACACATNNGGCTCGTACAATCCCCGCGAAGGTCACGCCATGGAATGGGACGATATCATTGGCGGCACAGGCAGCGACGAAGGCGTTGTAGTCAAAGACGTTGCATGGGTAGAGGGGCAAGACATCTCCGAGCCCGGCGACGGATGGGACCCCGTCAAGGAGCTTACCACCTACCTTGAACTGCTTTTCGAGGCGGGCGAAAATGTCGGTTATGTTACGGAGTCGTGGTCAAAGGATGACAATGGCAAGGTGCGCTATATGCCGACAGCGGGGGCCTACGACCGCACGGCCGGAAAGCTCATTGAGGAACTTGGAAAGTGCGACGGCGACATGGGACGGGTCATAGGCGACTATAACCCCGCCGCCGGCGCATGGATCCGATTTAATCCGCTGGACGGCCCAGGCGTCAAAAACGCCAACGTCACAGATTACCGCTATGCCCTTGTCGAGAGCGACAACATGCCTATAGACAAACAAAATGCGCTTATCCGCGAGCTGGAGTTGCCGGTCGTCATCCTTGTGCATTCCGGCGGCAAGAGCCTGCACGCCATCGTAAAAATCGACGCAAACGGCTACGACGAGTACCGCAAGCGCGTCGACTACCTCTATGCCATATTAAAAAAGAACGGCATGGACGTCGATACGCAGAATAAAAACCCATCCCGCCTGTCTCGTATGCCCGGCATTATCCGCGGAGATCACAAGCAGTTTATTGTGGCAACAAACATCGGCAAAAGCGGCTGGGCGGAGTGGCAGGAGTGGATCGAAGGTATCAACGACGAACTGCCAGACACCGAAACGCTTGCCGACGTCTGGAATGACCTGCCGCCGTTGGCGCCGTCACTCATCGACGGCGTACTCAGGCAGGGGCACAAGATGCTCATAGCCGGGCCGTCAAAGGCGGGCAAGAGCTTTGCGCTAATCGAACTCTGTGCCGCAATTGCTGAGGGCAAGACATGGATGGGCTTTAAATGTGCGCAGGGCCGTGTTCTCTACGTCAACCTTGAACTCGACCGACCTAGCTGCCTACACCGCTTCAAGGACGTGTACGACGCCCTCAGTTGGCGGCCAGAGCATATCGCGAACGTCGATATCTGGAACCTGCGCGGCAAATCTATCCCAATGGACAAGCTTGCCCCGAAGCTCATTCGCCGCGCACAGAAGAAGAATTACATAGCAATCATTATCGACCCTATTTATAAGATCATCACCGGCGACGAGAACAGCGCCGACCAGATGGCCGCTTTTTGCAACCAGTTTGACAAGGTCTGCACGGAGCTCGGCTGTGCCGTCATCTACTGTCATCATCACAGTAAAGGCAACCAGGGCGGTAAGAAATCAATGGACCGTGCGTCAGGCTCCGGCGTGTTTGCCCGCGATCCGGACGCGATGATCGACCTCATAGAGTTGCAGCTCACCGATAGCATGCAGGCGCAGCTTCGCCAGCGGGGCGCGGCGAACGCCTATCTCGGCATGATAAAGCGCGTTGTGCCCGACTGGCGTAACGAGGTATCACAGGACGCCGAGCTCAGCGAAGCAGCCATGCGGGACAACTGCAAGCGGCTACTCAGCGCACCGACTTGCGCCGCCGCCGAGGATGCCGCCAAGGAAGCCCGCGACGCTGCTGACCAGATCACCGCGTGGCGCATTGATGGTACCCTCCGTGAGTTCCCGAAGTTCCCGCCGGTCAACGTCTATTTCGACTATCCGAGGCACCGACTGGACGACTGCGGAGTGCTCGCCGACATCAAAGAGGATGCAGATGTAAGTTATAGAGTGTCCGCGAGTGACGGACACAAGGGCCGAAAAAAGAGCGCCTCTGAACGCGAAGATGAACGCAACGAAGAGCTTAAACGGGCCTATGAAGCGTGTCATGTTGACGGTGACGTTACCTTAAAAGACCTCATTGACTACATGGATTTATCCCGGAATACAGTTAAATCTCGCGTCAATGATAGCCCCGATTTTATCCTAGAAAATGGGATTGTAAAGTCAAGTGTCAATTGTCAAAACACTGAAAATTGACAGATTGACAGCGTAAGTGTCAAGTGTCAAAAAAGCGTTTTTGACAGTGTTGACAGCAGGTGTCAAAGTGTCAAAAAACTTAATTTGACACCTGACAAATAGGCCAAGGAAGGGTGTCAAAAAAGGGGTGTCAAAAGCCCCTCTAAAGAGGGGGCTTTTGACAGCCACCATTTTGACAGCCCATCCTTCCATCGCGCGAAGAGAAAACGCGAAAAACGAAAAAGGAGAATTGACACGTGGAACTTGAATTTTTTATCCCGATGATCCCGCCAACCACTACACAGCAAGAGCATCAGGTAAACACCCGTGGAGGCAAGGCGCAGTTTTACGAACCCGCCGAGGTGAAGGCGGCACGGTCGAAGTTGTCTGATGCAGTTGGCCCGTATCGGCCTCCGGCACCGATGTCCGGAGCGGTGAGGCTGATGGTCAAGTGGTGTTTTCCGTGCGGAGACACACACGCTGATGGAGAGTACCGTATCACGAAGCCGGACACCGACAATCTTCAGAAGATGCTCAAGGACGTCATGACCAAGAACCGCTTCTGGAAGGACGACGCTCAGGTAGCCTCGGAGATCTGCGAGAAGTTCTGGGCGAAGGTACCGGGACTGTACATCCGAGCGGAGGAAACGCAATGAACAATAACCAAACCCTTTTTGAACGCACCCATGCTCGCGGACAAGCCGAAAGGAGACGGCGATGCCTGACGAGTTCACGCGGGACTGTTACCGCGAGATGGGCGGCACCGCGAGATGCATCTTGTTCATGAAAATGTTCATGGAGATGGAGAAGCTGGCCCAGTGCATGACGCAGCAGGACTATGAAGCGCTCAAGAAAGTTTGTGGGGAGGTGAAAGGCAAATATGAAAAGGCTGTTTGAGGGTGTAGCCATATTCGATGAGATATACGCCCTTGAAGCTAAACTGGCTGAAATGGCCGAAATAGACGCAATGGCAGACCGTCCAGCGCCGTTGAGACCGCCCCGCTATGTAGGGGCCCGCAGATACGCAGATTATTCGAGGCGGCCTATTTACCGGGCACGGACAAACTGTAATACGCATCGAGGGAGGCGGGAGGATTGAGCAAGTTTTATAAATTCGACCTGACGCCGCAGGTTAAGGGCTTCGTCGAGTGGCAGTTGGAGCACTACCGTGAGGACAAGCGCGAGCTTGAGGAATATAAGCGCGAGGCAATTCCGTCGGCAACGCCGGGCTACTCTCTCGCTCCCGGAGGTTGTTCGACATCTCGAACAACTGAGGACATTGCGGTCCGTATTGAAACGAATGTGTACGTCGAACAACTTGAGCGCAGCTGCGAGGCCATAGAGCGCGTGCTTTCACATCTCTGCGAGACTGACCTGAAGCTGATCGATCTCGCATACTGGAAGCGGTCGCACACGATTGAGGGCGCCGGCATGGCGGTCGGGCTGTCAAAGTCTGTTACATACAGACACATCAATGCAATACTTGGGCTTGTGGCAAAAGAGATGGGACTAATCAGCATCGAGTAAAGTTAGGACAAAGTTAGGACTTTTCGCCCTATAAACCGTGGTAATATGCTTGTATGGAAAAGCGCAGAGGTCGAAAGGTCTCTGCGCTTTGGGTTACAAGTTGCGTATCAGGCAGGGGTGGGGCCGAGTGACTTGTAAAGCAATTCGTTTTGAGAGGTTTATTATTTGAGCAATTTAGTCCAGCAAAATGATATTTGGCAACTTGGCAGACACAAGCTTATGTGCGGCGATAGCACAGAAATAGGCAATATTCAAAAGCTTATAGGCGAGGAAAGCGTCCAGATGATACTGACAGATCCGCCTTACAAGATGAACTATTCCGGGGGTGGGTGTTTTAAGGCCGAAACCGAGAACACCCGAAAAAGAATAGCCAGCATGATCGACTTCGACGCACATAGGATTTCTTTCTACACCGAGATGGATATTCCGTCGGTGTATATTTTTACATCAAAAGCCCTTGTGCAAGACTACTTGGACATTTTCAAGGGCTACAACAGCAACATTCTGGTCTGGTGCAAAACAAACCCGACGCCGTTTGTTGGCAGTTCGTTTCTGCCGGATCTGGAGTATCTTCTGTACTTTTCCAAGCCTAGAAATAAGGTCTGGAACAAAGGGCTCAAGCCTATGTCAGTGTATAGCCGATACTTTATTTCAGCAAAAGAAGAAGGGCGCCGGGGTGCCGGCAACCTTCATCCGACAATGAAGCCGCTAAAGTTGCTGGAGAACAAGATATTGATTTCGAGCACAGAGGGCGGCACAGTGTTCGACGGCTTCGGAGGGAGCGGCAGCACACTGATGGCATGTGAACATACAGGGCGCCAGTGCCTGACGATGGAGTGTGAACCAACATACTGTGATGTGATCATACAGCGTTGGGAAAGCGAGACGGGAAGCAAGGCGACCAGAGTTGAGTAAAAAAACATACAGGACCTACACACCTGCAGAGCTTTCGGCATGGATACCAAACCTGATCTCAGTGGACAACCTTCACGCCTTTTATATCAGCAAAGCGTGGTTGCATCTGAGGGCGGACGTTTTGCAGGAGCAGCATTACGAATGCCAGATGTGTAAAGCGAAGGGCCTGTATATCCCAGCGACAACGGTCCATCACATCAGGACCGTAAGGCAAGCACCATGGCTGGCATTGACTAAAAGCAATCTGATTTGCTTGTGCGATGAGTGCGGNNAATCCATCACGGGCACAAACCAAAGTGGAACGACGAGCGGTGGTAGCACTCCCCCGGTCGAAAAAATTGAAAAGCGGTCGGCCTATGGGAGAACGGGCAACAAGTAAGATTAAACAGATTCCCTCGCGCGCGTGAGGGAAAATGAGCCAAAAAGGGAGCGAGGCGCTATGGCGAAGGCATCAGAAATAAAAAAATCTCTTGAAGATCAGCTCAAGGCAAAAGGTGCAGACGTCACGCATTACCGCGCCCTTATTGACGATTACATGTGGTTCTATCAGCAGCTCCACCAGATGCAGGCGGATATAAAAAAATATGGTCGGACATATACGACCGTCTCTGCCGCCGGCAAGGATTACGAAAAAGATAACCCGGCTGTGAAAAACGCTCTGCTCTATAGCAAACAGATGCTCGTTATACTAAATAGCCTTGGGCTTAGCACTGAGCATATCGTCGGCGGAGCACCGCCCGGAGATGATGACGGTGATCTGTAAAGAGATCGACAATTACATTGAGCTTGTTAGGTCTGGTAAATATGCAGAGTGCCGTGAACAGATTGCACTTTGTGACTACGTCGAAAAGTGTTTTAGCGCTGAGGATATTAACATCGACACGGAGCAGCTCGAACGGTATTTAAAAAACGAACGATTTTTTCCATACAAGCTTTTTCCGTGGGAGCGGTTTGTATTCACTCTGCACAACTGCGTTTATCGAGCCGACGGCTTGCTACGCTGGCCAATTTTGTTCTGCGAAGTTGGACGTGGAGCCGGAAAAACTGGCTACATGGGCTTTGAGGAATTTTGCTGGATAACGCCGGTAAATGGCGTAAAAGACTATGACGTTGACATTTTCGCTACGTCAGAGGAGCAGGCAAAGACCAGCCCCGACGATTTGCGGAGTGTACTGGAAGATAATCGCGCAAAGCTGGACAGGTATTTCTACTGGACGAAAGAAAAGATTGAAAATCTGAAAACTGGTAGCACGATACGGTTTCACACGGCCAGCCCGAAAACAAAAGATGGCGCACGGCCGGGAGCCGTCGTTTTTGACGAGTATCACGGCTATCCTGACTACAAGCTGATCGACGTTGCAAAGACAGGCCTCGGCAAAAAGGCATTTCCGCGTCAAACGATTATGACAACGGACGGATTTATCCGCGGTGGTCCTCTCGATGACCTGAAAGATCGTGCAGATAGCATTTTGTTCGGCGACGTCGCAGATAATGGACTGCTGCCATTTATCTGCAAGCTCGACGACGCGAAAGAAGTGGATGATCCAGAAATGTGGGTCAAAGCAAACCCGTCGTTACCGTATTTTCCAAATTTAAGGCAGCAGCTCGAGCAGGAGTATTCAGAGTACAAAGAAAATCCCGTGTCCAGCTCGTCGTTTATGGTAAAGCGGATGAATATCCCTGCCGTGGACGGCGAGAACAGTGTGACAACGTGGGATAACATACTGGCATGTAAGCGTCCGCTGCCGGATCTGACTGGCTGCGAGTGCGTTGCTGGAATCGACTACATGAAGACCACAGACTTTTTGTCTGCCGGTCTTCTTTTCAAACACAAAGAAATCTATTACTGGATGCAACACACATGGGTGTGCCGTGCCAGTGCAGACTTATCGCACGTCAAAGCTCCACTTGATGATTGGGCCGAAGTTGGCTATTTGACGTTTTGCGAAGGCCCTGAAATCCCTCCGAGTGTTCCCGCGGAATGGTTGGCCGAGCAGGCGCTTAAATATTGCATCACTGATCTCGGCATTGATTATTTCCGGTATACCTTGCTCACGCGGGCACTGAATGAAGCGGGCTTTGACACAGATAAAGGCGGTGCAAACAATATTCTGCTGACGAAACGTGTTACAGAGAACCGCTATGTCCCCGTGATAACTTCCCTGTTTAACACACATCGCGTCGTCTGGGGCAATGACCCAATGATGGGGTGGTACACGAACAACGCTTGCATCGTAACAAAAGACGGTAACCAGTTCTACGGCAAAAAGGAAGCCAGGAGCCGCAAGACAGATGGCTTTTCGGCAATGGTGTCCGCGATCTGTGCGAGTGCGGATTTGGCAGACTGCGGCGAGGAGCTGTCGCTTGAACAGTTTTCGGTCATCGGCGTCTGAGAGGAGGTGAACAAATGAAAATCGTAGATTTTTTGCGTGACATGTTTGGCGATAAAGCCGAGGTCAGTATTTCACAGCATATGCCGGAGC
The DNA here is from genome assembly GCA_002359425.1 of Clostridiales bacterium UBA2658. Lineage (GTDB taxonomy): Bacteria > Bacillota > Clostridia > Oscillospirales > Oscillospiraceae > UBA2658. Next base: position 12,908 of record DEMY01000016.1, read on the forward strand.
TTGCAACTAAATTTGCCATTGAAAGCTTTGCAACGCAGATGGCAATTAACATGGTTGCCGGTATCATTTCCAAATGTGAATTCCGTACCTTTATTGCCGGGCTGCCTGTCCGTAAGGATGATTACTACACATGGAATATCCAGCCGAACGTAAATCAGAACGCAAATCAGTTTTGGCAGGAGGTTGTGTCAAAGCTGCTTTACAGCAACGAGTGTCTGATCATCGACATTAACGACCAGAAAATCATTGCAGACAACTATACGCATGATGAAGAAAAGCTGATATACCCGGACACGTTTTCCAATGTAACCCGTGGCAGTATCAGCCTCGGCAAAACATTTCACAATAACGAGGTTATTTTTCTTAGGCTTAATAATCAGGATATCCGGTTGTTGATGTCCGGCATGATGGCGCAGTATAACGAGCTGCTCGGCATGGCAGTCGGTAAGTATCGCCGTGCTGGTGGGCGTAAGGGCATTATGAACCTGAACAAGGCCCCCTCCGGTAATGGCGACGAACTTAAAAAGACAAAGGACTTTGTCAATGAGCAGATGAGGACCTATTTTGAGTCCGAAAATGCGGTAGTATCTATCCCCCGCGGGATGGATTATAACGAAATCGCCGGCGAGGGAAGCAAAAAGTCCACGTCGGAAGTTCAGGACATTTCCAATCTCACGAAAGAAGCCATTGCCCGCGTGGCGCAGGCATTCCGCATTCCTCCGGCGTTGCTGCAGGGCGACATTGCCGACACGGACAAGCTGCTAGACCAATGCCTGACCTTTTGCGTCGAGCCAATTTGCCGTTTGATTGAAACCGAGATTAATCGAAAGTGTTACTCAAAAGAGCAGTTTCTTTCTGACAACTATTTGAAGATTGACACCACTTGTGTTAAGCACGTCGATATCTTCAGTATCGCAGTTCAGGCGGACAAGCTTATTTCCGACGGCATCTATAGCGCTGATGAAATCCGTGAGAAAGTCGGTGACTGCGCGCTGAACACGTGGTGGAGCAAGCAGCATTTGAGGACAAAAAACTATGAGCCGCTGACGAACACGCCAACGGCGGGAGGTGATACAGGATGAAAAAATATTACTCGATGGACGTAAACGCTGCCGAGCGTTCGGCGGACGTTTACATCTTTGGCGACATCGTGGACGCATGGAATACTGGAATCGACGAAGCATGGGGGCTGAACCTCGGCGAAGTGTCCGGCCTGTCAATTGCGAACGACATTAAGGGCCTTGATGTCGACGCAATCAATGTCCACATCAACAGCTGCGGCGGCTATACGTCGGAGGGACTCGCAATCTATAACACACTGAAATGCCACAGCGCAAAAGTCCGCACATATTGTGACGGCTTTGCGTGTTCTGCGGCATCGATCGTTTTTATGGCCGGTGACGAGCGCATTATGTCGAGTGCATCTGCGCTGATGATACATAACGCGTGGGCGGGCATGGCCGGAAATGCCGCACAGCATCGGCAGGAAGCCGACGTGCTTGATAAAATCTCGCAGGCTGCCGGGAACGCCTATGCTGAAAAAATCAACATCAGCCGCGACCAGCTCGATCCTATGCTCGACGGCGATAACCACGAAGGTACATGGATTTTGCCGGACGATGCGCTGAAAATGAGCTTCGCGACCTCGGTTACGACGGAAAAGGACAGCAGCATCGCGAATCAGAATGTTATGCAGCAGATCGTCCAGCGTATGGCAGCGAAAACGAAGCCGACGAGTACCGTTGCCGTGAAGCTTGATGCGGCGGATTTTAGCGCCGAGCTCGCACAGCAGATCTCCGAAATCAAATCCATGCTCGAAAATGCAGCCCCGAAACCCGAAACCAAAATTACGAACAGAGAGCGCTTGGAAGCCGCCCTCGGAAAGAAGGTATCTGAATGAAAAGCAAAGACATGATTACACAGGAAATGAAAGCCCGCTTTGAAGCGGCCCTGAAAAGTGAGGACGAAGACGCGCTTCCGCAGGCTATGGCCGATCTCGCCGCGTCTATCCATGACAGCGTCATGGAGGATGCGAAGGAATATCAGCGTACCCAGGACGAAAGCGTCCTTACAAAGCGCGGCTGCCATGTTTTGACCGCCGATGAGACTAAGTTTTACAGTACCCTCGTGCAGAGCGTCGCGGTTGGTGACATCAAGTCCGCATTTGACGCTGCGGGGCTTACTCCGGCGTTCCCGGAGACCGTTATCGATACCGTCCTCGATGATATCGGAACGGCCTTCCCTCTGCTTGGCGCAATCAATATCCAGAATACCAGCACGCTCACCAAGATGATCGTTAACAAGCAGGGTGAACAGCTTGCAACGTGGGATGCTCTTGGTACTGAGATCAAGACAAAACTGGAAGGCGCCATCGGCAAAATCGAGCTCGGTACGAACAAGCTGACCGCATACATGGTGGTAAGCAAGGACATGCTCGATGCGGGACCTATGTGGGTTGACGCCTATATTCGTGCCGTACTCGTTGAAGCTCTCGGCGGCGGTCTTTGCAAATCCATCGTTGCAGGTACCGGCAACAATCAGCCCATTGGCATGATTAAGGACGTTTCCGACGGTGTGACCGTTACGGGCGGTGTGTATCCCGATAAAGGCACCGTAGCAATCACAGAGCTGTCTCCTGCTGCTATCGGCGGCATCGCAAAAACGATTGCTTCCGGCCCCAACAACCGCCAGCGCGCCGTCCCCGAACTTCTGATGGTCGTAAGTCCTGCTGATTATTTCAGCAAGATCATGCCCGCCACTACGTTCCTGACGCCTGCAGGCGCATATGTCAACAACATTCTCCCCTATCCAACTAAGATCGTTCAGGACGCGAACGTCCCTGCCAACAGAGCGGTCTTTGGTCTCGCGCCCCGCTATTTCATGGGCGTCGGCAAAGGCGGCTCCGGCGGTAAGATCGAGTACAGCGACGACGTCCACTTTATCGAGGACGAGCGCGTCTACATCACGAAGCTTTATGGCAACGGCAAGCCGCTGGACAACAACGCTTTTTTTGTAGCCGACATCTCCAACCTCGCACCGCTGAGCAAAGAGGTTGTTGTGAAGGAAGTTAAAGGCGTCGTAACAACTAAGGCACAGGCATAATTTGCAGGAGGCAGTTGATGGCGGATAGTACGACTCTGCCTGACGGACTGCTCGGCGAAGTCAAAAAGTACCTAAACATCACATGGGACGATGCCACGACGGACAGCCTGATTACCGGGTATATCCGCCGCGGCATCTCCCGCTTAAACAGGATTGCCGGGGCGACGCTTGACTACGCCGCCGAGGACCTACCCCGACAGTTGCTTTTTGACTACGTCCGTTATGCAAACAGCCAGGCGCTTGAGGTGTTCGAGCAGAACTTTGAAAGCCAGCTACTGGATCTCCATTTGAAAGAGCGGGTGAAAGAATATGAAAATCAAAACGCCGACGGAGTTTCAGTCGTTTAACGATGGCTTCTGTGATATTTATACGGTCAAAAACAATAAGCGTGACGCGCTGAAAATGCGGTTGTGCTACGGCGAAAAAACAGTCAGTTACAAGCGGTACTATACCGCCCGTGCAGCCGGAGCTTTGATTATGCGGCTGATACAAGTTCCGCGCCAGACCACGATTGATGCAACGGACCGTGTCGTCATCGGCGGCGATGAGTACAAAATCGAGCAGGTGCAGCACGTTGCAGATACAAACCCGCCGGTCTCTGTGCTGGCACTGCGAAAAGGATGAACGATATGGCTGTAACGGTACCGCTCGAAGACCTCAACAAGGCCATCGAGGACGAGCTGAAAAGCTACGCGGACGAAATTACAGCGGCGCAGAAAAAGGCTGTAGACATCGTCGCGGATGAGGTAAATGCGGAAATCAAAAACCATGTTACCTTCAAGCAGCACACGGGTAGGTATGTCAAAGCGTTCCGATTGAAAACGACCAAAGATACGAACTTTGGGAAGGAAAAGACATGGTATGTCGCTGCGCCTGAATACCGCCGTACGCACCTGCTGGAAAAAGGCCACGCACTTCCGCAAGGAGGTAGAGCGAGGGCTTTTCCTCATATTCAGTACGGACAGGAACTCGCGGAAAAGCGGATGGTGGAACTTTCGGAGGAGGCGATCAAACATGCTTCTCATTAAGTTTTGGCTGGAAACCGCAGGAGAACCGGTCGCTGACACCTGTTTCCCGCCGGGCGAAGCGCCGGATATGCCGTATGTCGTATATCTCGACACAGTCACACGCGGCGGGGCTGATATGCGAAATGCTGTCCGTCGGCACGCGTTGTCTATTGAGCGGTACAGCGCGGAGGCAGACGACAGCACGGCGCTGGAGGCACTTTTTGACGTCCGTGCGCTGAAATATCGAAAAGAAAAACAATGGCTGCCGGATAACGAATGTTACATGACAGTCTATAATCTGGAAACAGATCTGATTGAAAGAGAGGCATTACAATGAGCGAAACAATCGGAATCCCCGTCGGTAGCGGGTATGTCTATGAAATGCCGTTTACCGGCACGATCCCTGATGATGCGGATATTGAGAAAGACGCAAACCGGCTGGGCTACATCGAAAAAGGCGCGACGCTGACCTACAAGCCGACCTATAAGACCTTTGCGGACGACATGGGGCAGGTCCGCCGTTCAAAGCTCACCGCCGAAGAAGCTACGTTTAAGTTTGGCCTGATCTCGTGGGCCTACGGGAAACTCAATGCGCTTTGCTCCACCTGCCGTATTACAGAACACAATGGAGGACGTACGGTCAAGATTGGCGGCATTGCGAACGATGACGGTCGTCGCCACCTTATCCGCTTTTATCATCCTGACAATGAACTGGGCGATCTGCGTATTACCCTTGTCGGCACCAACACCGGCGGCTTTGCGCTAAAATATGCGCCTGATGACCCGACAGGTCTGGACCCGGAAATCACGGCGACGCCGTCCGACGGTGAAGGCACGCTTATTCTGATCGACGAGACCGACCCCGGCGCGCTCGGTACGTTGGCTATCGCTTCTGCGCCCGGCGCGACGTCGGGTAAGACGGCCCTGACGGTGACACCGCCGCTGACCGGTGGCAACAGCTATAAGTACAAGACCGCGCCCACTGTGACGCTGCCCGCCCTGAACGACTCTACTGCGACGGGCTACACTGCGTGGGACGGTACAGTGGAGATCAGCGCCACAACGGGCAACGAAATCCTTGTAGTAGAGGTAGACGCCACGGGTGCCATCAAGAAAGCCGGTAAGGCAACCGTTACGTCGAAAGTGTGAGGTGAGATAAATGTTTGATGTTTCTGCAATTGCAAAACGCTATTTTGACATCCGGCTTGCAGTAGAGACTACTGACGGTGAAGTCAAAAATGTCGAGCTGCAGGTTGAGCCCCCTACGGTCAAGCAACTGCGTAAGCTGACTGCCGTCGCGTCCGATGGCACGGAAAATGTTATTGAGGATATGCGCGATGCGGTCCGCGATATGCTGAGCAAAAACAAAACCGGGTATAAAGTCCCGGCGGAGTATGTCGACAATCTGGACATCGACCAGCTGACTGCAATTCTGACGGCCTATTTGGAGTGGGTCGTCAAGGAAAAACAAGCAAAAAACTAATCGTCCCCTCCTGCCCCGGAGGCATGGGGGATGAGGGGCATTACACCGTCAGCACAATTGAAGAAAAGATCGTCAGAGATTACACCGGTTATGATTTTTACCGCCTGGAGCTTCTGACGGTCTTTGAGTTTTGGGCCTTGCTCCGTGATGCGTTTATTTACGAATGTAAGCAAACGGAGCAGGGCCGCGATTATCTCGAAAAGTGCTGGCTGTCCGAGCAGACCGAGCCGGACCGTGCAGCGCTGCGCAAATATTTCGGAAAGCATTAAAAGGCGGTGACAGTAAATGGCAAACAATATAAAGGGCATAACCGTAGAGATCGGTGGAGATACTGGACCGCTTGAAAAGTCACTCAAAGGCGTTAATAAGACGGTCGGAGACACACAGAAAGAGCTGAAAGAGGTAAACCGGCAGCTTAAATTTGATCCGAAGAACACGGAGCTTTTGCGGCAGAAACATGAACTACTTGCAAAGCAGATTGCCACCACAAAGGACAAACTCGCATCTCTGAAAGAAGCTGAAAAGCAGGTCGAGGAGCAGTTTCAGAACGGCGAGATCGGCGAGGAAAAGTATCGCGCCTTCCAGCGCGAAGTTGCAAAAACCGAATCGCAGTTAAAAAATCTCGAAAAACAGGCACGGGACACGGACACTTCTTTGTCCGCGAGCTTAAAATCTGCTGGGGAAAGCATTGAGAAGGTCGGAAAAAAACTTGCTCCGGCATCTGCCGCCGCTGCTGGCTTGGGCGCTACGTCAATTAAAGCTGCCGCTGATTTTGAAACGGCGATGGCAAAGGTCACGACCATCATGGACCCCGCAGAGGTGTCGGTCGATAGCATGCGGCAGCGTATCATGGACTTATCCTGTGAAACGGGGATAGCCTCCACTGAAATCTCGGTGAACGTCTACAGCGCCATTTCAGCCGGCCAGTCAACCGGTGATGCCGTCAACTTTGTATCAAACTCGACCAAATTGGCGAAAGCCGGTTTTGCCGAAGCTGGCCAATCCCTCGATGTTCTCACGACCATTATGAACGCTTACGGTCTTGAATCCGATGAGGTAACGAGCGTATCGGACAAGCTGATCACGACACAGAATCTCGGTAAAACGACCGTGGCAGAATTGGCGTCAAGCATGGGCCGCGTTATCCCGACAGCGAACGCTTTCGGCGTCAATCTGGATAACGTCGCATCGTCTTACGTCATCCTGACCAAAAACGGCATCCAAACCGCCGAGGCAACGACATACCTCAACAGCATGCTCAACGAGCTTGGCAAATCGGGTACAAAAGCTTCCGACGCCCTGAAAGCAAAGACCGGCAAATCGTTTACCGAACTTGTACAGTCCGGCATGTCCGTAGCGGACGTGCTCAAAATCCTGCAAGGTTCGGCATCTGAAGCCGGCCTTTCGATGGCCGACATGTTTGGCTCGGCAGAGGCCGGCAAAGCCGCGCTAACGATAATGGGCGATGGCGGCGCAGAGTTTAGCCAGACGTTGGACGACATGGCGGGATCGGCTGGAGCGACACAGATCGCATTTGATAAAATGGACGCCACTCCAGCAGCTACGGCCCAAAAGACGCTGAACGAACTTAAAAACACGCTGGCCGAGCTCGGGGAAACACTGCTGCAGATGTTGGGTCCCGCGCTGGGAAAGATACGGAGCCTTGCGGGCCAGCTAAATGACAAGGTTAAAAATCTTAGCGACGGTCAGAAAAAGGTACTCAGCGCTCTCATCCTGGCTGTGGCTGCCGCCGCCCCTGCGTTAATGATTGTTGGACGAATGACGCGCGATCTGGGGAGCCTTATACAAGGCATCCGTGCGTTCGCGCCGATTGTCTCGAAAGTCAAAATGATCGGACCGCTGTTCAAGGGAATCGGCGGTGCCTTTTCGGCGTTGTTGTCTCCCGCCGGGCTCGTCGTACTCGCGGTCGCCGGTATTGCGACGGCCGCCGTACTGATTATAAAGAACTGGGAGCCTATTAAGGGCTTTTTCAAAGGTATCTGGGATAATATCAAAGAGACGTTTTCAGGCGCCGGAGAGTGGTTCTCCGGCATTTGGAGTGGCGTAAAGCAGGTCTTTGTATCAGCGTGGACCGGCATCAAGACCGCCGTAATGACCATAGTCAACGTATTTGTGCAGGACATTTTAAACATTTGGGGCAGCATGAAGACCGGCATAGAAACTATCATGAACGGGCTGAAAGCTATCCTGTCCGGCATTTGGCTTGCGATTAAGACGGTAGTGCTCGGCCCGGTATTGCTTATTCTTGACCTTGTCACGGGCAACTTCAAAAAGCTGTCCTCCGATTCGCAGGGCATTTTTAATAATCTGAAAGCCGCTTTTTCTACCATATGGGCCGGTATCAAGCAAGTGTTTTCCGGTGCGCTCCAGGCGATAACAGGCCTTGTAAAAACGGAATGGAACGGCATTAAAACGTTCGCGTCGACGCTGTGGAATTCCGTCGGTGAAATTATAAAAACAGCGTGGAGTGGGTTTAAAAGCACTATATCTACACTTTGCAACGACATATCCTCGGGCATTAAAACCGTGTGGAACGGTATCCTCAATTGGTTTAAGGAACTTCCGAGCAAGCTGAAACAGATCGGTTCAGATATGTTTACCCGCATGAAAGAGGGTATCAACAGCACTATTCATGGCGTCGGTGACGCTGTGAAAACAGGCATAAGCACAGCATTCGACGTCATAAAAAATCTGCCGAGCGAGGCTCTGCAATGGGGCAAGGATATCGTACAGGGAATCGCGAACGGCATCAAATCCGCCGCGCATGCGGTGGGCGACGCAATCAACGGTGTCGCGCAGGACATCCGCAAATTTCTCCACTTCTCCGTGCCAGACGAGGGGCCGCTCGCAGACTTCGACACCTATATGCCGGATATGATGCACCTAATGGCAGAGGGTATAACCGACAATCTTAGCGTCGTCACTGACGCCACAAAGCAAGTCGCGGGCAGCATTGCAGCCGAGAGCGGGAAAGCGGTAGACACTGCCGTAAGCGTCGTCAAGGGCCGGCTCGGCATTACTTTCGGTTCGTCTGCGGTAACGGCGGATGTCGGTTTCAAGCTGGGGCGCGGGCTGTCCGACGGCATCGAGAAAAGTAAGACCGTTGTGCTGAAGACGGCAAAAAACATGTCTAATCTTCTCACAGCCGAGGAGACCCGGCTGCAAAACCAGATTGCGGAAATCCAGAAGCAGACAGCCGCCCAGACCCAAAAGAGCAATGAGGAGATTCTGCAGGACAACCTCAACGCGCAGCTCAAAATCGTGCAGGACTTTAAAAAGCAGTATGACGACGCCATTGCGGAGGTCGAAAAGGCACAGGCCGATATGGCAAACAAGCTGATTGCCTTTGGTGACCTGCTCACAAAAACGCAGAGTGAATTTGGGGATATGTTTTCCGTCAACGATCTGCAAGGTCAGATCAACGCGATCAACGGCTACGGCGATGCGCTGGAAAAGCTGAAAGCGCGGGGTGTCTCTGACTCGCTCCTGTCCAAAATCAAGGATATGAGCATCGAGGACGCAACGCAGTACACGACGCAGCTTCTGTGCATGACAGATGAGCAGTACGGAAAGTACATGACCCTATGGGATCAGAAGCAGCAGGCCGCGAAGTCCGTCGCCGAGAAGTTTTACAAGGGCGAGCTTGATACGCTCAAGGCCGAATATGTAGACAAAATCCCGTCCGAACTTTCCGGCATCAAAGATCAAATGAAGGATATCGGTGTTATGTCCGGACAAGGCCTTGCAGACGGCTTTGCGTCTCAGTCGGCTATGATTACGGCAACATTCGTCGGCGTGCTCCAGGCGGCCTACGCGGACGCGAAAGAGTCCATGGACATACATTCTCCATCCCGCAAATGGGCGTACATCGGCGAACAGAACGCCGCTGGGCTGGGCGTTGGCTTTGTTGAAAAAATGAAAAGCGTTACAAAGCAGATGAGCGATAGTATACCGACCAATATCGTTCTGGGCAGCAATGAGACGCCGTCCGCGGCACGTATGAACGAGGGGCTTGTCAATGGCCTTGCCGCTGTCCTTAATACGCCGCAGGGCGGTGCGGCGGTCCCTGGTGGCACAGACAAGATCAATGTGATGATGCCGAACGGGGACGTGCTCGCAAGCGCAGTGTTTGATCCTCTGCGTGATCTCGTCCAGCAGAAAGGTACGGCGCTGGCATGAAGCAGATAACCATTTCCAACGAGACAACGACGATAACCATGCCGATCACCTTTACCGTATCAGATGCCGGGGTCCCGGAATACAAAGAAATCAAGATGGCTGGCGGGAAAATAGTCCGTGAGATGATCGGCTTCCGACCCGGGTTTAAGTACGAATGGGATTATGTTCCCGCCGAAACAATCGCCGCCCTGATTGCCATGCTTCGAGCGGGCGGTTTCTTTACCGTCGGATACTTCGACCTCGACGGCACGGATAAGACAGGCAGNNTCTGTCATATCCGGCCTTTGAGCTTTTTTCCTTCGAGAAAGATGGTACCGGCGTATGGCACAAATGCTCGCTGACGATCACGGCGCAGGAGGTGGTTTGATGCAAAAGACGTCAGCCACCTTCATGCCGTATTGTGACGCCCGCTGGTCAAATATGCGCGTGTCATTCCGCCTTATAGATACATCCGCAGCTGGAGATGCGACGCCAGCAGCAACAAATTCAAATACGGCCCTGTCTCAACTCATCCAAACATGTGATGGAAAAGAGCAAATCAGTTATCCTTGGGCGACGCTTGAAACGGGCGGGTGGCCCTTGGACGGTTCCCGCCGCGTTATGCCGGACGACATCAGTACGGTCCAGACCGGATACTGGAGTAGAATATCCGGCGCTGACTGTTCGTTTGCAACAGCACCGACGTTGACGTTCAATTTCACGGCAAACCATTCTTCTATAGGGTTTACGGTGATTTTTGATGATCAGAGCAATCAATATCCGACTGCCATGACGATAACCGCATATAACTCGGCCGGGACGGTGCTATCAGAAAAAATCGTGACCATAACCGCGGCAAAAATGCCAGTGGAGATGGAAGTCACGGGCTACAGGAAGGTTGTAATCACTTTTGGTAATACGCAGATGCCTTACCAAAGCGTTCGGGTGGCAGAAGTCGTCTTTGGAATTGTTCAGGAGTTCGACCGCGAGAACATGACCGAAGGCGATATCCTTTACGAGATGGACCCGAAGTCTGAGAGCCTCCCCACAGGACAGCTTACGGTTACAATCGACAACAGCCAGCACCGATACAACATGCTGTCGCCAAGTAGCATATACGCCTATCTCCAGCAGGGGCAACCGCTCGACGCAGAGATCGGCGTAGGCGCGACGGAAACCGGCCTCGAGTATGTCGGCATGGGCCGGTTTTACTTTGCAAAGTCCGAGGCGGCTGACGACTCGATGATAA
>DEMY01000016.1:23958-24236 GCA_002359425.1 Clostridiales bacterium UBA2658
GCACCTATCGCAAGGGCGTGAGCGGGACAGCTACCGTGGCTGCGCTCGTTACCGCCGTGCTGGCCGACGCGGGTATCGGCCTGACGGCGAGCATCCCGTCCGCGATTGGCAGCCGTGTTATTGGCTCCTGCATACCGCTTGTATCGCACCGCGAAGCTCTGCGTATGATCGCGCAGGCAGCGCGGTGTGTCTGCTACATCGACCGCGCAGGCGTGCTTGTATTTGCAGACCTGGCCTCCGGTACGGCAGTCGACACGCTCACAAAAAGTAACATGCCG
>DEMY01000016.1:24268-24657 GCA_002359425.1 Clostridiales bacterium UBA2658
CAGTGCGTCGGATAAAGCGGAAACGATCTGTAGCTCGACAGTGACGATCAATGGGACGCAGGACGTGTGGATCGAATTTCCGGAGGCCGTTGGATCTCCGGCTATCTCCGTTTCCGGCGGGACGCTGAACAAAGGTACCGCCTTTCTCTACAGCGCGTGTCTCAATATTACAGCGGCCGGCAGCGTAACCATCGAGGTTACAGGTTATCGTATGACGAGCACCGAGACGGTCTACACCGAGACCAACATTCAAAGCGGAGAGGAACTCCAGCCTGTCAAGGTGCAGATCAAGCTCATCGTCAATACCGGCATTGCGGCAGCGGTCGCGGCAGGGACGCTTGCCTTTAGCCGGGTGTCCTACTCCATCAATGAGCGGGGCAATCCGGCCC
>DEMY01000031.1 GCA_002359425.1 Clostridiales bacterium UBA2658
GGTCGCGCATGAGCCGGTGCGGCATGATGTCCGCGCAAAGGGCGTTTCCGATGGAAATGAGGCTCATGCCAAGGTGGTGCGCCATGACGCAGGAAACGACCTCGCCCGTACCAGTCGAGATGCGGCCCTCCGTGAAATCGACCGCCTCGTAAAAGCCGTATTTTCCCGCCGCACCCAGCGCCTCCAGAGCGCGCAGATTTTGAACGGCTGGCTTTATATCTGTGCACAGAGCGAGGAAGCTCGCGTAGGGTGCGACGACATATTCCTTATCCATGCCGCGTTTTAGGGCGAGCGGCGCGCAGCCGTGAGCCTTGTAGCGGTAGTTCAGGGCGGGGTCGAGCGCAAAAAACGCACTCTCGGAAATGCCCCACGGCAGTTTTTTTGCTGCGCCGCGCCGTTTTTGAACGCGAACCGCAAAGCGGCAGGTCTCATATAAAAGTGAACCCTCGGTGTTGTGGAAAAAGAGGCAGGGCATCAGGTATTCAAACATGCTGCCGGTCCACGAGACCATGCCGCGATAATGCGCGTCCTCGACCATTGCACGACTCAGGGCGCGCCAGTGGCGGCGTAGCACGTCGCCGCGCGCGACCGCGAAAAAGCCGGTTGTGCGCGCTTCACTCGCCATGAGGTCGTAGAAGCTGTTTGTAAGCGCGTTTTTCTCAATGTCGAAACCGATGGAAAAGAGCTTGTGGGACTTGTCATAAAGCGGCGCGAAGGACATCGGTGCAAGTAGATCCTCGCACTTTTGCGCAAGCGCTGGCTGCTCCAGCTCCAAAAGTCCCTCGCGCGCGATCACGAGGCAGACGGCGAAATTGCCGCTATCCACCGTCGAAACATAGGCAGGGTGCAGGGGTGCGAGCGTGCGCGTGTCGTACCAGTTGTAGAGATGGCCGTTCCATTTTTGCAGACCGGCAACCGAGTTCAGAATGTTTTCCATGAGCGTGACGGCGCTTTCTGGCTTTACAATGCCGAGGTCGGACGCTGTGAGGCAGCTCAAGAGGCAAAGCCCGATATTCGTCGGAGAAGTGCGGTGCGCAACCCCGACCGGCGGGCGCTCCTGCCAGTTGTCGGGTGGTAAAAAGTGGTCCTCCGGCGTGCAGAAATCGGCAAAAAACGCCCAGATGCGCTTTGCACAGGCGAGCAGATACGTCCTGTCTTCGTCAGAAACCGGCATATCCCGCGTGATCATGCGGGAAAGAAGATATGCAAACCATGGCGCAAGCAGCCACAAAAGCCCCGCGACCCACGCGAACGGGCACGGCGCAAGGCAGGCTGTGATTCCCGCGGCAACGCACGGCCACATGCCAATATAATAGCGCGATACGCCGCGCTTATTTCCTTCGAGCGCGGATGCGGGCGTCCACTCTAAAAGCTTTCGACGGCTAAATCCCAGACGCCACAGGGCCGTTACCGCTGCCGACGCGCAGACCCACGCTTCAAATGGCAGGAACAGAAGTTTTATGCCCGTCATTTTGAGCGCTCCGCCGACACCATGGTTGACGGTGCTCAGAAAATGCAGCCGGGATTCGTCCTCATCCCGGAAAAGTGCCTCCACAGCCGTTACAATCAAATGAAACGCGAAGATCAGGATCGTCAGCAGCGCAACGCGCAAAAAATCTCCAGATGGCACAAAAAAGGCTGTAAATATCGCCGCAAGAGAGAATGGCGCGACAAGACTCCGCCGCATGCTGTCAAACAGCCGCCAACCGTCAATTCCGGTCAGACCCCGTCCGCGCCCGAAAAGCCAGGGGAGGTTCTGCCAGTCTCCGCGCGTCCAGCGGTGCAGACGCTTGTAGTAGGACAGCACGTCCGAGGGGAATTTGTCTGTAAGCTCGATGTCGCCCGCGTAGCCACCGTGCAGAAAAGCACCCTCAAGCGCGTCGTGCGACAAAACGCGGTTTTCGGGGATGCGATCGCGCATACATATAATAAAGGTCTCAATATCGATGATGCCCTTGCCTGCAAAGCCGCCGTTTTCAAAGGCGTCCATGTAAAGCTCAGACGAGTCGCTGCCGTAAGGGTCGATACCGCCTTGTCCTGCAAAGATATTTGCAAAGATACTTTTCTCACAGGAGGATAATTCCGAAGAGATGCGCGGGTGTAAAAGCCCGTGACCGGAGCGCACAACGCGTGCGTCCTGATTGACGACAGGGCGGTTCAGCGGGTGCAGCATTGCGCCAATGAGCTTGCGCGCAATGCCGGGTATGAGCCGCGTGTCTTCGTCGAGCGTCAGGATGTACTGCACGCCGCGCAGCAAGAGTTTACTGCCGGAAACAATCTCCATAGCGCTTTTTTCTCCGTGCAGGAGCAAAGCCAGCTCCAAAATAGCGCCGCGTTTTCGTTCCCACGCCATCCATCGTCCGTCCGCACGGCAGAATTTGCGTGGGCGGATGAAGAAGAAAAAGCCGCCCTCGTATTTTTGGTTCAGTTCGTCAATAGCAGTTTTGAGCGCTTCGACGCTTTCGGCGTCCTTTTCCGCCGTCTCGCCGTCCGCGTCCGGCAGGTCTGCGAGAACGCCAAAGAGGAGATTTTCCCCACAGTCCCGACTTGCGAGCTTGTACTCCTCAAGCCGCCGCGCGAACACAGGGCCACTGTTTCCATTTGTGAGTAGCGCGGAAATGACGCAGATCGTCCGTCCCTCCGCCGGAACACCGTCTTCAAGCTCCATTCTTGGCACCTGTGCCACCGGCGTAAAAGACAAAACGAGCATATCGATCAGGTTTTTGACAAGCTCTGAAAACGGCAGGAGCAGCAGTGCGAACACGGCCCAGCTTTGAAAAACGCGCGCGGTGAAGCCCGTTAAAAAAAGCGTGATCAGGATATTTGTCCAGATGTAAAGCGAACCTTTACTATGCGCTTTTTCTCTGCCGAGCGGTTTTGTGAAAAGCCAGTAGCCGACGTGCAACGCTTCTCCGCTTGCGTTTTGCGCCAATGACAGTGCGTGTTCGGCAACCTGGCGCTCGCTGGCGCGGTACTTTTTTGCGAGCTTTTCAACGCGCTTTTTGTAGGCGTCACGCGTCTTTTCGGACATTTTTGGATAGATATCCGCGGGGTCGCCCGCAAGAATTCGCTCTGTTGCGTCGATGTGCTCCAAGACTTTTGAAAGGTCAACGGTCGATAAAAGCCGCAGCGTTGAAAAGAGGTTTCCCGCCGTTACAGCCGCGTTTTCGTCCAGATCTCCATTCTCATAGAGCGCGCGCAGCTCGGCGACTGCGGCCGCCTTTAGGAGTGGCACAAACTGGTTCAGCTCCCGCCTGCTAAGCACATAAGCAAGCTGGCAGCCTGCAAGAAAAAGTCCGCAGCGCTCCTTCGTGACGCTCCCGTTGCCTGCGCGCAGAAGCGAAACGCACAGCGATTCGACCGCCGGCACCTTATCCGTCGCATGAAAACGCCCGGAAACGCGTAAAAGCGCCGCTGCGCGCAGGCCCTCGCGCTGGGCAAGATAAAAGTTGTCCAAAAGCCATTCGGCCCCGGTCGGAACGGCTCCCTTGCCGGCATAACGCGTGTCGAACGCGTTGCGCTGTGCTTTCAATACGTGCAGATTGTCCGCGATCTCGCGCGAGACCGCCTTTCCAGAGACCGTTCCTGCTACGTGGAGCGCCCGCGCGACATTTTCTCCATAGAGAGAAAGCCCATCGTCGTCCACAAAATACGCTGCGCCGTCGCGCCCCATTTGATCGACCCCTTTTCAGTCAGTTTCGTAAACAAAAGTCTGCCACACTTTCGCATAAAATATTCCGGCAGGTGTAAAGTAAAAATACTTGACAAGCGAGGCGCGAACGTGTATGATAACAGGGCAAAATCAAAAGGAGGCGTGCGCCATGGAGGACAAAACACTTCAAATGACCATGCTTCTGGACTTTTACGGCGAGCTTTTAACGCCGAAGCAGCGCGAGACCGTCGCTCTTCGCTACAACGACGATCTGTCCCTTGCGGAGATCGCGGAGGACATGGGCATCACGCGGCAGGGCGCAAGGGATCTTCTCGTGCGCGCGGAGGCAACGCTTACGGCGATNNTTACGGCGACGGAAGCAAAGACCGGCATCGTCCGCCGCTTTACAGAGCGCAGAGCAGTTTTGGAGCAAATGAGCGAGCAGCTTAAGCAGCTCGTTTCCATAACGGACGGCCCGGCGAAAATGCTATCCGAAACGCTGCTTTCGGAAGTAGCGGCCATTCGGGACAACTGACCAGTGAGGATTTCTTATGGCATTTGAAAGCCTTTCAGACAAATTAACGGCTTCATTTAAAAAGCTGCGCGGCAAGGGGCGCCTCACAGAGGCGGACGTCAAGGAAGCCATGCGCGAGGTGCGCCTTGCGCTTTTGGAGGCGGACGTCAGCTACAAGGTCGTCAAGGACTTTGTGGGTAAGGTCAGCGAGCGCGCCATGGGACAGGACGTTTTAGAAAGCCTGACTCCTGCGCAGATGGTTATAAAGATCGTCAACGAAGAGCTGACCGCCCTCATGGGCAGCGAAAATGTGAAGCTCAATATCTCCTCGCAGTCCCCCAGCATCGTGATGCTGGCCGGCCTGCAAGGTGCGGGAAAAACGACAAACAGCGCAAAGCTCGCAGGACTTATGAAAAAAAGCGGCAAGCGGCCGCTGCTCGTGGCCTGCGACGTTTACCGTCCCGCCGCCATTGCCCAGCTTGAAACGGTTGGCGCGCAGCTCGACATTCCCGTTTTTCAAATGGGGCAGGGCAACCCTGTCGATATTGCCAAGGCCGGCATTGAACACGCGAAGCGCCATGGAAACGACCTCGTTTTTCTCGATACGGCCGGCCGTCTCCACATCGACGAGGCGCTCATGGACGAGCTGAAAAACATCCGCGACGCGGTCAATCCCGCCGAGATCATGCTGGTTCTGGATGCCATGACCGGTCAGGATGCCGTGAACGCTGCAAAAGCGTTTGACGACGCGCTTGGCGTCACCGGCGTCATGCTCACGAAGCTGGACGGCGACGCGCGCGGCGGCGCGGCCCTTTCCGTGAGAGCGGTAACGGGCAAGCCCATCAAATTTATCGGCACCGGCGAAAAGCTG
>DEMY01000112.1:0-6555 GCA_002359425.1 Clostridiales bacterium UBA2658
AGGGCTCGAACCTGTGACCCCATGCTTGTAAGGCATGTGCTCTCCCAGCTGAGCTATGCTCCCAAATCCTTAAAACCTCAAGCGGCTTTGCCAGTATACTAAATATTTCAGAGATTGTCAAGGTCAAATTTGCATTTTTTCGACGTTCGCAGAACTTTTCCACGACCAGCGTTTTTCTCTCTGCCGGAAGCTTTGCGCATCGCTTTCTTTTCGCATATTTCCGATTAGAAATCGTAGCGCCGTTTTTCAAAGGCACTTGCATTTTCTCGGGCAAGTGGGTATAATCTCATTATTCAGATATTCCAAACAGGAGGAAAAGCCCATGTATCAGGTAAAAAAAGAGTCGCTTATCATAGAAGTTCTGGAAAACGCCCCGCAGACCGCGCCGTTTTTCAACGCCATCGGCATGCATTGTCTAACCTGCTCGCTCGCTATGGACGAAACTGTCGATCAGGCCTGTGCTGCACACGGCTATGACACAGAGGATTTTGTTCTGCAGGTGAACGCCTATCTCGAACAGCAGGAAGCCCAGAAGTCCATGTAAAGCGCAAAACACTGCCGTTCCGTTTTCGGACTTCCGAAACGGAGCGGCTTTCTTTTTGGAGGCAGTATGCAAGAAATCAGGCTCTCCCGCCGTCTCGAAGCGATTTGTGCGCTTTTACCGGAAGCGGGCGGCGTTGCGGATGTTGGAACAGACCACGGGCATATTCCCGTCCACCTTTTGCAGATCGGTTTTTCGGACCGCGTCTGCGCAACGGACATCCGCGAGGGTCCGCTTTCCGCCGCGCGTAGAACGGCGGAGGATTTCGGCGTTGCGGACAAAATAGATTTTTATTTGACGGACGGGCTGACAGGCATTGACGGCGCGGGCATCGCGTCCGTCGTCATTGCCGGCATGGGCGGCGAAAACATCGCGGATATTCTGGACCACGCGCCATGGGCGAAGGAAGACCGTCTTCTTGTTTTACAGCCCATGTCAAAAGCCCCGTTTCTGCGCCGCTGGCTTTGGGAAAACGGCTTCCGCATTGAGACGGAGTCGCTCATCGGAGACGGTCCCATCTACGAGCTTTTGACCGTGCGTGGCGGGCAGGATACGCCCTGCTCCCCCGCCGAGCTTCTGACGGGCCGGTTCGCGCTCATAAAAAGCGACCCGCTTTTTCCCGTAAGGCTCGAAACGCTCATAGAAAAGCAGCAGCGCGCCGTCGCGGGCCTTTCGGCCTCCATGAAGACGGAGAACGCGGCGCGGCTTTCAGAGGAACAAGAAACGCTCGCATCGCTTCTGGCGATGCGCGAAAGGATGGAATGAAATGGCGAATGTCAGAGAAATTGTTGCCTATTTCACACGGCTCGTGCCACCGGAAATGAAAACGGACTTTGACAACGTGGGTCTGCTCGCGGGCACAAACGGGACAGAGGTCACGAAAACCCTCGTCGCGCTCGATATCACGGACGCGGTCATTGAGGAGGCGATCCGCGAGGGCGCGCAGCTCATTCTCTCGCACCACCCCCTCTATTTCGAGTGCAAGCAGGTGAACGACGATACGCTTATTGGCCGCAAAATCGTGCGTCTTCTACAAAATGGCATTTCGGCCTACTGCCAGCATACGAACCTCGATTCCGTCCCCGGCGGCGTAAACGACGCGCTCGCCGCAAAGCTCGGCGTTTCGGTCGAGGGCTGGCTCGAAGGCCCGAGCTACACAAAGTCCAGCTGTGAATACGGTATGGGGCGCTACGGAACGCTCAAAGCCGCCGTCCCCTTTCGTGGTTACCTCACACAGATCAAAGCGGCGCTGAACAGCAATGGTTTGCGTTACTGGGATGCGAGCCGCCCGGTCCAAAAAATCGCCCTCTGCGGCGGCTCCGGCGGCGAGTTTGTCGAAACGGCGGATAAGCTCGGCTGCGACACGCTCGTCACGGCAGACGTCAAATACCACCAGTTTTTAGAGGCCAGAGAGCGCGGCATAAATCTCATTGACGCCGACCACTTCTGCACGGAAAACGTCGTCGTCCCGGTACTTGCGGATATGATGAAAAAAGGATTTCCCGGCATAGAAGTCGTCGTCTCAGCGGTACACGAGCAGACTGTGCAATTCTATTAAAAATGAAGCCTGTCATTCCGAACCAATCGAAATGACAGGCTTATTTTATATAAAGGAGTTGTCGCATTTGATAACGCAGTTGTGGTTTGGAAGCTGCTTTGCAACTTCATCGGAGATTTTCCGTTTGATTTCCTCGTTGCAGAGCGTTGAGCCGTAGGGCACGACGATGTCGAACACAAGGTTTGTGTGCGTAGGCCCGGGAACATAGCGGAAGTCGTGGATCGTTATGCGCGCATCGACGCCGCACACGATCTCCTCGACAGCGGAGCGCAGATACATAAGTTCTTCGTCATCCGTGTCCACGGGATCGAAGTGGATGACGGCAGCACAGTTGAGTTTTTCCTCCAGCTCCGTTTCCACGTCGTCAATGATGCAGTGCGCCTCAAAAACGCCGATGTCCGACGGCACCTCCGCGTGCAGAGAGATCATAAGCCGGCCAGGGCCGTAGTTGTGGACGACGAGGTCGTGCATCCCTGCGATGGGCGGCTTGTGCGACATGACGATCGCTTCGATCTCGCCAACAAGCTCCCTGGACGGCGGTGTTCCCAAAAGCGGCGCGAGTGTATCCTTTGCCGAGCTGATACCGGAATAGAGAATAAAGAGCGAAACGAGCAGACCCATGTAGCTGTCAAGCTGCCAGCCATAGCGGTGCGAAATGAGAAGCGCAATCAAAACGGCGCTGGTTGCACAGACATCTGAAATGCTGTCAGTGGCCGTCGCTTTCATCGTGGGTGACTCAAAAAGCTTCGACAGGCGCGTGTTGTAAAGCGCCATATAGAGCTTTACACAGATGGAAACGGCCAGAATGACGACAATGAGCGTCGAATAGGCAATCGACTTCGGCGCGCGGATGGAGCTAATGGAGTTGCGCGCAAGCTCAAAGCCCATAACGATAATGAACACAGAAATAATGAAACCAGAAACGTACTCGAGTCTCCCGTGTCCGAAGGGGTGCTGCGGGTCCGGCTTTTTGCCCGAAAGCTTGAAGCCGATGAGCGTCACAATCGACGAGCCTGCGTCCGAAAGGTTGTTGAACGCGTCCGCCATGATGGAAACGGAGCCGCNNCCGCCGCAAGCTTTCCTCCAAAAAGCAGCAGGTTCAAAAGAATACCGACCCTGCCGCTCAAAACGCCGTATTCCAAGCGCGTCCTGGTGTCAAAAGGACCGTTTTGGCTTTGCTTTAGTTTAGAAATACGCAGAAGCATAGACCGATCTCTCCCATTTGAAAGCCGTTCTGCACGGCTTCAGCGGTTTTCTTTCTTATTCAAAATGTATGCTTTATCTAGCCTCATTGCTCCTTTCCGAGCTTGAGGCTGCGCTTTTTTTCCCATTCGCGCTGACGGCGCTCGGCAGTTTTCTGCTGGGCAAGCTCAACGCTGTCCGCATGCAGCTTCGCCGTCGCATCCTCAGCGGCGGCAAGATCAATGAGGGCAAAAACAGTGCGTTCTATGTCGCTCCCGACAGAGTAATCCGCATATACGGCATAGTCCGCGCAGCCCTTTAAAATAAGCTCGGACATCTTTTCGCGGTCCTCTTGAAAAACGGCGACGGAATGGCCGCCGTTCATGCGCACAACCTTCATGCTGGGCACGTCCGTGTACCCGTCTCCAATGTAGACGATGTTCCGAAACGGCACACGGCGCTTTTCCTCTGGCATGAATTCGTTAAGCCCGTCGTTTTCGCGGACCTCGAAAATGCCTTTGTTGATGCGGTAGAGAAACTGCGTTTTGCTCGTGTAATTCACGGCCATTGCGGGCCAGACCGGAACGCCGTCCGCATCGTAGCAGTATTCAGCGGCGTAGATGCGCTCAAATCTGTTGGCGATGGAGGTGCCCTCAATAATCTCTTTGAGGCCGGAGGAGATGATGTAGTGCTCGGCCTTCATGCCTTTTTGCTCGGCATAGGCGTTCACACGGTCGAACCATGTGTCAACCCCTTTGAACAGCTCGACGCCGCGGCCAAGATCGTTAAGCGTTTTCCGCGTCAGCAAAAGCTTGCCGCGCGCTTTTTTGCACATGACGTACATGTACGCGAGAATGTCGTCCATGTGGTTTAGGCGCATCGTTTCGTTGCACTCGTCCCAGAAATCCTTTGGCGTCATGCCGATGTCGTCGATGAAAGCGTACTCCTGCATGTTGCGGGGCGAGAGCGTTTTATCAAAATCATAGCAAAGAGCGAAGATCGGTTTATCCGTCATATCGTCCCCTCCTTCTTTAACGCAAAAAAGTAGGTATTAGATGAATTGTACACGTAAAGCCGCCGCTTTGCAAGTCCTTTTGTCGCAGTTGTCAATTATTTTAAAACCAAGCCGACATTTTTTGCGTTTCAACCGGAATATAGTAAAAGCGGCGGATCAGAGTGTCCGCCGCCGGGAGGTGTAAACGCTTTGAAACGAAAACTGCTGACAAAAACGGCGCTCATCCTTGTCTGCGCGCTCGCTCTGGGCGCGGGCGGCTTCGGAATCCGCGGAGCACGCATCGAAAAACAAAAGCGGGCGGCGCAGGCGGCACAAACGGAAGCGCGCGCAAAGGCGCTTTCGGAGGCGCTTTCAATCTTGCAAGCCGGGCGGACTGCTTATCTTGCGGATGCCGCCTCGGTTCAGGACGGCAAAAACGCCTATGACACGCAGAAAGATCTTGTACGCATCGCAAAAGAGGCAATCGACAAACGCCGCGCGGCGCTCGCCAAAGCGCAGGCGGCGGGTACGCTTCAGGGTGCAGATCTCGACGAGGCCCGTTCGGAGCTTGATATGCTCACAGCCGACCTTGCTTCTAAAAACGAAGCGCTCTCATCCTATGAAAAGCTGAAAGCCAAGGTCGGCGCCTATGAAAAAGAGAAAACGCAGGCGCGCGCCCTCCTCGAAAAGCTCAAGGAGGACGACCGCATTCGGAAAAAAATTGAGGCCGGAGAGGGGCCCATCGCCGCAGCCCGCGCCGCGCTTGAGGAGGAAGCCGCAGCCATAAAGCGGCGCTTTTACATAACTGTCGCCGTCTTTTCCACGCTGGGCGGCGCCGCAGTCGTCGTGCTCTGTAAGGCGCTGAAAAAAAGCTCCGATAGCTGAGTTAAAGCTGCCGGCCGTATACCTCTGTATATGTTAGCTTTCCGTCAATCCGCTCCGACTTCATGAGCGAAATGCGGTCAACGGTCATTGTGGCACGCGGAATGTCGAGCTGCACGGGCGCGTCTGACACAAGCTTTCGGGCGAGCGTGATATGGGGCTTGAAGGCCCGGCGGTCCATGTCAAAGCCCGCCTCCAAAAGCCCGTCGCGCAGGGCGTCCGCAAGCTTTTGCAGCGACGGATTTTTGTCTACCCCGGCCCACCAGATATCTCCAAAGCGGCCCGCGCCGCCAACAGTTAAAGGAACCTGCTCCGCCGGGACGGCATCCATCACGCGCCGGACCTTTGCGTCGTCGTTCGTCTCGCCGATAAACGCAAGCGTCAGGTGCAGGTTTTCGGGCCGCGTAAAGTTTGCGGACGCCGCCTGCGCGCGCAGGCAGGAAACGGCGTCCAGCAGATTTTTCCTGATTTCATCTGAAAAATGAACCGCAATAAAAAGGCGCATAGAAGCACTTCCTTTACAGATATGTGGCAAGACGCTTCGATGGAACGCTTTATCGAAGAAGCCGCGTCCTTGCGATGCACACAGGTTTGAGGCCGACGCATCGCAAGATTGTCGCGGTTATTTTTTACTTGTTCGGTATCGGACTTCCGTGACCGACCCAAATGGTTTTCGCGCCGCTGCGGCGAATCTTCGCGACACTGTTTTTCATGTTCTCCCGGTCCTCATAGAGCCGTGAGCCGGTCGGGCGGAACATGTCAAACATCGCGTCGCCAACGACGAAGTCGCCCCCGTCCGTCAGAACCCCGACGGTGCCCGGCGTGTGCCCCGGGAGTGCGACCACCTTCGCATGAACACCCCAGGGTAAAAGATCCATTCCGTCTGTCAGCAGGACCTCCGGCGTAAAAGACGAATAGGTCGATTTTTTGAGAACATTCTGCGAAAAAAAGACCATGATCTTTCCAAATGCATTGTCCGCATGCAGGTGGCTGTCTGTGCCATGGCCGATCAGGTGTATATCCTTTTCGCTCATCGCGATCGGAACGTTTAGACGCTTTGAGATATAAGCCGCCGAGCTTACGTGGTCGAAGTGGCAGTGCGTGAGCAAAATGAGCTTTACATTTTTGCCCGTGACCGCGCGCAGGATGGCCGGACCGTCCTTTACGTTGCAGGTATCGACTAAAACAGAGCCGCCCTCTCCCTCAAGAAGATAGCAGTTTGCATAGCTTCTCTGAATACGCGTAATTTTTACCATAACAGATGCCCCCGTTTCATATATGCCAATTGTAACGCCGCCGGATAAAAATGTCAAACGCATGGACCGCTTACGCATAAAGCGTCCATGCATTTTATATTATGACATCACAAAATAATTCTCCACGCCTCCGTGAGCGCTG
>DEMY01000112.1:6673-6954 GCA_002359425.1 Clostridiales bacterium UBA2658
TTGGCGGTGCCGCCGTTTGTAAACACGCGCGCAATGTGTGCGGCGCTCAGGATAACCGAGAGGTCGTTCGGGACGACGTTTCGGATTGTGGCATCGCTCGACCCGTCGATATCACAGCTTTGAATAACATCCCAAAGCGCGACACGATTTCGCAGCAAAAGCGCCTTTTTCTCCTCAATCGTCCCCGGTACGGCCTCTCCGAAAAGCGCCGCAAGCACGCGCCAGAAGCGGTTTTGCGGATGTCCATAGAAAAAACCGGTCTCACGCGAAGCAATCGATGG
>DEMY01000112.1:7007-8481 GCA_002359425.1 Clostridiales bacterium UBA2658
TTTTGATTTTTCGTCGTAAACAGGCGGAATCGGATGGGTCATCTTTGCGCCTCCATTCATAAACAGAGCATATTCTAACATGCGTCCGCCGCGTTTTCAATCCTGACCTTGTCTTGATTAAAAAATGTGTACAAAATAAACGATTATTCAAAATTGTTCGATTTTGTATGTTGAAAAAATGTCTGTATGGGCAAAAAAAGCGGGCGCGCGGCGGTGCGATACCGTCGCGCGCCATGTGTTTTCCGGTTATTTTTCACGGTTCGCTCTGCGTTGGCTGCACGCACTGATCCACCCAGACGACGAAATTCTCCGCTACCGTTCCGCTGCGCTCCGCCATCGTCCCGCTCTGCTGCCAGACCTCGGCAAAGTCAACGTCCGACACACCCTGCACATGCCGGAGCGCGAGAGCAAGATTTGTTTCGCCCGTGATCGGGGTCATGCTGTTCCCCACCGACGCGCGTATGCGCCAGTGCGCGGCAGGCTTTGACGCGCCGCTTCCGGCATAGTACCCGCTGAGCCAGTAGAGCGGCTCATAGAGGATGGCGCGGTGCGAAACGGCCGTGCCGAGAGCGTCGGTCTTTTTCAGGTCGGCGGTAAAATCATCGATCAGCGTCTCGTTCCAGTCGGAATAGGTCTTGTATTTGCTCTCGTTTTTCTGCAAAAGCGAAGAAAGCATAGCGTCGAAATGCAGTTTCCCGTCCGTTTCGGTCCCGAACAGCTTGTTTTCCGACTGTCCACGCCTGAGATCGTCAAAAGCGCAAACGTCCGACGAGGCATTCTTGCAGTGCTGAACGAACGCCTCCATGCTAAGAATCTTCACCCTGTTCGTCGAAGCGTTGTAGACGACCCACTTCAAATCGGCGTTCAGCGCATCAACATAGTCCTTCGGCGTGGCGTAGGTTGCGGAGCCGGAGGGCGTCGGCTGGGCAAAGGGCGTCCCGCTGCCCGGCGCAAACTGTACTGATGCGCCATCGGAGACAGCCGGTGTGTACGGAAACTGCGTTTCGCTGAGAAAGGCGCTCAGCGCATTTTCAAGCTCCGACATCAGGTAGACATAATAACTTCCACCGTTATAAATTCCTTTTACGGTTTTCGTAAGTTTCAGACTGTTTCCATTATCATCCTTGAGGCCTATTTGATTTATATAATTGGGATAATCCGCCGCAAGGTCTTCCGAAAGGGCTGCGGTCCACGTCCCGTCTGCGCGCGTCCCGGCCGCATCGTACTGGCCGATGCTCCACTCATAGGCCGCGTCCGCCGCATCAAGCCCCGTGACGGGGCTCCAGCAGGCGGCCCCGCAGACAGCGTCTCCAAGTTCCCTTCCGTCCTTTCCCGTCATCGCCGCACCGGCAGCTTCGAGATAAGGCGTGTAAAGCGCGCTGTCGCCGCTCGCACCAACGACGGCGGCAAGGTTTCCTCCCTCCGCCGCGCCGCAGACAAAGAACCGGTCTGTGTCGCCGGGCAGAACGTCCGC
>DEMY01000096.1:0-7778 GCA_002359425.1 Clostridiales bacterium UBA2658
GTGCTCGTGCGCAGCGCAAAGCAGGAGCAGGCGCAGCAATTGCAGATGGCGTGGGTCTTGCGGGAGCCGTCCGTGTTCGGAATCTGGTGCATGAGGCCGTTTTCCTCGGCCCTGTGGATGATCTCGTAGGCCTCCTCGCGGGTGATCTCTCTCGCGCGGCCCGTTCGGATATAATACTCGGCAGCGTGGTCGAGCTGGATGCACATGTCCTCTTTCAGATGGCCACAGCCCTCGCCCATGATCTCGCGCGCCGTGCGGCAGGAGCAGTTCGAGACAGAGAATTTATNNCCTTGGGAAATCTCTTCATAGGACGCGGCGTGTGAGCCGCTGTCCATCGCCGTTTCGATGGGGATAACGCGCATAAGGCCGACGCCGGTCGGAAAAACGCCCGAGGACTGCGGCCCGCGGATACGGCCATAGGCTTCAAAAGCCTCGGCGATCTGGGGATATTTATAGGGGTTTGTGGGGTGGTTCGTCATCATTTCCATGATGCCGGGGACCCAGGAATCGTACCAGAATTTATCGACGCCGTCGATCGTGTTTACGAAGCAGACGCCGGCGTCCGCGAGCTGTGCAAGGCAACGCTTCGTTGTTGCAAGATCCTTGCCGCAGGCCGCGGAAATTTCCTCTGCCGTTTTGCGTACGCGGAATTCCATGCCCATCGCGACCTCGGCCATTTCGTCCGTCACGACCGGCTCTAAAATTTTATATTCGGGATCGTCCCATGTGTAGGACGCAGCCATGCCGGATTTTGCCCCATTTTTCTTGTTGCCGACTTTATTTGCAAATTCCAGAACCTTCTGTTTGTGTTCCATTAAAGCTTATCCTCCTGTTTTTTCTTCCATCCTGTCTCTGGTATGACTACATAACCAACTATCCAGCGGACAGAATATCACGCCGCCGTTCTCTCGTCAATATTCATTGTTATTTTCGTGACAAATTCGTCGTTTTCGCTTGCTTTGCGCTCTATTTTGTAGCACATTTCATATACTCAATCTGGACCGACCAGACAGCACTGGAAGGATAGGTAAGAACAGATTTTGCCCTCACAGGCACAAAAACAGACAGCTCCCTACGGCTCTGCCCATTTCTTGTATTTCTATTTATATCCACATATAGGCCGCAGACAAAAGCGGCTAGCTGACAGNNCCCCCTCGAAGTTTTTCGCTTCAAGGGGGCGGCGCTTTTTTTCTTTTTCAGCGCTTTTTTAATGGAGCTTTGACGCGTCGGCTCAGTCTGTGAAATCGTCCTCGACGATCTGGCCGGTCGCGATGACCTCTTCCCTGAGCTTTGCGCGGAAGTCGGGGTGGGCAATCGTCAAAAGGCCGCGGATACGCTCCTTGTTTGTGCGCAGGTAGATGTCCACAACGCCATACTCGGTGACGGCGTACTGTACGAAATAGCGCGGCGTCGTGACGACGCTGCCGGAGGGCAGGACGGATACGATGTTCGAGTGCGTTTCACCCTTTTTGTCCGTGAACGTACTGCGCAGGCAGAGAAAACTCCTGCCGCCCTCTGCTTTCGGAACGCCGGAGAGAAACGCGAACGAACCGCCGACGGCGCTGTACTGCTTCACGCCCTGTGCCTCGGAGCAGGCCTGACCCGTGAGATCCATCATGAAGGTCGCGTTGATGGCAATAAGGTTTTTGACCTTTTGCAGCGCCTCCGGCGTGATGACATCCTGAACCGGCAGAAGCGTCACAACGTCGCCGTGCTCGCCGAGCCATTTGTAAAGCTCGAGCGTTCCGAACGCGCCGGCCATTTTGATGTCCTTCACAACGCCCTTTTCAACCAGCTCAATCATGGCGTCCGTGCCGATTTCCGTAAAGACGTGGATGTCCTTTTTTGTAATGAGGTCCTTTGCGATCTGGTTGCCAAGACCGCCCATGCCGATTTGCACGGCATCGCCATCGTGGATGTAGGGCATGATCTGCTCGGCAATCTGCTTGTCAAATTCCGTCGGCTCCGTGACCGGCAGGGAGGGAATGTCGTGGTCGTCTTCGACGTNNGCGATCTTTTTATCAAAGGCCGTCGGCTCCGTAACCGGTAGCGAAGGAATTTCATGGTCGTCTTCAACGATGTAGTCGAACATCGAAAGTGGCAGCTTCGTCACCTCATCCGAGCCGTTTGCCACGGGCTGGAATTTGTTCATGACGGCAATGCGGGTCTTCACGCAGTCGCTGCGGATGATCTCCGGCGTGAAGTTTGTGCCGAGTACGCCGACATTGCAGTTACCGTCCGCGTCCGGCGGACAGACCTCGATGGCGACGACGTTCGCCTGTTATACCTTTGTGACCGCCGCCACAAGCTCGCCGTAGGGCGCGGAGTGAAAATCGATAATGCCCATCTGCGCCGACATACGCTCCAAAACGTTTGCAAAAAAGGTTACGATGTGGAACGATTTTTTATAGCTTGGGTCCATGAGCATCTTGTTCGGGTTCAGGAACATGTTTGCGAGCAACGTGACGTTCTCAACCTCGTCCACGCGGTCGCCGAGCTTGTCCATAAACGCGTCCGGGACGCAGAGCGTGCTGCCCATCCAGATCGTGTCGCCCGATTTGACCTTTGCCGCAGCCTCCTCGACGGTGACAAAGTGCTCGGCATAGTATTTTTTCCAGTCTGCCATTTTACTTCTCCTTTGCCAGCAAAGCTTTCTTGCGCGAAGCCAGTCCGCGCTTGCACTATAGACACATTGTATAAAATGTCCGGGATATTGTAAAATACTTTGCAGTTAATAGACAAATACCTGCTTATGCTATTAACTCATATCTTTTTGGTATGAACGGTACAACAGCTAAAAAAGCAGAATCGACGAAACGCCGCTTCGCGAGCCACATATAAAATGGGCGCGCCACAAGACGTTCATCCTGTGGCGCACCCCCGTTCTTGCGATTTTCTTTAAAGAATTTACGCAATCCCGTCCGTATATATTCAGTCCAACGTGTTGCTGTTGATGACCCACTGAAGCTCAGAAAAAAAGGTCTTTATAAACTCCAGAAACTCCTTTGCGCGCCGGCCTTCCACTGTGAAGCGGTTGTAGCTCAAGCCGTAATAGCCGACGACGTCCGGCTCATCCACGCGCACAATGTTTTCCCGCAGCTCCGGGTGGTCGGCAAGGATGACGTCCGTCACAAAGGCGATACCAACGCCCGCCATGACGGCGCTTGTGATAACGTCCAGATTGTTTGACTCCAGAACGATGCGCGGGCGGTAGTCGAAAAGATCAAAAATAGGCTGAAGCCGGATGCGCATGCCGCTCCCGCGCGGCATGGTCACGAGGTCGTCCTCGCGGATTTCGTCGATGCCCACCTTTTCCTGCCCCAGCAGCGGATGGCCGGGCGGCAGCAGCAAAAGTCCCTCCGAGGCGAATATCGGAATCGTCTCGATATCCTTTGCGCTGTCCGTCGGGATCGGCGGGCTTGTCAGCGCAAACTGCGTCTCGCCGGAGATGAGGGCCGCAACGACCTCAGGGTAAGTGGCGTTTAAGACTTCGAGCGAATAGTCCGGCTTCTCCTGATTGAAGGCGAGCACCAGGCGGCGCGAAAACGACTCGATGTTGCAGGTGAGCGTGACCGTTTGCTCGCGGCGCTCAAACAGGTAGTCCATCTCCGAATGGAGTACGTCCATGTCGGCCAGCACACGCTTTGCGTACTTATAAAAAACCTGTCCGTTCGCGTTGAGCCGGATGCGGCGGCCCGTCTTGTCAAAAAGCTCACCGCCCGCCTCTTCCTCGATCTGATGAATCACCCGCGTGAGGTAGGGCTGGGCGATGTTCATTTTCTCAGCCGCCTTTGTGATGTGCTCCAGCTCCGCCGTCACGCAGAAATAACGCAGATCCTTGATATCCATTGCACTCTCCCGCTCCAATACCGGCCCTCCGCAAAAGCGCCGTGTTTTTCGTGAGCCGCGTGCGGCTCTTTTTTCATATTAGCAGAAAAGCAGCAAATTTTCAACCGCCGAGTTTCCTTGGGCCGGCGGGCGGCAAAATTACTGTGGACAGCATTTTGGCGATATGATATATTTATGGACGAAAAAAGCGTTTTGACGGCGCTACAAATAAATATGCTGTCGAACGATAGCGAAACATATTTAGGGAGAATATATGAAATTTGTGATCGATCACCTATCCAAAAGTTTTGAGAAGAAGGCGGTTCTGCTGGACATTGATTTTGCCTTTGAGGAGGGCAAGATCTACGGCCTTCTCGGCCGCAACGGCGCGGGAAAAACAACCCTTTTCAACTGTCTGAACCGGGACCTCCGCACCGACGGCGGCAGCTTCTATTTTGAAGAAAGTGGTGCGCGCCGGGAGGTTCGAGCGGAGGATATCGGCTATGTCCTCTCGACACCGACGGTGCCGGAATTTTTGACCGGACGGGAGTTTCTGCGCTTTTTTCTGGACATCAACGCCGCTTCCGTTCATGTCTCAAAATCGACGGACGAGTGGTTCGAGCTTATGAGTATCGCCCCCGAGGATCGCGACAAGCTCTTGAAGGACTACTCTCACGGCATGAAAAACAAAATGCAGATGCTCATAAACATCATCGCCGAGCCTCGTCTTTTACTGCTGGACGAACCGCTGACCTCGCTAGACGTGGTCGTTGCGGAGGAAATGAAGCAGCTTCTCCGCTCGCTGAAGGCGAATCGCGTCACGATCTTTTCAACGCACATCATGGATCTGGCGCTCGATCTGTGCGACGTAATCGTTCTGCTCAGCCACGGCGAGCTGGAGATCGTGGACAAGGAAAATCTGGACAGTCAGGAATTCAAGGAGAAAATTCTCGCCGCACTGCGGGAGGACGTCCATGAATAAAACGCTGCGCATCACCTTTGCCCTGAAAAATGCCTACAAGGTCAACAGCATTCTCTACTCGCTTAAGCAGCTCCCGCTCATCAAAAAACTGCTGCCCGAAAGCCTTTACAGCTTGAAGGGGCTTAAGACCTTCGCGAGCGTTATAGCCGTGCTCTGGGAAATCGTGTCGGCATTTCTGGGGAAGTTTTTGTACTTTTTCCTGCTGATCTATCTCATGCTTCGTGCCTATGGCGGCATTCCGCAAAACGGGCTTTTTCTGCACATCCTGTTTTTCTTGAGCATTGCCGGCGCTTTTTTGAACACCTATTTATTCAATCCCGGCAAGGAAAAATACTACGCCGTCATTCTCCTGCGCATGAACGCGCGGGAAAGCACGCTCGTGGACTACGGCTACTCCATGCTAAAGCTCTTCGTCGGCTTTCTCCTCTTCGGAACATATTTTGGCACACGCGCGGGCGTTCCGGTCTGGCTGTGCCTGCTCGCGCCGTTATTTGTTGCGGGGCTAAAGGCGACGGTCGCGGCCCACAGCCTGCGGGTCTATGAAAAGACCGGGGTCGCCGTCAACGAAAATCTTCCGGGCAAGGCTGTCTGGACGCTCATCGCCGTTTCGCTCGCGGCGGCCTAGGGGCTTCCAGCATCGAAAATCGTTCTGCCGCTACAGGTAACGGCAGCGCTGATGTTTGTTCCGATTTTGACAGGCGCGCTCTCCCTCCGAAAAATCTGGCGCTTCCGCTATTACCGCGAATGCTGCCAGCAGCTTTTGAAGCCGGACGCCGACCAGAAGGACGCTGCCAAGAGCTTTGAGCGCAAGCGGAACGACAAGCTGATCTCCTCGGACACGGCGATCATCAGCAAGCGCCGGGGCTTTGAATATTTAAACGAGCTTTTTATAAAGCGGCACAAAAAGCTTCTCTGGAACGCTTCGGTCAAAATAACGCTCGTGAGCGCCGCCGTCATTGCGGGGCTTTCGCTCGCTTTCTTCCTCTACACGCCGCTCAGGGAACCTGTAAACAGCTTTCTGCTGACCAATCTTCCCTGGTTCATTTTTATTATGTACGCGCTCAATCGCGGCACAAACTTCACGCGGGTGCTTTTCATGAACTGCGACCACAGTCTCTTGACCTACTCCTTCTTTAAACAGCCGAAATTCGTTTTGGCTCTGTTTCGCATCCGGCTGCGGGAGATTATAAAGGTCAACCTGCTGCCCGCCTGCGTCATCGGTTTGGGGGCGGCGCTGCTCCTCTACCTCTCCGGCGGAACGGACGATTTGATGAATTACGCGGTGCTGGCCATTTCCATTCCGGCACTCAGCGTCTTTTTCTCTGTGCATTATCTGGTGATCTATTATCTGCTCCAGCCCTACAACGCGAGCACAGAGCTAAAAAGTGCAAGCTACCAGCTCGTTTTGATGGCAACCTATCTCGCCTGTTATTTCATCACAAAGTGCAGCCCGCCGACGCTAACCTTCGGCGCGATGACCATCGTCTTCTGCATTCTTTACAGCGCCGTCGCCTGCCTGCTCGTCTATAAGATCGCTCCAAAAACCTTCAAGCTGCGAACCTGACACAAAACGCGCAAGCACTTTTTCTCACGCAGGCAAACGCCGCCGGNNGGGGGATATCCGGCGGCGTCTTTCTATATATGCAGGCAGTCCTTCCGTCCATGCAGTGCATGAGCGCCGGACAAGCGGGAGCTGCCGCTTCGTTCCGTACACAGGTTACGGCGCGTCCTGCTCCGGGCGGACGGTCTCTGTAAACCTCTGGTACTTGACCATGAGCTGGCTGCGCTTGGCGACGTCCATCTTTTGATAGATGTTATGGATATGCGTTTTGACCGTGCCGGGCGCGATCGTCAGCGCGTCGCTGATCTCCTGCTGGCTTTCGCCCTCCAGAAGCCGCATCAGAATTTCGCACTCCCGCTCTGTCAGCCCGCAGGTTTCGCCGAAGGCGCTGTAGGGATCCGTGTGCGCGGCGACGCTTCGCCTTGGCTCGGCGCGAAAGCGAAGCTCCGTCCGCTCCAGTTCGGCAATCGTGTATTTAATAAAAAAGCCGGCCAGACCCAGAAACAGCATGTTTTCCGTCCAGCTTCGATTATTGATCTTTAAGCTGCGCGCGCTGTAGATGTCAAAACGGGAAATGACAAGTGTGTCCTCCGCGAGGATCGCAAGGGCCATGACGAACAGAAATACAAGCAGCTTGCGGAAAAGCTTGAAAAAAGGCCCTTTATAGCGCTCCGCCTCCCGCCGCAGACGCAAAAGGCCGGAAAGGCCAATCCCCGCGAGAAAAAGCTGCGTGGGCAGATAGTAGAGCCAGACCATCCACCGGCTTTCGGGAACCATGGGAATGCAAATGAGCGCCGTCACATAGAAAACGAAGGCCGCGTAGGCGCCCAGCCGCTCTCTGGGCTTCATGACAGAAAGGTAAATATACAAAACGCAGGCCAGAAGTCCGGCAAAATAGACGGTCTTGAAAGAAGGTATGGAGATGAACATCGTGTCGTAGGACGCAGAAAAGGACGGTATAATCTCCGTGCAGAGCACAACCGTATTGTCCATCAAATAAAGAAGAAACATCACGCCCGCCGCTAAAAAAGTCCGGCTTCTGCGCCTCTCAAAAAGATAGTAGGCGCAGGCCAACGACAGCGCGAGCACCGCGGTGAGCACAATATTATAAAGCAGAANNTGTACCGCCCCCCATTCAAATTTTATTTATCTATAGTATCACAGGCAAGGGGTGCTTTGGAATAGTGAAAAGCAGAAAACATGGCAGCCATGCTTGTACAATACGCACAAAAGTTTATGGTGAGTTTAGGCATGGTATAGAATTTTTAAACGATGTTTCCCCTTTTCGGCTGATTGTTAAACCCCCGTTTTGCGTGCTATGCTCGTCACGAACAAGGGCGGCAGCGAGCACGGGCTTTGGTTCGCGGCAAACATTTTCCGCCCCGAAGAAAAATAAACGGGAGGGAT
>DEMY01000096.1:7789-9507 GCA_002359425.1 Clostridiales bacterium UBA2658
GAAAAAATGAAAAAGAAATTCAAACTCCGCGACGCGATTTTGTCCGTCATCTGCGTGGTGTTTGTCGCTGAGGCGGCGGCGCCGGTCGCGTCCATCGGAAACAGCCAGTTTTTCTGGTGGATCTTTATGATCATCGCATTCCTGCTGCCCTACGGGCTGATCTCTTCGGAGCTTGGCACCACCTACGAGGGTGACGGCGGCATCTACGACTGGATCAGCAAGGCTTATCCCAATAAGAAATGGGGCGCGCGCGCTTCCTGGTGGTACTGGATCAACTTTCCGCTTTGGATGGCGTCGCTCGCCGTCATGTGCCCGAGCCTCATCACCATTGCTACCGGCCTAGAACTGCGTATAGCCGCAAAGCTTCTGATTGAGCTGGCGTTCGTTTGGATCGTCACATTTATCGCGTTTTACCCCGTGTGCGACAACATTATTATTCTGAATATCTGCGCCGCGATCAAGGTCATTCTGGCTCTCCTGGTCGGTGTCCTCGGCGTGTACTATGTCATTCACAACGGCTTTGTAAACGACATGTCGGCATCGACCTTCCTGCCGTCCTTTGACCTCAACAGTTTGTCCTACATCTCCGTCATTATATTCAACTGTCTNNCGCGACATGGAGGACCCCAAAAAGCAAATCCCGCAGTCCATCATCATCGGCGGCATGGTCATCGCCGCAATCTACCTCTTCAGCGGCTTCGGCATCGGCGCCGCCATCCCGACTGGCCAGATCAGCACCGACTCCGGCCTAGTTGACGCCGTCTCCCTGATGACCGGCAAAACAAGCGGCCTTTTCATCGGCGCGGTCGCGCTTTTGTTCCTTGTAACGCTCTTTGGCAACATGATCTCCTGGTCCATGGGCGTCAACTCCACCGCCTGCTATGCGGCTGAAAACAACGATATGCCCGCCGTTTTCAAAAAGCGCTGGAACAAAAACGACATGCCCATCGGCTCCGCGCTCATGAACGGCATCGTCGCCACCGTCGTTTGCGTACTCGGCGTTTTCATGGACATTTTCTTCCCGGACTCCTCACTCTTCTGGACCTTCTTCGCCTTGAACCTCGTCATGTTCCTCATGAGCTATCTGCCCATCTTCCCGGCGTTCCTCAAGCTGCGCAAGACCGACCCCGATGCGGAGCGTCCCTTCCGCGTTCCCGGCGGCCCCGTAATGCTGAAGGTGCTCGCCGTTATCCCCATGGCGCTCATCGCCGTGTCCCTCATCTTCACCGCGATCCCGCTGTCCTTTGACAAGGCTTCGCTCGAGGCGACGCTGCCCATCACAATCGGTTCGGTCTTCTGCATCATACTTGGCGAGATACTCATCGCCGTCCGCGCAAAAAAAGCGGACAAGCTCGAAAAATAAGACATATCCCCGGACCGTTTCTGCGGCCCGAAAAATAAAAATTAAAATTTTGGAGGAAAACATCATGGCAAAACGTATAAGCGGCACAACACCCCGTCAGGACGGCTACCGTATGCCCGGCGAGTTTGAACCTCACAAGCAGAGCTGGATGCTCTGGCCTGAGCGCAATGACAACTGGCGCGACGGCGCAAAGCCCGCGCAGACTGTTTTCACAAACGTGGCAAAGGCGATCAGCGCATTTGAGCCGGTCACCGTATGCGTTTCCCCGGCGCAGTATCAAAACGCCCGCGCACGTCTGCCGGAGGACATACGTGTGGTCGAAATGGTGAACGACGACGCTTGGATTCGCGACTGC
>DEMY01000096.1:9555-10037 GCA_002359425.1 Clostridiales bacterium UBA2658
CCGAGGGCTATGTCCTCGAGGGCGGCTCCATCCATGTCGACGGCGAGGGCACGCTCATCACGACCGAAATGTGCCTTCTCTCCGAGGGCAGAAACCCGCACATGACAAAAGAAGAGATCGAAGCGCAGCTCAAGGAATATTTGAACCTTGATAAGATCATCTGGATCAAAGACGGCATTGACCCCAACGAAACCAACGGTCACATCGACGATGTCGCCTGCTACATCCGCCCGGGCGAGGTCGCCTGCATTTGGACCGACGACATGGAAAACCCGTTTTACAACGAAGCGCAGGCCGCCTACAAAACGCTCAGCGAGGCGACCGACGCGAAGGGCCGCAAGCTCAAGGTTCACAAGCTTTGCCTGACGAAAAAGCCCTGCCTGCTCAAGGGCGCGGACACCATCGACGCCGTTGAGGGCACGCTGCCCCGCGAGGACGGCGAGATCGCCATCGCTTCCTACATGAACTTCCTCATCGTAAAC
>DEMY01000095.1:0-8489 GCA_002359425.1 Clostridiales bacterium UBA2658
AGGGATAGAGTCCGCGGACAGCCGATTGATAATACTGATCGCGCAAAATCCGAACCGGCGAGGATGAGCGTGTCTCGATCGCCGTCAGCACTGCGTCCGGCACGGTAAAACCACGCAGGCTCCGTTCAAAGATCGGCGCTGCTCCGCGCAGGGTATCGGCGACCGCCTCCGGCAGGCAGTCCGAAAATGCGGACGGCGTCACACCGGGACGGTAGCTGGGCGACACGCGATCCAGCTGCTCCGTGCGTTTTCCCGACAAAAAGTCTCCCATCGTTTGAATTGGAGCAAAATAATCTCCTTTTCCGATAAGAAACGCCCGTTCCTCCCAAAGCTGCTGAAAACGCACACCCGCAAGCACATCGCCGCTTCCGAAGTCCTCCGGCCCGACGCCGACAAGAAACGCACCGTTTATATTCTTCCCATCCCGTGCGCGAAGGCTCATACCGTTCGTGACAAGCCGGCCCTCCTCGGACGCGGCAGCAACAACCTGCCCCCCTGGACAGACGCAGAAGGTATAGGCGCTGCGTCCGTTTGGCAGGTGGCAGGCAAGCTTGTAGTCCGCCGGGGGCAGTCTGTCCGCAAACGCGCCGAACTGCGCCGTTGAGATATTTTTCTGCAGGTGCTCCGCACGCACGCCAATGGCAAACGATTTTTGCTCCATCGGTACGCCCGCCTCGGCCAGCATTTGAAAGGTATCCCGCGCTGAGTGGCCGGGGGCCAGAATCAGCGTGTCACAGGGCAGTTCATATTCCGCACCGCCTGATGTGACGCGGACGGCTTTTAGTGCATTTCCCGCACAGATAATTTCGGTCATCTGCGCGCCGAGGCAAATCTCGCACCCAAGCGCGAGCAGCTCCTTTCGCATGGCCGCAACCACTTCGCGCAGAACATCCGTTCCGATGTGCGGCTTGTGCTGCCAGAGGATGTCGCGCGGTGCGCCAAACGCTGCAAAGGTTTCAAAAACATGCCCTACGCGCGGGTCTCCGATGCCGGTCGTAAGCTTGCCGTCCGAAAACGTGCCTGCGCCGCCCTCGCCAAATTGGACGTTCGAGGTGGTATTAAGCCGGCCCGTAGACCAGAAGCTTTACACGTCCTTTGTCCGCTGCTCGACCGGCTGTCCGCGCTCCAGAAGGAGAACCGGAATGCCCGCCCTCGCAAGGTGCAACGCAGCGAAAAGCCCAGCCGGACCCATTCCGACCACAACCGGTCTCTGCTTGCTTTTGCGCAGGACCGGCGGAAAAACATAGGGCTTCGGGCTAAAAGCTGTGACGTCTGGGTTTGCGGCCTTTTGAACGGCGGACGCCTCATCTGCCGTGACGACTGTCGCGGCGGCAACGTAGTGAACCTCTGTCTTTCGCCGCGCATCTATTGAAAGGCGTGACAATTCGATGCTTTCTATCTTATCGGGCGATATTTTCAGTTTTTTTGCCGTTGCTGTGCGAAGCTCAGGTTCGCCGAAATCGACCGGCAACGTCAGGTTCTGAACCTTGATCATGGGTCTCCCCCCTAAAAACAGAGGACCGCGGCAAACGCGGAACGGTTAAGACCGTTCCCTGCAAGCGCAGGGAGCGGCCTGATTTGTCCGCCGGGTTGCGGCAGTCCTTTTTTATTTTGTTACTTTTCTCCGCCAAAGAGACCGGAGAAGAAGCTCCCGACGCTCTGCATAAATTCACCGAAAGAAGCGGCAAACTTTGAAACCTTATCCTTCGCGCCCGCGAGCTTTTTGGCCGTGGACTGAAACTGCTCAACCTTTGCCTTGAGCTGGTCGGTATCGAGCTTTTCGAGCTGACGGGTCAGCGAAATGAGCTGGTTCACCTCGCCGTCTTTCAAGCTGATGTTATTTTCGTCGGCAAGGCGCTTGATTTCGGCGCGCAGCTCATCGTCCGACATATTCTTGGTCTCGCCAAGGATTTCCTTAAGCTCGTTCACGATCGTGACGGCATCCGTGCTGCCGATCTCGTCGGCAAGCTGGGCTGTCGTCACAAGCTCCTGCGTGCCGGCCAGTTTCGCGGTTGAGTCAAGCTTTTTGCCGGTGATGTCCTCATAGGCCTTGTAAACGCCGGTGAGCGCGGCGGTTCCGGAGATACCCTGAATCGGGCTTGTCACAACGACCTTTGCGTCGTCAATGCCGGCGGTCGAGAGCGCGTTGCGGTACATGTCCTTGGAGCACCAGCTAATGTTGGAGGTCGTGACGTCGAGGCCCTTGCCCTCGGCTAAAATCTTGATGTAAATGCAGGAGATTGAGTGCGTTCCAATAACGGAAGAATCGACGACGCCGTCGAGGTACTGGCGCTCCTCGGCATTTGTGACCGTGAGTTCCTTGACGCTGCCCTTGTCGATCCCGAAGGTCTTGTAGACGATTGCCTTCTGCGCCTCGGTGATGTCCGCGCCAATGACGGTGCGGGCCTCGCCCTCGTCCAGCGCGAACGCGGAGGTCATGCCGAACAGCATGGCGGCCGTGAGCACAAAGGTGATAATCTTTTTCATAACGGTTCCTTTCCCATTTTCCTATGTTTTCTGCCAGTTAGCGGTTTCTTTTTTTAATATAGATATTGTATTATACCGCGTTTTTTTCGTTTTGTACATCCTTAGAACATCTTTTCCGGCTTTAACTCATAGACGTATAAAGCGCAGGAAAGTTCCTTCGGACTCTTCTGATGCAAACTATGAGGGAACAGGAGACAGGTATGCAGGGCATTTCGGAAAAGCTTCTGGCACTCAGCGCATGGCTCGACGGGCTTGTGTGGGGGCCTTTTATGATGGCACTCATGATAGGTGCGGGCGTGTGGCTAAGCGTTTGCACAGGATTTCCGCAGTTCCGGCGCTTCGGGCAGATGCTGCGCGTGACGCTCGGCAGCGCCTTTTCAGGGAAAAAGGAAAAGGGCGCTCTATCGCCCTTTCAGGCGGTGTCCACGGCGCTGGCCGGGACCGTCGGGACAGGGAACATTGCCGGCATCGCTGGGGCGGTGGCGCTTGGCGGACCGGGGGCCGTATTCTGGATGTGGTTCTCAGCGCTTTGGGGCATGGCGACGAAATATGCCGAGGTATTGCTCGCCGTCAAGTTCCGGGAGCGAAACGCCGTCGGCGAGTGGGTCGGCGGGCCAATGTATACGATCATAAACGGTCTTGGGAAAAAATACAGACCGCTCGCGGCGGTCTTTTCGCTTTTCGGCATGTGCGCCGCGTTTGGCATCGGCAACATGGCGCAGGTAAATACAATCTCTTCGGCAGCAGTTGCGCTCTCCGAAACGCTTTCGCCGGGGTCCGCGCCGAGCTTTGAAATTCGTCTTGCCGTCGGTCTCGCCGTCGCCGTTGCAGTCGCTCTGGTCCTGCTTGGCGGAGTCGGACGTATCGGCGCAGTCGCGGAGCGGCTTGTCCCGGCAATGAGTCTGTTTTACATTGTCGGGGCAATGACCGTGATTGTCCAAAACAGCGCTGCGCTGCCGGAGGTTCTAAGGGCGATCTTCGGGGGGGCCTTCTGTCCGCAGGCGGTTCTCGGCGGGGCAGCGGGCATCGGCGTGCGGGAGGCTGTGCGGCTCGGTGTCGGGAGGGGTGTTTTTTCAAACGAGGCCGGGCTCGGCTCGGCTCCCATCGCGCATGCGACGACGAGCGAAACAGACCCCGCAAGGCAGGCGCTTTTCGGCATTTTTGAAGTCTTTGTGGACACCATCGTCATCTGTACACTGACGGCGCTGGCCATCCTCACAAGCGGCGTTTCCATCCCCTATGGCCGTGACGCAGGGGCGGAGCTAACAATAGCGGCGTTTGCAAGTGCCTTTGGCGGGCGTACGGCCGGGACCGTCATCGCGCTGTGCATCGTCTTTTTCGCGCTATCGTCGATTTTGAGCTGGTCCCTCTATGGCAGCCGCTGTGCGGAATTTCTGTTCGGTCAGAAGGTGCTGACAGGGTACAGGCTCGTCTTTGTCGTCTTCATCGTTTTAGGCGCCGTTTCCGATCTTGCGCTTGCGTGGAACATCTCGAATACCTTGAACGGCCTCATGGCAATACCAAACCTCATTGCAGTTTTGGCGCTCTCCGGGGTCATAAGAAGGGAATGCAAAAAATAACGGGCTTCGCTGTTGAATATCCGCGCGCGACATGATAGGATGCTTTTAAACTGGCACAGTTTATGAAAGGAGCCAACAGCATGAACGCGGACGTTGAAAGCTATATCGGAAAATTTGATGAGGCTGTGCAAGGGTGCTTTCTTAATCTGCGGCAGCTTCTTTTGGAAAGCGTTCCATGCGACGTCGAGGAAAAGCTCTGGGCGAAATTGCCAAGCTATTACCGGGCGGATAAATTCGTACGCCTCATTCCGTTCAAGGACCACATCAACATTGAAGCGTCGGCTGTCGCGGCGCATGAATGGCAGTTGGCGGGTTACAAGCGCACGCCAAAGGGGATGCTACAGGTATATCACAATCAGGATATTCCCACGAAGGCCCTCAAAGCTATTTACATTGAAACGCTGTTTCCTTCATCTTCAAAATAAAAGCCACCGCCAAAGCGGTGGCTTTTATGATAGGCTGTAAAAGCGAACTTACTTGAGTTCGACCTTTGCGCCGGCGCCTTCGAGCTGCGTCTTGAGGGCTTCGGCGTCTTCTTTGCTAACGCCTTCCTTGATCTTGGCAGGGATGCCTTCGACAAGAGCCTTCGCATCGGCAAGGCCGAGACCGGTGATAGCACGGACTTCCTTGATGACCTTAATCTTCTCTGCGCCGAAGTCGGTCATAACGACGTCGAACTCGGTCTGCTCTTCAGCAGCGGGAGCGGCTGCGCCAGCAGCGGCAGGAGCGGCGACAGCTGCGGCGGAAACGCCGAAGGTCTCCTCAAGAGCGTGTACGAGTTCGGAAAGCTCGAGAACGGAGAGATTTTTGATATCTTCGATCAGAGCGGTAACTTTTTCGCTAGCCATAGTAAATTTCCTCCTAAGTTTAATGAGTGTCCCGCCCGATCATTCGGCTGCGGGTTCGGCGGACTCGGCGGAGCCGCCCTTCTGTTCAAGAATCTGGCCGAGCACGACAGCCAGACTGGTGATGGGCGCGAGCATCGTTCCAAGGACTTTGCCGTAGAGGGCTTCCTTGGACGGAAGCGTGGCAATCTCGGCCATTTCCGTGGCGGAAAGGACCTTGCCGTCCATAAAGCCGGCTTTGACGGTAAATACATTTTCGCCCAGCTTTTTGGAGAAGTCGCCGATCACGCGGAAAGGCGCGATGGGGTCTTCGGTCGTTGTGGCGAGAGAAGTCGTTCCGTTGAGGATAGGGTCGATCTCGGAAAGACCAACTTCGCCGATCGCGCGGCGGCACAGTGTGTTTTTGATGACGCTGTACTCGACGCCGTTCTTACGAAGCTCATTGCGCAGCTCTGTGTCCTGCAGGACAGTGATGCCCTTGTAGTCAACAAAGATACCGGCACTCGCGTTCTTTAAACGATCTGCAAGTTCCGCAACGACGGCCTGCTTCTCACTGAGAACCTTTGCGTTTGGCATTTGTTTCACCTCCGTGGTTGATCTGCGCTCATAAAAGAAAAAGCCTTTGCACCGAAGCACAAAGACAAACAGCTTTTTTATGGAGCCGTCCTCGGCAGGACTTACGGCTATAAAGCCACCTGCTGTCTTTGGAGCGCTCAATCATATTAGCACGGGTGCGTGATTTTGTCAAGAGGTTTTGTGAAGGGTTTGCCAAACGCGGCGGACGAAGCGTCCCGCCCTGTGGGATATGATATGAGTAAGCCTTGGTAATATAAAAAACGGATACGATACTGCGTGGGCGACCCTGTATGGCTGCCCGTTTGGCTTACACTTTTGAGAAAGCTGCTCTGCGCCTTCTGGCTCATGGAAAAAAGAACGGGGCCTTTCGGCCCCGTTTAATTTAAATATTTAGTCCGCCATGCGGAAAAGAATTGTTGCGTACTGTGCGCGGGAAGCGGATGACTTTGGCGCGACAGAGTCCACCGAAACGCCGTTTATGAGCTTTTCTCCTACCGCCCAGCTCAGCGGGGCCTTCGCCCAATCAGAGACCTGAGCCGTATCCGAAAAGGCGTCCAGCGTTCCGGTCGGGGACGGGGAGCCGGAAAAACGGTAAAGGATCGCTGTAAGCTGCTCGCGGGTCACAGTCTGGTTCGGGTAAAAATTCGTCCCGTCGCCCTGCACGATGCCTTTGGCGCTTGCCCACGCGACCGCGTCCGAATACCACTGGCCGGACGGCACATCCGCAAAGCTCGCATTCGCCGTCACCGCCGGACTGTTTTCAAGGCGGTAGAGCACCGTTACGGCCATGGCGCGCGTAACATCCAGATTGGGGGCGAAGGTTCGGCTTGCAGTGCCGGACATGACGCCCTTGTCGGAAACGAATTTCACAGCGTTATAGAACCAGTCGGTCTTGCCAACATCGTCAAACTTTTCGGGACTTGTGACTGTGACGGGAATTGAAACGATCTTGCCTCCCGCCGTCACAGTGATGCTGCCGCTGGCGTTGGTGTCGCCCGCCGTAAAGGTGCCGTTAGCGTCGATCGTGCCAACGCCGCCCGTGACAGCCCACTGGTAGCACTTATCCTGCGAAATGAGCGCAAGATGGTTCTGGACGGCGGAAGCCGTGAGCGAGGTCGTCGTGCCCGCGTTCACGGAAAGCGAGGAAACGGCCTTGTCGGTGCTCTCGTTTTTGACCGTGATGCTGTCGGGTGTGGAAACGACGTTCACCTGCACGGAAGCGCCCGTATAGCCCTCGCCGGAGGCGGTGACGGTGCCCGTTCCCGCGGCGGTCGAAACAAAGGTACCGTCGGCGCCGATGGTTCCGACGCCGTTTGTCACGCCGAGGTCTACATGCGTCCGCGGCGTCGCGGCATAGCCGTTATCGTCGGCGGCCTTTAAAACATAGCTGGTTTCAGCGCCAAGCAGCAGGTTCGCGTTCAGCGGATACAACGCAAGACGCGTGGCTGTGCCGGTGGGCTGCGCTTCCGTTACGAGCATGATATAGTCCGAAACGGAGCGCTGCTTTCCGTCCGATGGACTGTTAATCTGGGAAGCGGAGCTGTCGCCGATGTAGATGGCGTTGAGACTCGTTGAGCCGCCGCCGTCCATAATCATTGCCTCTACGCAGCCAAGCTCGACAAGACGCGCAGCCAGCTTTTGCAGCGTAACGCCGACAGAAAGGCCGCTCTGACGGCCGTCGATCGTGTAAAATACGAGCGAGCCGTCCGCCTTCTGGCCAACAGCGGTGCGCGGCGCGGATGCGGAGTCTGAAACGCCTTCGACCACCTTGCCGCCTGTTACAAGCTGATAAAGAGAACCGACGGCATAGGAAACATTCTCCCATCCCGACGGGCAGGAAATTTTCAGCGGAACCTGCTCGCCCTCATGGAGCGACGCCACTGCGGCTTTGAGCGCATCGCTCATGGAATTTGAAAAACTCAAAAGGATCTTGCCGGACGGGATGGCGGCTGCACCGCCCGCGGTCCCGATACTCTCGACCGTCAAGGTGCGTGCGCAGCTCATTGTAAGTCCGGCGTCGATGGAACAGACAATGTCCACACCAGCGCCGGTGTTGTGCGTCTTGCCGGAGCTTGAATAGGCGTCCGAGTAGAGCACCGCGCCTCCGGCGTTTCTGGCCTTGTTGACGCCGTCGAGCCAGTAATCCGTGCCGTCAATATTAATGGAGACAGAAAGAGCCGGCTCGCCGAAAATGGCGGTTCCGTCCGCCTTAAAGCCGACGCCGTAGTGCCCCGCGTCGGACGAAAGCAGCGTTCCGTTCTGCACGACGATGCCCAAAGGCTCGTTCGTGGCAACGACGAAATAGTCGCCGTTGATACCGGCGATAACATGCTTTCCCTCCCGCTCCAGGAGGTTTGCCATGGAGGCGTAGCTGCCGTAATTGGTCAGCTTGGAGCCGGAAACAACGACCGGCTTCACGGTCTGCGACGGGGTATACTCTATGTAGTTTTCAGTCTGGTAATCGGAGCCTGTCCAGTAAACGCCCTTGGAAAGCTCCATGCCGGAGCCGAGAAAGGTGTTGTAGCCGTCAAGCTTTGTGCCGAGAACCTCCGCAAAGGCGGCGGTCGCGAGCAGAACGCTCAGAGCGGTAACGAGCGCTGTCGTGCGCATGAATTTTGTGCAGTGCATAAGTCCTTCCTTTCCGGTTTCAGGCTGTTTTTACAAACAGCAGATTTCTTTCGCATTCAAATATTATCGCCTTTTGGCGCGCGCAAATCCATCGAAATGTCTGCCAAAAAAGAAATCGGCAAACGGTGCGACATTCCGTTTGCCGATAACTTTTCAGATGGGATGAGGAGAAAACGAAAAAGTTCAACTGTCTCTTGCAAGATTATAATATCAAACAGTTGTTACAAAATAAACAGGGAACCTGTTTCAAAAGTATTAAATCCTTTACGTTTTCAAATTTTTCCGCATTTTTTAAAGTCACGGCAGCTTTTTAGGCGCTTCGGGATGGCATTATAAGTTCAATAGGTATGCACGCAGGTTCCTTTAATGACGC
>DEMY01000095.1:8555-13163 GCA_002359425.1 Clostridiales bacterium UBA2658
TCTCCATGCGCAGCGGGTCGCGGTTGTGGGGCGGGCGGCACTTCACAATGTTCGCGATATAGACCTTCGAGCGATCGAGATAGATCATTTCGAGCATATCGTCCAAAAGCTTTCCGGCGCGGCCAACAAAGGGTTCGCCCTGCAGGTCCTCCTGCTCGCCGGGGCCTTCGCCGATAAAAAGGACCTCTGCCTCCGGGTCACCGACGCCGAAAACGACGTTTTGGCGCGTTTCGGCAAGCGCGCATTTCCGGCAGCTCAGACATTCGGTTTTTAGTGTATCCCAATCCAAAAAACGCCCTCCCCGCAAAAGAATCACGCAGGTATTTTACCACAGGTCGCCCGGAAAGGAAAGCCCGCCGCCGTTTTTTGTGAAAGAAAACCATGTCCGCACGGGCCATCGTTTAGCCTGACATTTCCGAAAAGTCCCCGTTTTCTATTGCGAAACGGGAAACTGTCATATATAATTGCTTTTTGTAAAGATTCGTAACGGCGGCAGGGAGGTCCGGATTATGGCACAGAGTGCATACAAGCGCAGATTTGGCGACCGGAAGGACGGGCGGCTCATCCGTTCCTTCCCCGCATACAATAAATTCGCTCCGTTTTTCATGCGCCGCCGCAGCGACGCACACATTTATTTTTCGGACAGCATTGAGATAACGGACATCGACCGCTGGCTCCGTCAGCAGCGCGCCGGGGGCTACAAGGGCATGGGCATGCTGCACCTCATAGTCGCGGCCTATGTGCGCACGGTCGCCTACCGTCCGGCGCTCAACCGCTTTGTCTCCGGTCAGCGCGTCTATGCGCACAACGACATCGCCGTTATCATGACCGTCAAAAAAGCCATGTCGGACGAGGCGGAGGAGACCTCCATCAAGGTCCACTTCGACCCCTCGGATACGGTTTATGACGTTTACCGCAAGATAAACGAGCAGGTGGATGAGGTCAAGGCAAATGCCGAGGAAAACGGAACGGACAAATTCGCGGAGTTTTTCTCCCACTTCCCGCGCTTTCTTGTAAACTTAACCGTGGATATTTTGAAGTTTCTCGACTATTTCGGCTGGCTTTCGAGATACTTTCTGGAAATCAGCCCCTTCCACGGCTCGATGATCATCACAGACCTCGGCTCCATCGGCATTCCGCCGGTGTCGCACCACATCTACGACTTCGGCAATCTGCCGCTTTTCATCGCGTTTGGCGCCAAGCGGCACGGTGTGGAGATGGATGATTTCGGCCGCCCAGTCGAAAAGAAATATATCGACTACCGCGCCACGCTTGACGAGCGCATCTGCGACGGCTTCTATCTTGCCGGCTGCTTCAAGTATATGAAATATTACATGAAGAACCCGGAGCTTCTTGAAACGCCACCCGATCAGGTCATTCAGGATATCTACTAAATTATAACCCCGAGGCCATCTTGAACTGAACGAGTAAAAACGGACATTGCAAAAAAGCCTCCCATCGTAGGATAATTAAACTACGATGGGAGGCAAT
Source organism: Clostridiales bacterium UBA2658 (assembly GCA_002359425.1). GTDB lineage: Bacteria > Bacillota > Clostridia > Oscillospirales > Oscillospiraceae > UBA2658. The sequence goes on from DEMY01000095.1 coordinate 10,047, forward strand.
TTTAATGAAAAGAAGTTGGACGAATATAAAAGCATTTGAGCCGAAAATTCTGGCGATGAGGGCAGCAGGAAAAACGAGACGTGAAATTGCAGATGAATTAGGATTAAACAAAATTCAGATAAAGAACTGGATTAACCGACACAACAAAGAAGCAGATCGTGAAGAAGCAGGACTTTCAACAAAGAGACGGGGGCGTAAGCCTGCCGTCACATTGCAAGAATACAAATACGAGAACAAGCGGTTAAAAATGGAGAATGAGTTGCTGCGGGATTTTCTTCACGTCGCGCTGGAAGGAAGTGAAAGCTGCCATAAAATATGAAGTAATCTATTGCCGTACAGAGAAATATCCGGTAAGAATCATGTGCAAATTCTTTGGGGTATCACGCAGCGGCTACTACGACTATATTATAAAGCGCCGTAGATTACTGCCGCGCAATACGTCTGTTCGGTTCCGGTCTTGTAGGCGACAATGCTGTTGTCAAAGAGATCGCGAATCATAGACAGATATAGAACACCTTGGGCCGTGTGTATGTATGAGATGTCCGTTACCCATTTTTGATTAGGTCTGTCGGCAACAAAGTTGCGATTTAACCGGTTTTCATATTTGTGAAGCTGCTGCCCCATCTGCCTGTACTTCTTACGACGACGTATTTCAGAGAGCAAAGCATATTTATTCATGATGCGGAGAACCGTTTTAGGGTTGAAATGCAAAGATTTCTTACGTTCCATCCAAATTTGAACTCGTCGGTAACCGTAAGTTTTACCACAGCTTTTCTGACACTCCGATACGAGTCCAACAAGAGACGGTAAATCTCGTCTTGAATACGATCAAACTTGCTGTGGAAAAAGAAGCGGCCGCCGGGGAGTTGTACCTCCACAGCGACCAAGGGCTTCAATACACCTCACAAGCATATTTCAACCTAACCAAAGAGTACGGCATTACACCGTCTATGTCAAGACGTGGTAACTGCTATGACAATGCTTTGGCTGAAAATTTCTTTTCCATTCTTAAAACTGAATGTATTTATCGCCGTAAGCTTTCCTCTTTTGATGAAGCAAGACAACTTATCGACGAATACATAGATTTTTGCAACAATGAGCGCATCCAAACAAAAACACACCTGACACCACTTGAAAAGCGGCGTCAGGCTGCGTAATCTTACATTATTCTACGACAGGGCTTTTTATTCTTTGTCCGTTATCTCTGGGGCGGTTCAGATGTTACGGGGCTTTTATTTTGCAAAAAAGCGCTCTGCGCTGCGTTAGACGAAGGGTAAATCATAGAAGGGCCGCTGCTTTTACAGCGGCCCTCTTTTTATGCGGCTTGATAGAGGTACAGCCGGCTGCTATAGCAGAAATAGGTCCAGCCGAGCGTCTTGTCGTAATAAGCCTTCTGGACGCCGCCGCCCTGGCGGAAGTTCGCCTGAAAGACAACGGCCGGCTCCAGAATACGCTCGCCATTCAAAAGGCGCATCGCGCACTGGGCGCAGCGCTCACTCGGGATCAAACTGTTGAAATATCGGCTGTTCGAGCCATAATACTGTCCGGGCTGGGCAAGGACCTCCTCGATCGTGTTCGGAAATTCCGGACTCGCCACGCGGTTCAAAACGACCTCCCCGACAGACATCTTCCATTCGTCGCTGAGCCATTCGGAACCGGCCTCCGCGTAGATAATCTTTGAAAGCAACATCAGGTCATTGAATGTGCAGGGCTGGTCGGAAAGGCCGAGAGCAGCAATCTTCTCGTTGCGGGCGGCTTCTGCCGCCTGCCCAGTCGCATAGTCGCCGGCAGCGGCCGCTTGCACCATAATCTGTGCATAGTTCGTATTCGAGTCGTAGGCCGCATTCGCGCCGCCGCTCAGGGCAGCAGCGATGGCGATTGCCGGGATCAGTTTCAGTATCCTTTTCAAAGTCAGACCTCCTTTTTCAGAAGCATTTGATTTGCGCGGCGTGTCCCGCCGTCGCATGTGCAATTGTACTTGCAGGCAGTTGCAAAGATAGTCAGAACATGACGCGCCGGGCGCAAGTTTTCGCCCGGTCTCGCAAATGCCCTATAATCCCCACTTAATGGCATTATCGTGCTCATATTCACACTACACTTCCCACTTGATTGCCAATTACGTGAAGCACGCCGAGTATCGTAACAAAGCAAGCCATGTCATGTCAATGGTAGTTAATTAATTAACGTAATTTTTAGTAGTTTATATAAAGTTTTCTGTAACTATTTTGTTGTCGTTTGTAATATTTATAACCAAACCGCAAGTTTTAATGCAAAAATATTTTCGGGTGCGTTTTCCTCTTTTCTGTTAAAATAGCGCGTAGACGGCAAAAAGAGCCTCGGCAGAAAATGCTGCCGAAGCTCCGATACCATATACAGCCGCCGCAAAGCAGAGAGCATTACCCCCACGGGATGTCACTATACATTCCTATATATAACAACACTATATATAACAATATACAATATATATGAATGCGCCATCCTAAAATCCAAACTGACAAATATAGTGGACGTTATCGCCTGTAACGCCCTGCTCGAAAAAACCGCTTTCCGTCGGCTCGCCAAAGATTTGAAGCGTCTCGTCCGGACAGACCTCCATGTTGAAGTTGATGGAAAAGTCACGAATTTCACGGCCCCAGTATTCCTCAGGCAGAAAGTCCGTTGCAATGCGGCCGTAGACGGCGTTCGTGACATGTCCGTTCGCGTCAAGATCGGACCAATAGACGGGACGCTCGCCCAGAAGTGCGAGGCCGTCCCGTTTTTTGAGTCTTGTGCATACGGGGCAGTCCGACTTGCGCTCATTCTGCTGGCGGTTGCCCCCGGTGAGCTTTTCGGGGCGAAGTATCTCCTTTGCCTCGGTGTCCACCAGCATCCAAAGACCTGAGCCGGAAATGAGGACCTTGCCGTTTTCCTTTTTGATCTCGTATTCCCGATAGAAAAACGGGCCTTTCATGAAACGCTCCCATGTGGAGACGACGACCTTTTCACCATAGACAGGCGTTTTTTCAACGTGCAGCGTGAGGCGGGAGACGAGCATGGCCTGATTGCGCTTTTGCAGGACGGCATGGCCAAGCCCGCGACCTTCATAGTCGTCGCACGCGATCTCCGAAAGCAGGTTCC
>DEMY01000095.1:13184-15159 GCA_002359425.1 Clostridiales bacterium UBA2658
ACGTCTGCCATAAAAATGCCTAGCAGTCCTTGGCGCCTGATTCGCGCCGTTTTTGTATTAAATTATATTATAAGCCAAAAAGTCGAATACGCAAGCGAATTCTCACGATACGGAAGATTTGAAAACTGTATATTTCTCCCTTGTTTTATTGACAGGGTGGTGTATAATACTTGGAGTTCAATTTGTGTATTGGAGGAACTACATATGTTTGATGAAATCGTCAGCAAGCTCAAAGCCAGCAAGAAGAAGATCGTCTTCACCGAAGGCGAGGACGCCCGCATCCTTGAAGCCGCGGCCCGTTTGAAGAAAGACGGCATCATGGACGTACTTCTCTGCGGCAACCCTGAAAAAATTAAAGCTGCCGCTGAAAAGGGCGGTTTTGACCTCACCGGCGTTGAGTTTGCCGACCCCGAGAATTACCCCGCGTTCGACGCCATGGTCTCTGAAATGGTCGCCCTGCGCNNGAGGACGAGTGCCGTACCGCTCTCAAAAAGGGCAACTATTTCGGCACAATGCTTGTCAAAATGGGCAAGGCGGACGGTCTTCTCGGCGGCGCAACTTATTCCACGGCGGATACCATTCGTCCGGCGCTCCAGATCGTCAAAACAAAGCCCGGCGCACATCTCGTAAGCTCCTGCTTCCTGCTTGTCCGTAACGACGAAAAGCTCGTTATGGGCGACTGCGCCGTCAACATCGACTATCAGGACAGCAAGGATAAGGAAGGCAACGTCACCGTGACCGCGGCGGACAAGCTCGCCGAGGTCGCCATTGAAACCGCAAAGACCGCAAAGATTTTCGGCATCGACCCGAAGGTTGCAGTCCTCAGCTTTTCTACCAAAGGCTCCGGCAAGGGCGGCACCGTTGCGCTATCCCACGACGCGACCGAGCGCGCACAGGCCATGGACCCGTCGCTCGCCATCGACGGCGAACTTCAGTTCGACGCGGCGGTCTCCCCCGTCGTCGCTGCGCAGAAGTGCAAAGGCTCCCCGGTCGCCGGTCAGGCCAACACATTTATTTTCCCAAACATTGAAGCCGGCAACATCGGCTACAAGATTGCCCAGCGTCTCGGCGGCTTCGCGGCCTACGGCCCGATCCTGCAAGGTTTAAACGCGCCGATCAACGACCTTTCCCGCGGCTGCGACGCTGAAGAGGTCTATGAAATGGCTATCATCACGCTCGGCCTCGCGTAAGCTGAAAAAAGGGCAAATTCCGCAAATTTCTTGACAATTCAAGATTTTCGTGTATAATAGGATAGCTTGCCGGAATTCGGCAAGCTATCCTTGCTCCTATTTTGGGGGCCATTTGTCCAGAAGGAGGTGCAAATATGGCAAAGACAAACGAAAAGTACGAGCTGATGTACATCATCAACTCGAACCTCAGCGAGGAGGACACCGCCGCCGTCGTTGAGAAGTTCAAGACGCTTGTCGAGCAGAACGGTACTGTTGACGAGATGGAGCTTATGGGCAAGCGCAGACTCGCTTATGAGATCAACTACCTCACCGAAGGCTACTATGTGCTCGTCAAGTTCACATCCTCTCCCGATTTCCCCGCGGAACTCGACCGTATCCTTGGCATCACGGACAGCGTCATCCGCAGCCTGATCACTGTTCGCCCGGCGTAAGGAGGCAGTTTTATGCTGAACCACATCACGATCNNTACACGTCCGCCGGAACACCGGTGGCCTCTTTCTCCCTCGCCGTGGATCGCGACTTTGCGCCTAAGGACGGCGGAGAAAAGCAGACCGACTTCATCGACTGCGTCGCATGGCGGCAGACAGGCGAATTCGTCTCCAAGTACTTCCCGAAGGGCAGTATGGCGGTCGTCACCGGCCGTCTGCAAATCCGCGACTGGCAGGACAAGGACGGCAATAAGCGCCGCTCTGCGGAGGTCGTTGCAGACAACGTCTACTTCGGCGAAAGCAAGCGCCGCGACGGGTCGGATTCCGGCTATCATGACAACTCCGGTTACCGCGAGG
>DEMY01000095.1:15191-28764 GCA_002359425.1 Clostridiales bacterium UBA2658
CAATCGTAACAAGAACCACAAGCGTAAAAAGGTCTGCCAGTTCTGCGCAGACAAGAGCGAATATATCGACTACAAGGACACCGCAAAGCTTCGCCGTTTCCTTTCCGAGCGTGGCAAAATTCTGCCCCGCCGCACGACCGGCACCTGCGCTGCACATCAGCGTGAGCTTACGGAATCCATCAAGCGCGCCCGTCAGGTCGCTCTGCTTCCCTACGTTATGGACTAAGTTCCATATCAAAAAAAGTACCTGCCTTTTGGCAGTCTCTTTTTTTGCACCTGACATTAGAGGCGTCACTGAACGCTCTTAATGTGCTGCGCGAGCTTTGCATCCATGGTCCTGATGTGCGTGATAAGCTCGCTGACGCGGGTATTGACCTCCGCAACAATGGAAATGGTCGGCCCCTCCGCCTTGAGTACTTTAGAAACGTTCTCCATCTCCCTGACGTAGCTCTGATGCCAGGTCCGATGCGCCGGGTAGGCGGGGAACTTATACTTCTGCTGAAGCTCCTCTTCGTGCGCAAAATGTGTTTTTGTGTAGTTTAAAAGAAACTCCACCGCATCGTTGACCACCTGTCTCCCCTTGCCTTGTGCGCAGGCTTCGACTAGATCATCCGCCGCCTGAATCAGCTTCTTATGTTCCCCGTCGATGATTGCGTTGCCGGTCTCCAAGTCACTTGTCCATTTGAAAGCCATGTCTTTACCTCCAGTTATATAATTATGTAAACCTATTGGTGCTCTCATTCCCATGTTTTCCATACATCCGGGCAGTAGCCAACGGTGGCTATTTTGCCATTTCGCACGATGGGGGTTTTGATAAGAGACGGATCGTCAAGGAGCTTTTGGAGCTTGTCTGCGTCATGAGCAAGATATTTGAGGATATCCGCATTGCGCGCTTTCGAGTCGATGAGGTTCTCAATGCCTACGCAGGAAATGACGCTTTCAAGCTCTTTTGGGCTCATGCCGTAGCGCGGCAGATCAATGCTCTGGAACTTGACGCCCCGCTCCTTAAAGTAGCGCTGGGCTTTTTTTGTGTCGAAGCACTTTGTTTTTCCGAAAATCTGAATGTTCACAGCGCTCTCCCAATGTAATCGAACAGATTGTTGTAGAATATGTCGCGCACAAGGTCCTCTTTCCAGTTTTGGCGCAGCANNTACGCTTCATAGAGTTCGGCGACACTCTGAATACCGGAAAGGCCGCGCGGCAGATAATCGACGCCATCCCAGTCTCCACCGAGGCAGACAGTCTTTTCGCCGCCGAGCGACAAAAAATGCTCCGCGTGGCGCACGACGGTTCCAATTGAAGCGTCGCCATTTTCCTCCAAAAAGTGCGGGTACATGTTGAGTCCCGCAGCGCCGCCCATTTTGATAAGCCCGGTAAACTGCGCATCCGTCAAATTACGAGGATTGTCGCAGAGCGCTTTTGCGTCCGAATGGCTTGCAAACGGCGGCTTTTCGGCAATTTCGCAGACATCCCAGAACGTGCGTTCCGAGCTGTGCGAGAGGTCAACCGCCATACCCATGGATTGCATTTCGCGAACAAACGCTCTCCCCCGCTCCGTCAGCCCGTCGCCGGTCGCGCCGTTTGCCGCGCCGCACAGAGCATTGTCGTAGTTCCAGCAAAGGTTCACGATGCGAACGCCACGGTCGTAGGCGTGCCTGAGGTTTTCGAGGTCGCAGCCCAAAAGCTCTGCACCCTCGACCGAAAGGAGCGCGGCGCCCTTTCCGGCGTCGTTTGCCACTTTTATTTCCGCCGCTGTACGACAGAGCGTCACAAGGTCGGCGTTTTTTTCAATTTCCGACAGAATGAATGTCAAAAGCGCATCCGCTTTCGGAACGAGAATAGTGGCGGGCTGATCCTTTGAATAGTCCATCTCCTCAAAGCTGCCGTTCTCTCGGCTTACATAAACGGCAAACACCTGCGCCCAGCGGCCAAATTTTGTTCCGCGCGTAAAGTCAATATGCAAATCGTTTTCGCGAAGGCTTTTCCCCTCGCGCAACGCAACTGAGCCGCTGTCGCAGTGTGCGTCGAAAACAGAAATATTCATCTCCTGCTCCTTTATGTATCCGACCGCAGACGCCGCTGAAGCACGCCTGCGGTCGGTTTTTTTCGCGGCTTAGACCTCCATAATAACAGGAAGAATCATCGGGCTGCGCTTTGTTGTTTTATAGAGATAGCCGGAGAGGTTCGCCTTCACCTTGGCCTTGATGGTCGCCCAATCGGTGATGTGCTGCGCTTCACAGCTTTCTAAGCTCTCCATAACGACGCGCTTGANNTGCGCGTCCGCCTCTTTTACATAGACGAAGCCGCGCGTTACAATGTCCGGGCCGGAAATAAGGCTTGCGTCCTCGCTTGAAAGCGTCATGACGATGACGACCATGCCGTCCTGCGCCAGATGCCGCCTGTCGCGGAGAACGACGCTGCCAACGTCGCCAACGCCGGTACCGTCCACCAGCACCTTGCCCGCCGGGACGTTTCCGCCAAGCTTTACGCTCTTTCTCGTGACCTCAACGATGCGGCCAATGTCGCCAACAACAATGTTTTTCGGGTCAATGCCCATGGTCTTCGCGACTTCGGCGTGCGTACGCAGATGGCGCTGCTCGCCGTGAACAGGCATGAAGAATTTTGGCTGGGTCAGCGCCATCATCATTTTGAGATCCTCGCGGCAGCCATGGCCGGAGACGTGCAGACCCTCAAGCTTGTCGTAAACGACCTCCGCGCCCTTCATGAACAGCTCGTTGATCACGCGGCCAATCGTCGTTTCGTTGCCCGGAATGGCGGAGGCGGAGATGATGACCCGGTCGCCTGCGTCGATCTCGACCTGACGGTGCTCGGAAAATGCCATGCGGTATAGGGCGGACATGGCTTCACCCTGACTGCCCGTCGTGATGATAACGAGCTTTTTCTTCGGAACAGAGTTAATCTGATTGATGTCAATGAGCGTCCCGTCCGGCACGGTCATGTAGCCGAGGTCTACGGCGACGCGCATGACCTGCTCCATGCTCCGGCCCGTGACAGCGACCTTGCGGCCATACTTTGCCGCCGAATTTATGACCTGCTGAAGGCGCTGGACGTTTGATGCAAAGGTCGTCACGATAATTCGCTTGTCGCAGTCCTTGAAGAGCTGGTCGAAGCGCGCGCCCACGCAGCACTCACTCTCCGAATGCCCCGGGCGCTCAACGTTCGTGGAGTCTGCCAGCAGCATGAGGACGCCCTCTTTTCCGAGCTGGCCAAAGCGGGTCAGATCAATCATGCCGGATTCGACCGGCGTCACATCGATCTTAAAGTCGCCCGTGTGGATAACGACGCCGATCGGCGTTCTGATGGCAAGCGCGACGGAGTCCGCGATACTGTGGTTGACGTGGATAAGCTCCACACCGAAGCAGCCCGCGCGGAATTTCTGACCGGCCTCCATTTCGTTGATCGTGGTCTTTTCGAGAAGGCCATGCTCCTCGAGCTTGAGCTTGATGAGGCCGGCTGTCAGGCGCGTGCAGTAGAGCGGGGCGTCGATGTCCCGCAGAAGGTACGGCAAGCCGCCGATATGGTCCTCATGCCCGTGCGTCAGAACGATGGCGCGAATGCGGTTTTTGTTCTGGACAAGGTAGGTGAAGTCCGGGATGACAATGTCAACGCCGTACATCTCCTCGTCCGGAAAGCTCAGGCCGCAATCGACAACAAGAATGTCGTCGCCATACTCATAGACCGTAAGGTTTTTGCCGATCTCGTTGAGTCCGCCAAGGGGGATAATTTTCAATTTTGATGCCATAATGGATAGAATTCTCCTTTGAAATATGAAAAAATATGCGATCAGAATGTAACTGGGTATAGTAAGAAACGGACGTTCAGAAAACATTATAACCGCCCTGCAACGCGGATATAATGGTAGCCGTCGCAAATTACCCATTTGATTTTGATCTATGAAGATGTACTCGCGTACAAAATTCCAAAATGAAAAGGCGGGGCCTTTCGGACGCCCCATAGGAATGATGATTTCCAATAAATCACATGATTATACTTGCCCGACACTGCGGCTATGATAAGTTTCTATAATTAAATTAACACGTTTTTGTTCAAATTGCAAGAGAAAAAAGTCACATTTCGCGACGGCCCTCTAAAGCGCGCGAAAGGGTCGCCTCGTCCGCATACTCCAAATTGGAGCCTACCGGGATACCGTAGGCAAGGCGCGACACCTTGACACCAAAGGGTTTCAGGAGGCGCGAAACGTACATAGCGGTGGTGTCCCCCTCGGTGTCCGGGTTTGTCGCCATGATAACCTCCTCGACGCCGCCCATGGATACGCGCTCTACAAGCTCTGAAATTTTGAGATCGTCCGGCCCAATATGGTTCATAGGGGACATGACCCCATGCAGAACATGGTAAACGCCCTTGTACTCGCGCCCGCGCTCGAACGACAGCACGTCGCGCGGCTCGGCAACGACGCAGATAACGCCCTTGTCGCGCTTTTCGTCCGCGCAAACGGCGCACTTCTCTCCGTCTGTCAGGTTCTGGCACACGGGGCAGCAGTGGACGCTCTTTTTCGCGTCCAAAATGGCCTGCGCAAAGCGCTCCGATTCCCCATCCGGCAGGGAGAGGACATAAAACGCAAGCCGTTGCGCGCTCTTTTTGCCGACACCGGGAAGCGCGGCGAATTTGTCGATGAGGTTTTCAAGGGAGGGCGGAAAAAAGGCCATACGGGTGTGCTCCTTTTATGTTATGCGTTTCTGATGGCGTCCATCGCGGCTTTGCGGTCGTCTTTTTTGAAAATGGCGCTTCCGGCAACAAGCACATTTGCGCCTGCGTCCTTGCAAGCCCTGGCTGTAACGGGGTCGATGCCGCCGTCCACCTCAAGCTCGCAGCCCGCGTTCAATCCGTCGATCATGCGGCGGACAGCCTTAATTTTGGGAAGCTGATCCTCCATGAAGCTCTGCCCGCCAAAGCCCGGCTCGACGGTCATGATGAGAACGAGGTCCAAAAGGCCGATGTACGGCAGCAGCGTTTCGGACGGCGTAAGCGGCTTTAAGGACAGCCCGACTTTTTTACCGCACTTTTTGACCCCGCGGATGGCGTCGAACAGGTCCTGCGGCTGGTCAGCCTCCAAATGGAACGTGACCAAATCCGCACCCGCATCGCAAAAGGCTTTCACATAGCGGTGCGGCCGATCGATCATGAGGTGCACGTCCAGAAACATGTCCGTCGCTTTGCGGAGCGACGCGACGACCGGGATGCCGATGGAGATGTTTGGTACGAAAATACCGTCCATCACATCGACATGCAGATACTCCGCGCCGGCGCTCTGAACAGCCGTTATATCGGGCATTAAATCCGCAAAATTCGCGGAAAGTATGGAAGGCGAAAGCTTTGTCATTTTGTGGTTTCCTCCTGTGGTATGAACGAAGTTTGGCACGACGGCATAGGTATGAACAGTCGGAACGCGCGCGCCGGCTTTGAGATACGGGGACGGAGGGCTTCATCTTTCCGTCCCCGGCGGACTCAAACACTTTTAATCTATATTATATCGCAGCAAACGCCTGCTTGCAAGTCAAACTGACAGACCCGGCATAAATAGGTTGTCAACGAAGCGCATTTGCGTTATAATGATTGCTCTGAAAGGTGGGTTCTGAATATGACTTTAGAAGAATATCTTTCCTCTCTGAAGGGTAGACGCGTCGCGGTCGTGGGCTACGGCGTATCCAACGCGCCCCTTACAGAGCTTCTTTTATCGCACGGCTGCGACGTGACTGTCCGCGACAAGCGCACACCGCTCCAGTTCGCAGATGCAGAGATTCTAAAGGAGCGCGGCGCGAAGCTGCGTCTGGGCGAGGACTATCTCGGGGAGCTGACCGAGGACGTCATTTTCCGCACGCCGGGCCTGCACCCATTCACGCCGGAGCTTGTCGAGGCTGTCAAAAACGGCAGCGAGCTGACCTCCGAAATGGAGGCCTTTTTCAAGGTATGCCCCTGCCACACCATAGCCGTCACGGGCAGCGACGGCAAAACAACAACCTCAACCCTCATCGCCACTTTATTAAAGGAGTCTGGCCACACGGTCTATCTCGGCGGCAACATCGGCGCGCCGCTGCTCGATAAGGTTCCGAAGATGCAGAAGAACGACTTCGCGGTGCTCGAACTCAGTTCCTTTCAGCTCCACAGCATGAAGTGCAGGCCGGAGGTCGCGGTCATTACAAACATCTCCCCGAACCACCTGGACGTGCATCCGACGCTGGAGGACTACATCGACGCGAAAACGAACATTTATAAAATGCAGGACAAAAGCTGCCGCCTCGTTTTGAACGCAGATGACGCGCACACGCCTGCGTTTGCGAGCGAGGCGAAAAGCGATATCCGTTATTTTGCCTACGGACATTCGATCCCGAGCGGCTGCTTCTGCGTGGACGAACTCATTTATTCCGCGCACAACTATGAGGTCAGGGAGATCGACACGACCTCCGGCATTCTCATTCCCGGCATACACAATGTCGAAAACTTCATGGCAGCTTACGCGGCGACAGACGGATACATTACGGACACGGCCTTCCGCCACGTCGCAAAAACTTTCCCTGGCGTTGCGCACCGCATTGAGCTTATCCGCGAGTGGAACGGCGTCAAGTTCTACAACGACTCGATCGCCTCAAGCCCCACGCGCACCATCGCGGGCCTGCGCTGCTTTACAAAGGTAAAGCCCATCCTTATCGCCGGCGGACACGACAAGTACGTTCCGTTCGAGGATCTCGGCACTGAGATTGTCGAGCGCGTCAAGGCCCTGTATCTCACGGGCGAGACTGCCGAGCGCATCAAAAAGGCCGTTCTGGATACACCGGGCTATAACCGGCTGACCCTGCCCATTTACATCATAGACGACTTCAAAGAGGTGGTCCTTGCCGCCGCAAACAGCGCGGAGGAAGGCGACGTCGTCATTCTCTCCCCCGCCTGCTCGTCCTTTGACAAATTCAAAAACTTCGTTGAGCGCGGAAATACCTTCCGCAGCATCGTTTTGGGCTTGGAATAAACCATCACAGCAGAAAGGAAAACCGATTTGGAACTGAAAGAAACGATCATGGAGCTTTGCTCCCTCCCGGCCCCCTCGGGCTTTGAGGACAGGGCCTTCGCGTATGTGAAGGAAAAGCTCGCTCCTTACACGGATGAAATACACACGGATGCCATGGGAAACCTCATTGCCGTCAAAAGCTGCGGCAAACCCGGCGCAAAAAAGCTCATGCTGGATGCGCACATGGACGAGATCGGTCTCATCGTAACGGGCCACGAGGAGGGCTTTTTGCGCTTTTCGACCCTCGGCGGCGTTGATCAGCGGATGCTTCCGGCGCGCGAGGTAAAAATTCTCACAGACCCGCCCATTTTCGGCGTCATCGTAACGTTGCCTGTCCATTACCTGACGGAGGACGAGATGGAAAAATCCATCGACGCGGACAAGCTCTTTATCGACGTCGGCCTCACGCAGGAGGAGGCTGAAAAACAGGTTCCGCTCGGAACCCCCGTCGTTTACGCGGGCGGCGTCTATGAACTGACCGAAACCGTTCTGAGCGGCAAGTCGCTCGACGACCGTTCCTGTGTTTCCATCATTCTAAAGCTCATGGAGACGCTCGCGGACAAGGACCTCGACGTCGATCTGTACTGCCTTATTTCAACGCAGGAGGAGCTCGGCACACGCGGTGCAATTGTCGGAGCATACAGCGTCGAGCCGGACTATGCCGTCGCGCTCGATGTAACCTTTGCCTCGACACCGGACACAAAAAAGGGAGAGACGATGGAACTGCGCAAGGGCGCAGCCATCGGCGTCGGCCCAAACATGCACAGGGTGCTCACTGAAAAGATTATTGCCATCTCCAAGGAAAAGGACATTCCCTATCAGCTCGAAATCATGGGCGGCAACACGGGAACAAATGGATGGCCCATTCAGGTCTCCCGCACGGGCGTGGCGACAACGGTCGTCTCGCTTCCGATCCGGTGTATGCAGACGCCAGCCGAAACGATGGACCTTTCAGACGCGGAGGCGGGGTAAACGCTCATTTCGGAATTTGCGCTTGCGCTCGGCAAGGAAGGAGACACACAGAATGCTTGACACATTAAAAACGCTCTGCATCCTGAGCGGCGCTTCCGGCTGCGAGGACGAGGTGCGCGACTACATTTTAGAGCGTGTGATGCCGCACGTGGACAGCGTCACGACGGACGCGATGGGAAACCTCATCGTCACAAAAAAGGGGAAGGTAACGCCGAACCGCAAAATTTTGCTTGCCGCTCACATGGACGAGGTCGGCATCATCATTACAAATATCGACGAAAACGGTTTTCTGCATTTTGACTTCATTGGCGGTGTTGACCGCCGGGTTGTCATCGGAAAGCGCGTCTATATCGGCAAGGACGGCATTCGCGGCGTCATCGGCATCAAGCCTGTCCACCTGCTTGAAAAGGGTGAGGAGAAGACGGTGCCGAAGCTCGACGACATGTATATCGACATCGGCATGCAGAGTAAGGAAGAAGCCGAAAAGCTCGTCTCGCTCGGCGACGAGGGTGTTTTTGAGGACAGCGTTCTGGAGTTTGGCGACGGCTTTTTGAAGGCCAAAGCTATCGACGACCGCGTCGGCTGTGCGGCCATGATAAAGCTCATTGAATCCGACCTGCCCTGCGACTGCACGTTTGCGTTCACGGTTCAGGAGGAGGTCGGCACGCGCGGCGCACAGATCGTATCCGCCCGCGTGCAGCCGGACGTTGCCATCGTTTTGGAGGGCACCACAGCGGCGGACCTGCCGGGCGTGGGCGAGAGTAAAAAAATTTGCAAGCTCGGCGAAGGGCTGGTTCTGCCGTTTATGGACGGGGGTACGCTCTACACGCCCGCTCTCTGGAAGCTCGCGACCGAAACCGCCGATAAAAACAATATCAAGTGGCAGACCAAGACCCGCATCGCGGGCGGCACAGACGCGCGACTCATCCAGCGCGGCGGGGCCGGCCGTCAGGTGGTCGCCATTTCCGCACCCATCCGCAACATCCACTCCCCCGCAAGCGTTGCAAAGGTCTCGGATTTTGCAGATATGCCAAAGCTTGTTCTGGCGCTGCTCTGCGCCCTCGCGGCGGAATAAGGGGCGGCAATGGGAGTTTACGACATTTCATCAGAGGTAACAGCGCTCGCGGAAACGGTAGAATCCGGNNGAAAAAGGTCATGGCGGCTTTCGAGGAGTTCCGCGTTTCGGAAGCCTGCTTTGCCGGAACGACCGGGTATGGATACGACGATCTGGGCCGCGAAACTTTGGATAAAATTTATGCCCGCGTTTTCGGTGCGGAAAAGGCGCTCGTGCGCATCGGCTTTGTAAACGGAACGCACGCACTTACCACAGCGCTTTTCGGCGTGTGCCGTCCGAGCGAAACGCTTTTATCCGTCACGGGCGCACCCTATGACACCTTACAGTGCGCCATCGGCATCTCCGGCGACGGGGATTGTTCTCTGAAATATTACGGAACAGACTATAAACAGGTCGATTTAAAGCCGGACGGCGAGCCGGATCTGGAAGCCATCAAGCAGGCGGCATCCGACCCCAAAATCTGCGCCGTCCTCATCCAGCGCTCCAGAGGCTACGGCAGCAGAAGGGCTTTTTCGGTTTCGGACATTGAAACGATCGTCAAAGCTGTGCGCGCTGTGAACCAAAGCGCCGCCATCATGGTAGACAACTGCTATGGCGAATTCACCGAGCCGCGCGAGCCTTTGGATGCCGGCGCCGACCTCATCGCGGGCAGTCTCATCAAAAACCCCGGCGGCGGCCTTGCCCCGACGGGTGGCTATATCGCGGGCCGGGCCGATCTCGTCGATCGCGCCGCCAAGCGCATGACGACCCCCGGCATCGAGGGCGAATGCGGCTGCACCATTGGCACCAACCGCGCGCTGTATCAGGGCTTTTTCCTCGCCCCGCACATTGTGGCGCAGGCTTTAAAAACAACCGCTTTCTGCGCGGGGATGCTGGAAGCGCTCGGCTACAAGACCTCCCCCGCCCCGACAGAGGACCGCCACGACATCATTCAAATGATCGAGTTCGGCGAAAAGGACAAGCTCCTAAAATTCTGCGCCGGCATTCAGCACGGCTCGCCGGTTGACTCCTACGTCACGCCGGTTCCGTGGGCCATGCCGGGCTATGATGACGAGGTCGTGATGGCGGCGGGGGCTTTCATTCAGGGCAGCTCCATTGAGCTTTCCTGTGACGGCCCCATCCGCGCACCCTTCATCGGCTACATGCAGGGAGGCTTGACCTACGAGTCCGGCAAACTCGGCGTCATGCTGGCTGTAGATGAAATGTTAAGGGTATAATAATTATGTAAACCGTTTAGCCGTATTTTTCCCGCGCGCGCCGCATAGACCAGCATAGGGGGTGGTCCTCATGCTGTTTCCAAGAAGGCGCGCGCCAAGGCCGCGAGCGCCGCTTTTTACGCCCGTACGTCCGCTGCCACCGGAAAAAAGACTGGCATTACACGCATTGCTTGTCGTTCTGCTCATAGCGGGCGTACTGCTCTTCGTTGGAAACTTTTTGAAGCGCGTATCGGGCGATATGGCGCTTTCGGAAGCGATCGACCGCATCACGGCAACCGTAAACGAGAAGATCAACGAAAAGATGAGCAATGAACAATATGGCTACAACTACTTCGTCGATCTTCAGACTGACAGCGCAGGGAATATCACGCCCATCTCCGCAAACATGTCGCGCATTAACGCGCTCTCTTCCGAAATTCTGAACGAAGTGATCGCCGCGACGGACCGGGGCGAACTGGATATCAATATTCCGCTCGGAAACCTCATGGGCTCGAACCTGCTTCTAGGCCGCGGACCAAAAATCCCCATTCGCGTCGTTATGCTCACAAGCTCGTATTCGGACTTCAAGAGCGAGCTTGTCTCGGCGGGCATCAACCAAACAAAGCATCAGATTGTTCTGGAGGTTCGCGTACAGATCCACGTGCTGATGCCCTGGGAGGTCCGTACAACGGAGGTCGCAACCAAGGTCATCATCGCGGAGACCGTGCTTGTCGGCAAGGTGCCTTCGACTTACTATACGGCCGGGCAACCGGTCTACCTGCCGATGCAGCAGGGGCAAACAGCACAGGACCCGTCCTGAGTCAACTTACTTTACGAAACGGAGCGCCGAAATGGACGTCATAGAGGAAGCCAAAGAACTTCGGGAAAAACTCAACCGTTACAGCGACGAATACTACAACCAAGATGCGCCGACTGTTTCGGACCACTCNNATTTTCATATGAAGAACTCGACGGCTTCGTCACGCGCACGGCCGAAGCTTTGGGCAAAGAGACCGTCTGGTCGGTCGAGCCTAAGGTTGACGGGCTTTCCATCGCGGTCGAATACCGAAACGGGAGGTTCTATCAGGGTGCGACACGCGGCGACGGCGTCACGGGCGAGGATGTCACGGAGAATTTAAAGACCGTCCGTTTGCTTCCGAAGGAGCTGAAAAACGGCCCTGCGCGGCTTATTGTCCGGGGTGAAATTTACATGGCGCGTGACACCTTCGCCGCGCTGAACGCGGAGCGCGAAATAAACGACGAAAAGCTCTTTGCCAATCCGCGCAATGCCGCCGCCGGCTCGCTCCGCCAGATGAACAGTAAAATCACAGCGGCGCGAAAGCTTGACATTGTCGTCTATAACATTCAGCTTTGCGACGGATGCAGCTTCAAGACACATGTGGAAACGCTTGAGACCCTACGGGAATACGGCTTTCCCGTTATTCCCTACAAGCTCTGTAAAACGGCTGCCGAATGCAGCGAGCAGGTCGCCTATATCGGCGAACATCGCGAGGAATTGCCCTACGATATCGACGGCGCGGTCGCAAAAATAGACGAGCTTGCCGAACGTGAAAAGCTCGGCAGCACCTCGAAAGCGCCACGGTGGGCCATTGCCTACAAGTACCCGCCAGAGAAAAAGGAAACAGTGGTTGAAAACATAGTCGTTCAGGTCGGCCGTACCGGCGTTTTGACGCCGAAGGCCATTGTAAAAGCCGTCCGTCTCGCGGGCACAACGGTTACGAACGCGACCCTGCACAATCAAGACAACATCGACCGCTTGGATATCCGCATCGGTGATACCGTTCTCATGCAGAAGGCCGGGGAAATCATCCCCGAGGTACTCGAAGTCGTGAAAGATGAGCACCACAGCGAGAGAACCCCGTTTAGGCTTCCAACCGAGTGCCCCGTCTGCGGCGCGCCGGTCAAGCGCGACGAGGACGGCGCGGCAACCCGCTGCACGAACGCCGAGTGTCCCGCACAGCTTCTGCGAAATGTCGCGCACTTTGCCTCGCGTGAGGCCATGGACATCGACGGGCTGGGCATTTCGCTCACGGAAGCGCTCATCAACAACGGTTTCGTTAGCTCCCCCGCCGAGCTTTATTATCTCGACGCGCAGTCTGTCGCGGCACTTGACCGCATGGGCAAAAAGAGTGCCGAAAACCTCATGGCGGCGATCGAAAAAAGCAAGGGCGCAGGGCTTGCGCGGCTTTTGTGCGCGTTCGGCATCCGGCAGGTCGGGCAAAAGGTTGCGCAGGTGCTCGCGATGCACTATGACGACCTTGACAAGCTCGCTGCCGCATCGGAAGATGAATTGCAGAATATCCCCGATGTCGGCCCCATTACGGCGCACTACCTCGTCGAATGGCTGCATGACCCGCATTCTCAGCATCAGATTGCGCTTCTGCGCGGAGCGGGCGTGGACTTTTCGAGTAAGGAGACAATGCTCGACGACCGCTTTGCCGGAAAGACCTTNNATCGTCCGCTACGGCGGCAAGGCCAGCGGCTCGGTCTCCAAAAAGACCAGCTACGTCGTCGCGGGTGAGGCCGCCGGGTCAAAGCTCACCAAGGCGCAAACTTTGGGCGTCCCCGTTTTGAGCGAGGAAGAATTCCGCGAAATGCTGGAATAACGCAATCTCCCCGTGACCGCCCGCCGTTTCACGGCGCACGGCGAAAAAGCGGGCGGCCATGCAAGGCCGCCCCCTACAATATTTGTTTGAAATCGTGCGGGGTTTTGAGGTTTGCCGTTATATTCATCTACAAAAGATATAGATTGGGATAAAGCTTTATGAAGAAAATTCGGGTGTTTTTCGCCTGTCTGCTGTGCAGGCTTTCGATTTGGGCACTGCGGCTTTTTGGTCGCGGCGGAACGGCCATTCCGGGCAAGATCGCCATTAAAATCTGCCCGGACATCCTTGGCTATCTCGCAAAGGACGTTCGCTGCATCGCCGTCACGGGAACGAACGGAAAAACGACGAGCGCGCGCATGATCGAGGAGGCGTTCCGGCTCGACGGGCGGTCTTATTTTTCAAACCGTTCGGGGGCAAACCTCATAAACGGCGTGACCTCCTTGTTTATTGAAAACGCAACGCTCACGGGACGGCCCAAAAAGCAGTTTGCCATCGTCGAATGCGACGAGGCCGCGTCGAAAGAGGTCTGCCGCCTCATAGGCCCTGAAATCATTTTAGTGACGAATGTTTTCCGCGACCAGCTCGACCGCTACGGAGAGGTGACGCACACGCTCGAAAACATCCTCATCGGCGTCAAAAATGCCCCGCACGCGACACTGTG
>DEMY01000090.1 GCA_002359425.1 Clostridiales bacterium UBA2658
CCGGCGACGGCTACTCAAAAGCCAACGAAGCGGAAATCCACAAGGCCATCAAAAAGGTCGGCGACGACATTGAGAACATGAAGTTCAACACCGCTATTGCAACGCTCATGTCCCTCGTCAACACCTACTATGACAATAAGCCCTCGAAGGGCGATATCAAGGCGCTATTGACGCTTCTTTCCCCGTTCGCGCCGCACATCTGCGACGAGCTGTGGGAGATTCAGGGCTTTGTGGGCTATGCCTGCACGCAGCCGTGGCCAAAGTATGACGAGAGCAAGACGGTTGATGCCGAAAAGGAGATCGCCGTTCAGGTTGGCGGCAAGCTCAAGACCACCGTTATCGTCCCCATGGACGCGGACGACGAAACGGTGAAGTCCATCGCCTGCGCCGACGAAAAAATTCAGCGGCTCATGGAAGATAAAGAGATCGTCAAGACCATCGTTGTCAAAAACAAGCTCATAAACCTCATTTTAAAGCCGAAAGCATAACAGAAAGTCTGGGGCGCGGAAAATGACCGCGCCCCGGTCCTTTTTCAGTTCGATCAGCTATGATTAGGTTCTTATCGGGGAGGCGTACAGCTCCTCGCTTTTTTCTACCCATCGGCCAAAATGACAGATGTTTCCCGTTACATGAAACAGCAACGGATACATTTCGTTGTGATCCGGCATTNNAAGAAAAAACCAACCATAGCACATAAATTACAAAATAAAGGATTAAATTTATGAAAAAAGAGTATTTACAAATTATTATAAAAAGATTATAATTTATAAAAATTGAAAGTATTGTGAAATAAAACGATAGTCGTTAAGAAGATTACAATTTCATGAATTTAAGGAGGTGATACCACCGTAGCCATATGGGAATTAAAGATATTTTCATACTATGGAGGAATTGTAATAAAAAGATGAAAAGAATTCGCCTGTTAACATCAATGTTGATTTTATCTATGGTGCTTACAAATTCAGCCTTTGCTGTGCCTGAACCTGAGCGTGGCAAAGATATATTTGTTGAGCAATGCGTTGCTACGGCAGTAACTCCAAAAGCGATGTATTCTAAGCAAATAGACTATAAGGGGACGACAGTTTCAAATGAAGGTGGATATTGCCAAATTGAATTGATGTATATTCAACGGTCAACATTCAGAATGGGCAATTTGTTTCTATTGATGATGTTAGAATATATCAAAACGGCGCAAGTAAAAATCTTGTCTCGATGCAATTGAATTACAATAATTTACATATTTCGTATGATAGACAAAAAATTACTGGTTCTATTCAAATAAATTTAATAACCCAAACCACGAATGCATTGGGTAATGTGATGCGTTATTCAACTTATTCAAATGTGAATTGTGAATGGAGTGTAAAATAGCAATGGGAGCAATGTTGCCTAATTATATTTATTTTTGTCTGAAAATATTTGTGTTAATATTAATAAGTATCGCCCTAATAAAGTATATAAAAGGTGGTACAAAGTAAAGCGTATAGTGGACAATCGCGCTATCATATGACTGCACATCAGATACGACCAATAACCGATCCGATCAATGAGAGGTATATGGATGAAGAAAAAAACTACAATCTGGATTGTTGTCCTGTCCGTTGCAATCCTTGCGGGCGTATGGTGGTTTACTCAGTCCAAAAAAGAGACGGAAAGTGCAGTTGCGCAGAGTCCCTATTCCGAAACCAAGGATAACAATGTCTTTGAGACAAATCCAGAGGCCACAAAGGTGGTCGAAGATTTCTTCAGCGATTTTGAAAAAAGCGACTATGAGCATATGAAAACGTATTGCACAAAAGAATGCATTGATACCACTTTTCATGATGGCGATGCTTTTGGCATGGTTTGGGCCAAAACACCGCAAATCGCAGAGAAGCCGGGGTTTGCAAATGAAAACGAATACAAAATCTTTGTCACTGTTGAGATGGAGCCTGCGAAAAACTCGGCTTTATATGCTTGCGGCTCCATTACCTCTTTTTATGTGGTGTTAAAAAAGGCCGATGGCGGGGCTTGGCTGATTGACAGCTTTGTTACCGGGATCTGATTCTGAAACTGAAAGTATCATAAAAAACCGAGGCGCGGTCATTTTTCCGCGTCCCGGTTATTTTTGATTGTAACGAGCTTTGGCTCCGTATCCTATGCGGAGATGTAAAGTTCCTCGCATTTTTTGCTGCGCCTCGATCAAAATATTCGCCGCCTTTTCCGTGGCACGGAAAAGAGCGAGGTACATTTCGTTGTAGGCCGGCATGAAAAACCCCTTCTAGCACTAATATAGTGCAAGTTTAACTCAAGCTTCGCATAAAATCAATACATAATTGCACCAATTAAGTGCAGGAAGGTATTGATGATGGATTACGAATACAGCAAGGCGATAGGACAGAATTTGCAGGCGCTGCGGCAGAAAAGGGGACTCACGCAGGAACAGCTTGCCGCGCGGCTGCAAGTCATAGGCTGTGACCTCACAAGAAGCGCGCTTGCCAAGATCGAGTGTGGCCAGCGGCACCTTTACCCCGATGAACTGAAGGCGCTAAAAACGGTTTTAGAAGTCGGCTACGACCGGCTGTTTGTGTGACATGCAATTACGAATTCGAGACCTCAGAGAGGATGCGGATCTGACGCAGCGGCAAGTCGCGCACATGCTCCACTGCGACCAGTCCCAGTATTCAAAATACGAGCGCGGCGAGCGAGAACTGCCGCTGGCCTATGCTGTGAAGCTCGCGCAGTTTTATAAGACCAGCGTCGATTACCTCGTGGGATTGAGCGATATGAGGGAACCATATCGTTGACAGAAAAGGCGGCCCCTTGCGGGCCGCCTTTTTTATCTGCCGTCGATATACCGGCAGGCGGCGAGCGCGGCGACGGCGCCGTCGGCAACGGCGGTGGTAAGCTGGCGAACCTGCTTTGCGCGGCAGTCCCCAGCAGCGAAAACACCGTGGGTGCCGGTTTCGCAGTCCTCGCCGGAAGCGGCGTAGCCGTATTCGTTCAGTGGTACGACGTTTTTAAACGCATCGTTTTCGGGAACCAGGCCGATGGCGACAAAGAGGCCGTCGCAGTCGAGCCTGCTCTTTTTGCCCGTCGCCTTATTATGGAGCGTCAGACTTTGAATGGCCCCGTCTGCCGTATTGATGGAGTCAATGACCGTTCCCGTGATGGCACGGACGTTCGGACGCTGCAAAAGCGCTTCTGTGAGCTTCTTTTCGCCGGTAAAATCGTCGAGATCCTGCACCAGAATGACCTCCTTGCAGAGGTCCGCCAGAAGCGTCGCCTCCTGCAAAGCGGAGTTGCCGCCGCCTGCGACGGCAACGGTCTGGCCCCGGTAATATTCTCCGTCGCACACGGCGCAAAAGCTGATGCCGTTTCCGACGAGTTCGGTTTCGCCCGGCAGTCCGAGCATACGGTGCTTGACACCGGCCGCGAGAACGACAGCTTTCGCTTCAAATTCGCCGCCCTCTTCGGTGAGAACGGTCTTTTTTGCGCCCTCGTCCCGGATTTCTGTGGCGGTCGCGGCCTCGACATCCGCGCCCTGCGCCAGAATTTGCTCGAGCATTTTGTCGGCAAATTCGTTGCCGCTCATGGAGAGCGTCCCGGGAAAGTTCTGGACGCGCGGGGAGTAGGTGATCTGCCCGCCGAAGCCGCCCTTTTCGATGACGAGCGCGGATTTGCCGTTGCGGCGGGCATAGAGCGCGGCGGTCNNCCCCCCCCCGCGCCCCCGCCGATGATCACAATATCGTACATGTTGGGTTCTCCTTTATGTGTGCCTGAATGTGGGCGAACGCAGTTCGCCCCTGCGGGCTTTTTGAGAAAAAGAAAGGGCCGATGTGGGCATCGGCCCTTTTTATATATGCTTTTATCCGACCTGTTCGGTTGCGAGAAACTTCTTGATTTCCGGCACGCCATAGTAGCGCTCGGTGTTTACGCCGTCCGTGATAACGAGGGTTGGACTGCCCTTGACGCCGTATTGCTTGGCGAGGTCGAGGTGGTCGTCTGCAATGAGCTTTTCATAGCTGACGCCGGCCTTGTCCAAAAACGACTCTGCGACGCGGCAATTCGGGCAGGTCGTGCGGGCAAAGAGATACGTCTTTGCGTTTGCGTCAACAGCGGGTGCGCTCTCCCCGGCCAGAAGCGAGCCGTCCTGCAGGGCAGGGCTTTTGCGGAGCTTGGAGCTGCCGATGTCGTAGAGCTTGCGTTCCTTGAATTCCTCAGTCTTGCCGGCATTCCAGTTCTGAACCGGGCGGTAGTAGCCGGTGATGCGGCTGTAGACCTCCGTGCGTTCGCCACAGTCCGGGCAGGTGTGGACCTCGCCCGTGATGTAGCCGTGGTTCTTGCAGATGGAGTAGGTCGGAGAGATCGTGTAGTAAGGGAGACGATAATTTTCTGCGATCTTGTAGACAAGGTTTGCGGCTGATTTCCAGTCCGGCAGCTTCTCGCCCAAAAAGGCGTGGAAGACGGTGCCGCTCGTATAAAGGGTCTGAAGCTCGTCCTGAACGGAGAGCGCCTCGAAAATGTCGTCCGTGTAGCCGACGGGGAGGTGGGAGCTGTTCGTGTAGTAGGGGTCGCCGCCCGGCTCCGCCGCTGTGATGATGTCCGGGAAACGCTCTACGTCGTGCTTCGCGAGACGGTAGGTTGTGGACTCCGCCGGAGTCGCTTCAAGGTTAAAGAGCGCGCCGTACTGTTCCTGATAGTCGGAGAGCTTTCCGCGCATGTGGTTGAGAACGTCCTTTGAAAACGCCTGCGCGCGCGGGTCGCCGAGATTTTTGCGGAGCCATTTGGCGTTGAGACAAGCTTCGTTCATGCCGATAAGACCGATCGTCGAGAAGTGGTTGTCGAAGGTGCCAAGATAGCGCTTCGTATACGGATACAGACCTTCGTCCAAAAGCTTTGTGATGATGGTACGCTTCGTGTCGAGCGAGCGGGCGGAGACGTCCATCATGTGGTCGAGACGTTTGTAGAAGTCTGCCTCGTCCTTTGCAAGATAGGCGATACGCGGAAGGTTGATTGTGACGACGCCGATGGAGCCGGTGCTCTCGCCGCTGCCGAAAAAGCCGCCGGACTTTTTGCGCAGCTCGCGCAGATCCAGACGCAGACGGCAGCACATCGAGCGGACATCCGAAGGCTCCATGTCGCTGTTGATATAGTTCGAGAAATAGGGCGTGCCGTATTTCGCGGTCATCTCAAAGAGAAGCTTGTTGTTTTCCGTTTCGCTCCAGTCGAAGTCCTTCGTGATGGAGTAGGTCGGAATGGGATACTGGAAGCCGCGGCCATTTGCGTCGCCCTCGATCATGATTTCGATGAAGGCTTTATTTACCATGTCCATTTCGGACTTGCAGTCCTTGTAGCAGAAGTCTGCTTCCTTGCCGCCGATGATGCAGTGCTGGTCGGCCATGTCCGCCGGAACGGTCCAGTCCAGCGTGACGTTTGAGAACGGGGCCTGCGTGCCCCAGCGGGACGGGGTGTTGACGCCGTAGACGAAGCACTGGATGCACTGCTTGACTTCTTTATAGGAGAGCTTATCGATCTTAACGAAGGGGGCGAGGTAAGTGTCGAAAGAGGAGAACTCCTGTGCGCCGGCCCATTCGTTCTGCATGATGCCGAGGAAGTTTACCATCTGGTTGCAAAGAGTGGAGAGGTGACGCGCCGGGGAGGAGGTGATCTTTCCGGGAATGCCGCCAAGTCCCTCTGTTATGAGCTGGCGCAAAGACCAGCCCGCGCAGTAGCCTGTCAGCATAGAGAGGTCATGGAGGTGCAAATCGCCGCTCTTGTGGGCGTTTGCGATTTCATCGTCATATATTTCGCTCAGCCAGTAGTTCGCCGTGATGGCGCCCGAGTTTGACAAAATCAGGCCGCCGACGGAGTAGGTGACGGTGGAGTTTTCTTTTACGCGCCAGTCGATGGACTTGACGTAGCTGTCCACCAGCTTTTTATAATCGAGCATGGTGCTGTCCATGTTGCGGATTTTCTCGCGCTGCTTGCGGTAGAGGATATAGGCCTTGGCGACATCCGAATAACCGGCCTGCACCAGTACGTCCTCCACGCTGTCCTGAATGGACTCGACGCTGATGAGGCCGTCCCGAATCTTGCCCTCGTAATCCGCTGTGANNCAGCCCGTCAAACGCCTTTTGGATGGCGACGGCGATCTTGGAAAGATTGAAGTCCACGACTTGCCCGTCACGCTTTACTACTTGATACATATGAAAAACCTCCTAAGTAACTTGGGGAACAGATCCTCTCCCGCCGTTCCCCGCCGGGAACGCCGTTCGACTATCATACGATGATACCTTGTGTTTGTCAAGGGACAAACTGCCCAAACGAACACTAAATATTGTGCTGCTTTGTCAATTGCGCAGGATGACCTCCCCCACATATGGGGCGGCCGCCGCGCGGAATTCCTGAAGCTCCTCTTTGGAAAAGCCCGACAGGACAGGACTTTCAATGCCTTTTTTAAAGCCGACGAGATCGCCGCTGTCCTCAAAATTTTGCAGGTA